>DASZMJ010000290.1:0-2126 GCA_035551935.1 Isosphaeraceae bacterium
GACGACGCGACCCCCGCGTTGATCGCCGGGCTCTTGGCGGTCAGGGCCTCGGTCAGGATCGGCTGCGAGTACGCGGCGGCGTTGAGGGGCGGGTTGACGCCGGCCATGCTGCCGCCGTAGTCGGCGAGCGGGCCGAGCAGCGGGTCGGACGTCAACGTATTGGCCGCGAAGCCGTTGCTCCCGCTCAGCGTCTTGACCAGGTTGCCGACCGAGTCGGTCACCGACGAGCCGTTGAGCGTGGCGACGTCGGGGCCGCCCGTGGCGGCGGTGTTGTTGTAGAGGATCGTGTCGACGACGTTGAGGGTCCCCGGGTTCGCCCCGCCGAGCATGGCGAGGCCGCCGCCGTACTGTCCGGCGGTGTTGGCGTTCGAGGCCGGCTCGGCGCCGATCGTGTCGTTGACGAGGGCCAGGTCGCCGGGCCCGGCGTCGAAGACCGCGCCGCCGTTGCCGGTGGCCTTGTTCTGGGTGAAGGTGGTGTTGTAGACCGACGAGCCGTCGCCGGCCGCGTTCGTCCCGGTGCCCGCGGCGTAGATCGCGCCGCCCGACTCGGGGACCGTGTTCGGGCTGTTCACCCCGAGGGAGGCGCCCGACTGGTTGGCGGTGAACGTGCTCCCCTGGACCGTGAGCTGGAGGCCCGGGGAGAAGATGCCGCCGCCGCCGCCGGCGGCCTGGTCGTTGACGAACTGCGAGTAGTTGAGGTTCAGGTTCCCGGCCGCGTTGTTGATCGCGCCGCCGTTGCCGGTGCCGGCCACGACCGGGCTGACGCCGCTGAAGGCCGAGTTGTTGGTGAAGAGCGAGTAGAGGATCTGGACGTTGATCGGGCCGGTGACGGCCGTCGGGTTGGTCACGTCGACGGCCCCGCCGTTGCCGGCGTTCGGCGCGGAGGCGCTGCCGAGGGCGCGGTTGCCGTCGAACGTGTCGCGCGTCAAGTTCAACACGGACGAGCCGGGGTCTTCGATCGCGCCGCCGCTGGTGGCCGAATCGTTCTGGAACAGGACGTTGGTGAAGCCGTCGATCGACGCCTGCCCGGGCTCGGTCTCGGCGCCGCCGCCGACCCCCGCGGCCACGTTCTTGAGGAACTGGCTGCTGTTGACCGTGACCGAGCTGAACGGGCTGTTCACGACCGCGAGGCCGCCGCCGTTGGCGCCCGCCTGGTTGCTCAGCAAGGTGTCGTTACTGAGCGTGAGGACGACCACCCCCTGGACCCGGATGCCGCCGCCGCTGCCGAGGGTGGGGTCGGCCGAGTTGGCGTTGCCGTTCTGGATCGTCACCCCGTCGATCTCGACCGAGAACCCCGACGAGCCGGCGCCCGAATTGATGTCGAAGACGCGGTCGGTCTTGCCGCCGTCGATCGCGACGCCGCCGCCGCTGGTGTTCGTGATCAGCAGGTCGTCGCCGCCCGGGGTGATCGAGAGCGAGCCCATCGAGAGCGCGTACGTGCCGGAGGCCTTCAGGTCGATCTCGTTCCCCCCGGGCTGGCTGTTCGCCTGCTGGATCGCCGACCGCAGGGTGCCGGGGGTCAGGGTGTCGGCCAGGCTGGTGACGACGATCGGCGCGTTCGACATCACCAGGCGCCCTTCCAGCACGTCCAGGGACGGCCGCAGACGGCGCCTCGGCTTACCGCCGGCGCCGCGCCGGGGCAGGGGGGACCTCGCGAACGGAGAGCGATCGTTCTGGCTGCTCATCGTGTTGTTCCTGAGTCCGAAAGACGATTTCGCCCCGCCCCCCGGGCCGTCCCGTGACCGGGCCGGTTGCCGACCTGCGGCGCGGACCAAATACCTTACCAGTGGCACGAATGCGCCGTCGAGGCGTCCAATTAAGCCCGAAGGTCTGGGCCGCCTCGCGCCGCGACCCGGACCCCCTCAACGCCGGCCCGTCGGTCTTCCCGTCACCTCACGCCTCACCCCCCGAAACGGACGGACCGACCGAGGCTCCGTTCGATCGCCCATGTTAGGACACGGCCGGCGATCACACGCGGATTATCACACGAATGAACCCCGACAGACAATGGGACCAGCCCGCGCGCCCCGCCGACTGATGCGAAATCGCACCCGCGCGCCGATCTCGGGCATGTTGAGATGATCGGCCTGACGAGGACCGGTCGCCCGCGGGACGGGTCTCATTCC
>DASZMJ010000291.1:0-30887 GCA_035551935.1 Isosphaeraceae bacterium
GGGTCCCCTGGGTGCGGTCTCATCGGATGCGTAGAGACCGATGTTCTGCCCCAGGGGGGCCTCGTTTCCCACCCCCTACCGCCACAACTCCTTATCAGCAAACGAAGTCCAGGGGAGCGGGCGGCGGGTCACGCCCAAAAGGAATGAGGAGGTCCGCAATAGCGGACCCTACTGCCGCGCCATGCGATCGGGCAGTTGCGAAGGGTCGCGCGGCGGGGTGCGGAGGTCGAGGAGGCGGGAGCGGGCGGCGGGGTGGGCGGAGTCGAGGGCCTGGGCGATGCGGACGCGGAGGGCCCAGAGGTCGCGGGGGCGGAGCCGGTCGTAGTGGACGACGCCGGCGTCCTCGCCGCCGTTGAAGCCGGAGCCCTTGCGCTCGCCGACGAGTTGGAGGGATTCGCGGACGCGGCGGCCGACGGCCCAGCGGGGTTGCCGGGTGAGGATCGTCCAGAGGGTCAGGTACTCGACGTCCTGCTGCCCGCGGCGGAAGGCTTTCAGGCGGATCGAGGGGAACGGGCCGCCGCGGCCGTCGGGGGAAGGGTAGAAGAGCGAGAGGGTGTCGGCTTTGGTCCACGACTCGGCGCCGCCGACGGTCTGCCAGGGGAGGACGCCGTCCATGCCGAGCGCCCAGGCGTCGAGCGACCAGCCGACGGGCTGCGTGTTCGCCTCGTCGACCGCGTTGGTGCTGCCGTACTCGACGACGACCTGGCCTTGCTCGCGCTTCCGGTCGAGCACGATCCGGTGATAGGGCCGCATCGCGCCGCCGACGACGTTGTAGTCGAGCAAGCCGTCGAGCGTGTCGCGCTGCCACTGCGGCCGCGAGATGTCCGCCCGGAACACGAGCTTCGCCTTCCCCTCATGTCCCCGAATTCCCTCGTGGAACGCGGCGCCGAAGTAGCGCAACGCCAGGAAGTCCTGGAGATGAGCCGGCTCGTCCAGGAGCCAGGGGGACGTGGCGCGCGACCAGCCATTGCGCTTGAAGTCGTTCTTGCCGTTGAAGAAGCACTGGAACAAGGTTTCATTCCAGCCCTTTTCGCGGATGTGATCCGCGAAGGCGCGCGAGGCGGCGACGAACGCGCGGCGGTATTCGGCATCGAAGGCGCGGTCGGCCCAGGAATCGCCGTTGTAATGGGGCTCGATCGGCGTCGGCCAGTTCTCGAACAACGGGAGATAGAAGCATTCGATCGGCACCCGCTTGCGCGGCAGGTCGGCGAAGGCGGAGCCGTCGAACATCGGGCCGAACCGGCGGTCCCAGGCGGTCCAGTCGAAGCGACCCCCCTGGATCTTCGGCGCGAAGCCGTCGGCGACGTCGCCGCGGTGGTGGTAGGGGACGCGGTTCAACACGGTCCGATGGCGGTGGGCGAGGCGGTAGTAATCGAGGTCGTTGGCGGGGAGGTCGTAGCAGTTCATGTCGGGAAGGAAGCTGAGGTGGTCGGGGAGGGTGAAGTCCCAGACGCGGAGGCGGACGCCGATGTCCAGCGTCCGGCCGCCGGCCTTGAGCGTCAGGGTCCCTCGATGCATGCCGGCCCTGGCGTCGTGGGGGACGTAGACCTCGCCGTACAGGCTCGACCCCTTCCGAGATTCGCCCCGAGGGGTTCGGTCGAACGGGACGATCGGGTCGGGCAGGGGCCCTTTGGGCGTCGACACGTTGCGGATGCGGCCGAACTCGGCCGTTGGCTTTCCGGCGCCAGGCCCCTCGAACGATAAGGCCGGCGCGACGGCGCCGGCGTCGCCGCGGAGGACGACCTGAAAGCCCACGAACTCGTTCTTCGCCGCGAAGAGCTCGAGTTGCCGCGTGCGGGCGTCCCAGAGGTGATTCGCCACGAAGTAGGGCCCGGGCTGCTCGGGGATCGTCGCGCCGGTCTCGGGGGCGACCTTGTCCTGCTCGTCGACGATCGCGACCTTGACTGTCCCCAGGCTCGGCCACTCACCCTGCGGGTCGCCCGACCTCGCCTCGACCGTCGGCGGCAAGGGCAGGGGCTCCCGCGCGGAGACCCTGGCCTTCCCCTTCGTCGCCGGCCCGAGGTTCCCCGCGCCGTCGACCGCGCGGACCTCCAGCGCGACCTCGGCACCCGGCTTGAGGTCGAGGTCGCGCAGGTGCATCGTCACGCGACCGCCCGCCGCGCCGGCGAGGGGGATCAGATACCGAGGCACCTCTTGACCATCGACGCGCACGAAGAACCCGATCGTCCCGGCCGGACCGCGGTCGGCGGGGGTGGTCCAGGAGACGAACGCCTCGCCCGCCGGCAAGTCCCCTGGATCGACCTTCAACCCGCTCGGTGCCGCGGGAGCCTGTTTGTCCTCGGGACCGAGCGTGACCATCAGATACGGCGCGACGCTCCTGTTCTGGTCCTTGCTGAAGACGAATCGGTTCGGGAACGGGATCGGCGTGAACGTGTCCCCCTTGCGGGAGAACTCCGAGCCGGTGTCATCGAAGAGCAAGAACCCGTAACTGATCCCCGCCACCCGCGCGGCGACGATCGCCGGGTCGACGGCCACGGCTTGCCAGCCGCGGCCGTCCGGCGGCGTGGCGTCGGCGGTCCGCCAGGTCGTCCCCCCCTGGCCGAGCATGACGGAGTCGAGGTCGCTGCCGGTTACGGTCCAGGGCGTGTCCGGGTGCCTGCGGTGCTTGAACGTCGAGCTGCCCTTCTGCGGCTGGTACTCGCTGGCCGTCCCCTCGACCCAGTCGGCGCCGAAGCTGCCGACGGTGACCCGCTTGAGACGCGGCTCGCCCGCCGATTGCAGGTGCAGCGTCGCCCCGGCGACGACCCGGCCGCGGAGGGGCCTCGTGTCGAAGTCGATCAGGGACATCTCCTGATACGACTTCAGCTTCAACCTCGGCGCCCCGCCGTTGCTGCCGTCGCCCTCCGGGCCGACCTCCGAGAACCACGCGTCCCGCGTGACGTCCAACCGCAATCCACGGGCGTCGTCGGCGCTGGCCGCCGGGGCCGCGAAGGTTAACAAACAAACGATCACATGAACGATTCGGACGATTTTCATGGCGGGCGACCTCGGCGGGGTGGCTTTGGCGAGGCGGTCGGTCCGAGTATACTCGTCCGGGGTATCCCTCGCGATCGTGCACCTCCGGCGGCCCACCGATGAAGCGTCCCTGGCTCCTCCCCTTGCTCGCCCTCGCCGCGTTCGGCGTCTCCTACGCCGCGACGAGGCGTTGGCACGCGGTCGCCGACCGACCGCAGCCGCCGCCGGGGATGGTCTGGGTCGCGGGCGGGACGTTCACGATGGGGACCGACTCGGAGCGGGCCTGGCCCGACGAGCGGCCGTCGCATCGGGTCCGGGTCGACGGGTTCTACATCGACGCGACCGAGGTCACGAACGCCGAGTTCAAGGAGTTCGTCGCGGCCACGCGCTACGTCACAACTGCCGAGAAGGCCCCGGCGCTCGACGAGATCATGCGGCAGGTGCCCCCCGGCACCCCCCCGCCCCCGCGCGAAATGCTCGTGCCGGGCTCGCTCGTCTTCCGGGCCCCGACCGGCCGCGTCGACCTGAGCGACGTCTCGCAGTGGTGGCGCTGGACCCCCGGCGCCGACTGGCGGCATCCCGAGGGGCCCGGCAGCACGATCGACGGCAAGGACGACCACCCCGTCGTCCATGTCTCGTGGGACGACGCCGTCGCCTTCACCCGCTGGGCCGGCAAGCGCCTGCCGACCGAGGCCGAGTGGGAATGCGCCGCCCGCGGCGGCCTCGACCGGACCTATTACACCTGGGGCGACGAGCCGCCGACCCGATCGAGCCCCCGCGCCAACACCTGGCAAGGCGACTTCCCCTCGAAGAACGTCGCCCACGACGGGTTCCACACGACCGCGCCGGTGCGGTCGTTCCCACCCAACGGCTTCGGCCTCTTCGACATGGCCGGCAACGTCTGGGAGTGGTGC
This sequence comes from Isosphaeraceae bacterium, assembly GCA_035551935.1. Classification (GTDB taxonomy): domain Bacteria; phylum Planctomycetota; class Planctomycetia; order Isosphaerales; family Isosphaeraceae; genus DASZMJ01. Next base: position 3,891 of record DASZMJ010000291.1, read on the forward strand.
GTCGACTACTACGATCCGGAGATCTACCGCCGTCGCGCCGGCCGGGTCGTCGACGATCCGACCGGCCCCGACCGGCCCGTCGACCCCGCCGCCCCCCGCCGCGTCCAGCGCGGCGGGTCGTTCCTCTGCAGCGACGACTATTGCCTCCGCTATCGCCCCAGCGCCCGCCAGGGTGGCGCGCCCGACACCGGCATGTCGCACGTCGGCTTCCGCTGCGCGCTCTCGGGGCCGAAGCGTTGATGGGATAGAATGTCCGCCCGCCGATCGAAGTTCGATCGTTCGACCGAGGAGGTTCCATGCGACCGTTCCCGATGTTCCGAACCCTGGCGGTCCTCGCCGCCGGCGCCCTGCTCGGCTTCGCGGCGGCGGCCGGCCGCCCGCGGGCCTCGGCCCAGGAGGGCGTCCCGCCGCGGCCGCGCGAACTCGCGGCGGCGGCGCGGCCGAAGGCCGAGGCCACTCCACCGAAGGCCGTTCGTGCGACGAGGCCGAACGTCGTCGTCATCATGGGAGACGACGTCGGCTGGTTCAACGTCGGCGCCTACCACCGCGGCATCATGGCCAGCCGGACGCCGAACCTCGACAAGCTCGCATCGCAGGGGATGCTGTTCACGGATTACTACGCCGAGGCGAGCTGCACCGCCGGCCGCGCCAATTTCATCACCGGCCAGCTCCCCATCCGCACCGGCCTGACGACCGTCGGCCAGGCCGGCGCGGCCATCGGCATCCCGTCCCAGGCGCCGACGATCGCCACGGCGCTCAAGGCGCTCGGCTACGCCACCGGCCAGTTCGGCAAGAACCACCTGGGCGACCGCAACGAGTTCCTGCCGACCGTCCACGGCTTCGACGAGTTCTTCGGCTACCTCTACCACCTCGACGCGATGGAGGACCCGTCGCACCCCAACTACCCGCCCGCGCTCAAGGACCGCGTCGGCCCCCGCAACCTGCTCCACTGCTTCGCCTCCGACCGCGACGACCCGACCGACCAGCCCCGCTGGGGCCGCGTCGGCCGGCAGACGATCGAGGACGCCGGCCCGCTCGACCCGAAGCGGATGGAGACCGTCGACGACGAGATCGTCGACCATACGTTCAAGTTCATCGACAATGCCAAGGGGGCCGGCAAGCCGTTCTTCGCCTGGCTGAATCCGACGCGCATGCACGTCGTGACCCACCTCTCCGATAAGTATCAAAAGATGCGCACTCCGGAGAACGGCTGGTCGGTCTACGAGGCGGGCATGGCGCAGCTCGACGACGTCGTCGGCGCGGTCCTGAAGAAGCTCGACGACCTGGGGGTCGCCGACGACACGATCCTGGTCTTCACCACCGACAACGGCGCCGAGAACTTCACCTGGCCCGACGGCGGCCAGACGCCGTTCGCCGGGGCCAAGGGGACGGTAATGGAGGGGGGCTTCCGCGTCCCTTGCATCGTCCGATGGCCCGGCAAGGTCCCCGCCGGCACGGTCGAGAACGGCCTGATCTCCGGCCTCGACTGGTTCCCCACCTTCGCCGCCGCCGCGGGAAACCCGGAGATCGTCGAGGAATTGAAGAAGGGGAAGACGCTCGGCGATCGCAATTACAAGGTCCACCTCGACGGGTCCAACCAGCTCGACCTCCTGACCGGCACGGGCCCCTCGAAGCGTCGCGAGGTCTGGTACTTCGCCGAAGGGACCCTCGGCGCCGTGCGGATCGGCGACTTCAAGTACCGCTTCATCGACCAGCCCAACGGCTGGCTCGGCGGCACGGTCAAGCCCGACATGCCGATCCTGACCAACCTCCGCCTCGACCCCTTCGAGCGCACCGGCCTGGCCGGCTCGCTCAACTACTACAACTGGTTTATCTACGAATTCTGGCGCTTCGTCTTCGTGCAGCAGGAAGTCGCGAAGGCCGCCGAGACCTTCATCGAGTTCCCGCCGATGCAGAAGGGCGCCTCGTTCAACCTCGAGGCCGTCAAGGAGCAGGTCCAGAAGGCCATCACCGCCCAGGGCCGTTGACGGCCCCCGAGATCTCGAACGTTGGCGCGTCGCCACCGACCGACGGGCAGCGTCAGGAACGGCGCGGCGGGCGGCTGGCGGCCGAAGTCGAGCCGCTGGAGCTGGAGGACGAGGGCGAAGGTCGCCTTGCTCGTCGCGTCGCGGTCGTCGATGTAGTACCAGTAATCGCGATACTTCACGGCGACGAATGCCTCCGGCGGGGGTCGGTGCCCCGGGCGGGCATGGACGGTGAAGAGGCCCGCGGTGATCGCGCGTTCGTCGAAGGCCCTGCCGTCGGGGCCGAGCGAGGGACGGACGAGCCCGGCGGCCAGGTGGTCGCAGGGGACCTCGACCCCGTTGGCGAGGAAGAAGTAGGTCTGGGACGTCGACCGCGGCGTGACGCTGAGCGCGTCGGCCGGCGGGACGGGCGAGCGGAGCGGGTCGGGGAGGGGGCCGGTCGCGACCTTGATCTCGTACCGCCGCCGGCCGGGGCGGAGGTTGAGCAGCCCTTCGAGCTCGAGGATGTCGGGGTCGGCGACGGCCTCGGGGTTGATCTCGAGGACCAGGATCGGCTGCTTGCGCGTGAGGATCTGCCGGGTCCCGTCGCCGACCGCCCGGAACTCGAGCCCGTCCTTCGCCGCCGCCACCGCCGCGGAGGCGGTGACCATGGCACCCGGGAGCGGGTTGCCGACGTCCACCGGCCGTTCTTCCGCCACCACGGACCCCAGCCCGCGGTCCTGCGCCTCCTGGAACAGGTCGGCCACCCGCCGGAACCTGGCGAAGTCGGGGACGTCGCCCCGCGACGGGCCGCTCGCCGAGGGGGCGTTGGGGACGCCGTTGAGCCGCTCGACCCAGAGCCGCAGGACCGTCGAGACCGGCCAGCTCGACTGGCCGAGGAAGACGAGGGTCTCGGCCGAGATCGGCGTCAGGAACCGCTGGATCGACTCCCCGCGGTCCGACGGGACGAGGGTGATCGTCGGCCGATTCGCGCCGCTGACGGAGACGTCCGGCAGTATCGAGGTGAACGTCCGGAAGATGATGTTGCTGTTGCTCGGGTTCGGCGCCACGAAGAACGGCCGGGCCTCGGCGCCGCCGTTCAGCTCATACTGGGCCGCGATCGACGAGACGTGCAGGGCCAGCGGCATCTCGTTATAACGCATGTGGACCAGATTGCGCAGGAGCTGTTCCTCCTCGACCAGCCGGACCGACTCGCCGTACTTGCCGTGCGACCGCTCCAGCACCTTCGGCCCGAAGGTGCAGCCGCCCGACGGCCCCAGGGCCAGCGCCCCGGCGATCGCGAGCGCCCAGGATCGTCGACGCACGGTCGCCAACGTCGCCTCCACCAGCGCCGAATGTTGACTTCAAACGTTCAAGATGGGTCTTGGGGCGGTCCAGACCGCGGACGGGGGAATTGCGCGAGGTCATCATGTCCGAACTCCAACCGCGGTCAACCCCGCTTTCGCCCCCGGCGGCGGTCGTCCCGGCGATGGACGGGCCCGTTCAATGCTGGTCGAGCCTCGTCCGGAGGTGCCGGAACCGGTCGCGGAGCTCGGCGCCGCCGAGCTCGGGGTGGAGCAGGATGGTGCCGTCGATGAGGTGGCGGGCCTCGTCGACGCGGCCGGAGCGGTAATAGGCGAAGGCCAGGCCGTATCGGGCGGCGAGCCAGGGGGTCGACCCTTCGTTGCGGCGGCGGATGAGGAGGCGGTAGGAGCCGGCGGCGCGGTCGAAGGCGTCGAGGCGGGTCTCGAGATCGGCGAGGTCGTCGAGTAGGGCGTCGTCGAGCCGCGCCTGGTCGATCGGCCAGGAGACGAGCGCCTCCCACGAGGCGTTCGAGTCGCCCGCGAACAGCAGGGCGCGGGCCAGGCGGAGCCGGGCCTCGTCGCGGAGCGCGTGATCGGTCGGGGCGATCGCGTCGGGGACGCGGGTGATGACGGCCCGGTCGAGCTGGCCGACGCGGCGGCGGACGAGGTCGCTGTCGGCGGCGGCGGCCAGGCGGTCGAGCAGTCGGGAGAGGTCGAGCAGCTCCTCGGGGCGGGCCTTCGGGACCTCGACGCGGGCCAGGCGGTCGGCGTCGAGGAACCGCTCGGTCGCGGCGAGCGCGACGATCCGGAGCCGGCGGGCCTGGTCGCGCTGGTCGGCGCGGCCGGGGCTTTCGAGTAGGTGGTCGCAGGTCTCGAGGGCCGTCCGGGGTTGGCCGACGCCGGGGGTCAGCTCGAGCCGGACGCGTGCCAGCTCGACGGCGAATCGCTCGGCGGCGTCCCTCGACTCACCGCTCACCCTGGCGAGGCCCGCGCGGGCCTGGTCGGCGTCCTTGCGGGCGAGCTCGCGGTCGCCGTCGCGCCACGAACGGCCGGCCTCGTCGCGGAGCAGGTCGGCCCGGGCCAGGCGGGCGTCGAGCCAGCGGGGGGCGGCGCGGGGGATGGCGTCCCAGAGGGCCAACGCCTCGTCGCGGCGGCCGGCGGCGAGCCGGGCGCGGCCCAGGAGCCAGCGGACCTCGGCCGTGCCGGGGTCGTCGGGGAAGTCTTCCAGGTGCGATTCGAGGGCGGCGACGTAGGCCGCGGTCGCCGACTCGCCGCGGGCCTTCGCGGCGAGTCGGCCGCGGGCCAGGGTGCGCAGGAGGCTCGCCTTGGCCCGGGTTGGCCCGGCGTCCTTGTCGGCCACGAGCCGGCCGAGCCAGGCGTCGGCCTTCGCCAGCTCGCCCGCCTTGAAGGCCATCGCCGCGGCGCGGTAGCGGAGGGAACGGGCGCGATCGGCCTGGCCGAGCGCCTCGGCCCGGTCGGCCCCCGTCGCCTCGACCTCGGCGGCCTTGCGGCCCTGGCCGAGCAGCAGGTGCCCCTCGGCGAGCAGGTCAAACGCCTCGGGGGGGCGGGAGGGGTCGGGCTCGACGATGGTCCGGGCCAGCGCGATCAGGGCCGGCCGGACCTCGGACTTGCCGCCGTCGCGGAGCAGGCCGGCGAGGCGGAACGCCTCCTTCTCGGCCTCGCGACGGCCGCGGTCGTCGTCCCGCGCGGAGGCATACTGGCCGAGCCGGACGCGGAGGGCGAGCAGGGTCTTGGCGGCGTCGCTGCCGGGCGACCGGGCGGCGAACTGGAGGGCCTCGTCGGTCCTGCCGAGGCCGATCAAGGCGTTGATCCGGGCCTCCAGCAACTCGGCCGCGGGCGGCGGCGGGTCGTTGCGGGCCGCCGTCTCGGCCTCCTCCGCGGCGCGGTCGGGTTCGCCGGCGACGACGAAGAGCTCGGCCTTGAGCAGGTGGGCGAAGCCCGCCAATGGGCCGGTGCCGAGGGGACGGTCGAGCAGGTTGAGGGCCTGGGTGGCGGCCTGGCGGCGCTCGACCTCCGTCCCGAGGGCGCCCCGGTCGGCCAGGGCGCGGGCGAGGCGGAACCGGACATTGCGGGCGAAGTCGTCGTTGGCCCGGCCGAGGGCCGCTTCCTGGGGCCGGAGCCGGGCAATCACGGCGTCGAGGCCCTCAACGGCGTGGCGCCTGGCGTCGGCGTCGGCCGGGTCGGCCTCGGCCTGGCTCGCCCAGGTCCCGGCGCGGGCCCAGAGGTAGACCGCGGCCTGGAGCGCGAACGCCCGAGCCCGGGGATGACCCGGGTTCTTCTCGCCGAAGCGGTCGAGCAACGCCGCCGCGGCCTCCCAGCGCCTCCGGCTCTCCTCGGCCGTCGCCGCCGATCGCGCCGCGCGGTCGAGCGTCGTCGCCAGCTCGAGGGCCAGAGCCGCTCGCTCGAGCAGGTCCCGGCCCGGGTCCTCCAACCTCGGCCGCATCGCCTCGATGTGCCGGTCCAGCTCGTCCTGGGCCAGGGCCACGGCCGGAACGCCGAGGATCGACCCCACGACGACGACGCCCCACCACGCTCTCATCCGACGGCCCCCCTCGGGCGTTGATCCCCTCCCCATTGTACGGCGAGGACGCCCGGAGCGTCGGACAGGCCGTAGCGACGCGCTTTACCCTCTGTTAGACTCCGGCGGCACGGCCACAGAAACGATCGGCCCGACCTTCACTCTCCTGGAGCCGTCTCCGATGCGACCGATCCTCGCCCGCCTCGCCCTCGTCGCCGCCGCCGCCCTCTGCCTCGGCATGCAGGCCGGCGAGGACGAGGGCTTCAAGCACCTCGTCCAGGGGGACGACCCCGCGCAATTCCAGCTCGTCGGCATCGACGCCAAGACGATCTCCATCAAGGACGGCGACGAGGTCCACGTCTCGGGCAAGCCCAACGGCTACTTCGCCACAAAGAAATCCTATAAAAATTATGTTTTGAAATTCGAATGGAAGTACGAGCGGCCCGACGGCCTGGCCGCCGACGCCAAGTTCAAGGGCAACAGCGGCCTCCTGCTCCACATCCAGGGGGAGGCGAAGGTCTGGCCGAGGTGCATCGAGTTCCAGCTCGCCAACTCCGAGGTCGGCAAGATCTACCCGATCGACGGCGCCCGGTTCTCGGGCAAGTGGGACCGCGACGCCTACACCAAGGCGATCAGGCCCGTCGGCGAGTGGAACAAGGAGCAAGTGACCAGCAAGGACGGCGCCTTGACCTGCACGCTCAACGGCACCGTGGTCACCGGCGGCACCGGCGCCAACCCCGACCACGGCGCCATCGGCTGGCAGTCCGAGGGGGCGCCGATCGTCTTCCGGAACATCAAGATCAAGCCGCTCGACTGATACGAAATCGTCGTGAAGGCTTGTCTTTCGTCGTGGCCCGTCCACGCGAACGTGGTCCGCGGTGGGTGGCACGCCCTGCAAGGGCGTGGCCTCGACGGGGACCACACCCTTGCAGGGCATGCCACCCGATCGTGGGCCGCTTTGGGGTGGACGGGCCACGACGAAGGGCGATCGCTTTCCCGCGATTCGGTATCAGTGTCGGGGAGACGGGCGACGGTCGAATGCAGCCGACCCTCACCCCGGCCCTTTCCCAGGGGGAAAGGGCCGGGGTGAGGGTCCCCAACTACCGCGTATCTTCAGTCCTTATCTGCAGTTGCGGATTGGACCGGCTTCGCGGTCGAGCCCGTTGCGGGCGTGGTCGTCGTGGCGGGAGTCGTCGTACCCTTCGCGGCGGGCGTCGTCGTGCTCGTGGACTTCGCCTTTTTCTCGGCCTTCTGCTTCAGCTTCGCGGCGGCCGAGGTCGTCGTCTTGGGCGGCTTCGCCTTCTTGATCTTCTTCTTGGGGGCCTTCTGCGAGGGATCGGAGCCGAACCCGTTCGGGTTGTTCTGGGCCTGTTGCGCCTGGGCGACCATCTGGAGGTACTGGTCATACATCGGGTCGGTCGGCTGGCCCTTGGCCTTGCGGGCGGCCTGGTCCTTGAGCCACTTCTGGAACTGCTGCTGCTGTTGTTGATACGCCTTCTGCTCCTGCTGCATCTCCTTCATCATCGCTTTTTCTTCGAGGATCTGCTGATAGGCGAGGATGTTGCCCCCCGACGCCCGCCATTCCGGCGAGTTCGTGTTGATCGGACCCCACGGGGTCATGATCGTCCCCCGTGCCCGCCGAGACTGCGCCGACGCCACCCCCGGCACCATGGCCACGACCGCCAGCACCGCCAGTACCGCCCCGATTCGCCTCATCGATCCCCCCTTCGGCCGCTCGTCGCGGCCGTCTCGGACGTTTCCAGCAGTCCATGCGTGGATCGTGGTACGACTCACTCTATCCTTAGCATATTAACCCCGGGATTTCCAGATTGTATCGCGAACCGGCAACGTGGGCGGCAAATGGTCGATCCCGTCCAAGCCCTCACTCATCGGCCTTTGACGTCCCAAACGACTCTCAACGACGGCAGGGCCCCCATGAGCCGTGCGACTCCGTCCGCCGTGACCCGGGAGTCGCTGAGATCGACCTCACGAAGGGCGGGCATCCCCTGCTTGAGGTGCTCCAGCCCGGCGTCATCGATTACCGTGTACGCAAGTCGGATCTCGCGAAGTTTGGCCATCCCCTCCAAGTGCAGCAGCCCGGCGTCCGTCGTCTTCGTGGATATGAGATCGACTTTTTGAAGATGTGATATTCTCTTCAAATGTTCCAGCCCGGCGTCCCCCACGGCCGTGTAAGAGAGACTGATATCCCGAAGATTCGACATGCCCTTCAAGTGGCTCAGGCCTGCGTCGCCGATCCTCGTCGCGGACAGGTCGAGCTCGCGGAGGCTGGTCAGGCCCTTGAGGTGTTCCAACCCCGAGTCACTCACGCTCGTGTTCCATAGGTCGAGGACTTCGAGTTTCGTCAACCTCCCCAGGCTCGCCACGCTGTCGTCACCGACGCGGGTCCCTCCCAGATTCAGGACGCGGAGCTCGGTCATTCGGAGGAGGTAAGTCAGGCCCTCGTTTCCGACGTCGTTCCCGATGATGGAGAGTTCTCGAAGCCCCGTCAATCTCTCGAGATGCCTCAGCCCGCCATCAGTGATTTCATGCCCCCTCAATTCGAGCTTTCGGAGACTGCGGATCGCACCTAGTGGCTTCATCCCCGCGTCGTCGAAGCAATCATATTCGAGGGACAATTCCTCGAGGGCCGGCAATCTCGTGAGGTGTTCCAGATCGGACGCATCGAACGGGACGAAAGACGTCATCTCCAACCGCCGCAAGTTCGTGAGCGATTCCAGGCCCTGGAGCTCGGGATCGGTGATGGCCAAGTGCATCAGCCCGAGAGACTCGAGTTTCCTAAGATGCCTGATGAATCCGAGTTTATTATCCGTGATGGAAACAGGCAAATAAAGATTTTTTAAATTCACCATCTTACCAAGTTGATTCATGAAGGCATCAGAACGGTCTGTTTCATCGGTGATCGCGAACACGAGCGACTTGAGGTTCTTCATCCTCCCCAGCCGAGCCATGACGGCCTCGGACGGCTCTTCTTGGAAGATCAGCTCTTCGAGCGCGTCCAGATCCTCGATGTGGCCCATAACGGAATCGATCGTGACTCCTTCGGATAAGGTCAGGCTGAGGCGCGTCACCGTGCGGAACGAGTCCTCGCCGAAGCTCTTCCTCAACCACGCAGGTGCCGTGGGCTTGCCGTCCGCGATCTCCCCGCCGTTCATGAACTCATAGTCGAATTGAACGACCGCACCCGCCTCCCTGAGCGCCGCCACGGCCCGGGCCTGACGGCGGGCCCGGCTAGTCATCCAGCCGAGCACGAGAGCGGCGACCAGGACGAGCAGCATCGCCCCTCGCAGGCTCAGCGCCGGGCGGGGCAGACGGAGGCGACGACGGGGCCGGATGGTCGGATCGTGGGGCTGGTCGGACATCGGGAACCCTCCGTGGAAGGGCCGATCCGAAGGGGCTCAGATCGGCGGGGTGCCGGCGGCGAGCTCGTCTTCCCACTGGTCGAGCAGGGGCCAGTCGACGGCGCAGGTGCCGAAGTCGGCCATGTGGGTGTAGCCTTCGAGGCGGGCGATGGTGGCGTCGAGCAGGGCGTCGTCCTTGCGGAAGATCGGGCCGTGCGAGGGGAGGAGATACTTCGCATCACAGGCGCGAATACGCCTGAGACTACTGATAAAATCGGGCAGGTTCGAGCCGTGGTGGGCGTCGATGACGCCGACGCAGCCGTCGCGGAAGATGTTGTCGCCGCTGAAGAGGAGGTCGCCCATGCGAAACGCGAGCTGGCCGGCCGTGTGGCCGGGGGTGCTCCAGACTTCCAGCCGCTTGTCGCCAACTTGGAGGACGTCCCCCTCGTCGATCGTCTGGTCCACCTTGCAGCGCGGCATCGGGATGCGGATGTTCTGGGCGTCGATCCGGGCATACGTCAGGATCTCGTCCCCCTCCTCCAGGGGCGCCACGCTCTTCGGGTGCGCCAGCACCTTGCACTTGAGCACCTCGCGCGCCCGGGCCAACCCCTGCGCGTGGTCGGCGTCGGCGTGGGTCGCCACGATGCACTTACAGGCCGACAGGCTGAACCCCATCCGCCGGATCAGCTCCAGCACGTCCGGCAGCTCGTCGAGGAACCCCACGTCGATCAGCGCGAACTCCGAGCCGCCGTCGATCAAATAGATGTTCACTCCCAGGCGCCTTCGCGCCTGGACGTTCATCTCGATGACGCCGGGGAAGAGATAGTTGCGGGCGACCATGGGAGGATCGGTCTCCGAGGGGCCGCGGCCGAGCGGGCGGCCTCGTGGATCGGCCTGGATTGTACGGGCGCGCAGGCCGGGAGACAACCGGGATTCCTGAGAGGGACGGACTGAGGCTTCCCGCGAGGACGGGGGACGGGCACCTCGAAGACTCGGAGCCAGCCCCCCCTTCTCGCCGGGGCCCTCACGGCTCGGACCAACCCTCCTCGCCGATGAGCTTGACGAACCGGCAGGGGAACAGGGCGCGGTCGTCGGCGAGGCCGTGGGACTTGCGGATGACGTGGAGCTGCTGCTGGTCGTGGTGGCCGAGCGGGGCGACGATCAGGCCGCCGTCGGCGAGCTGGTCGAAGAGCGGGCGGGGCAAGGTCGGGGCGCCGGCGGTGACGAGGACGCGGTCGAACGGGGCCGCTTCGGGCCACCCGAGGGTGCCGTCGCCGATCCGGAACCGGATGTTCGTCAGCCCGAGGCCGTCGAGCAGCCCGCGGGCACGCAGGGAGAGGGTGGCTAACCGTTCGATTGTGAAGACGTCTTTCGAGAGCAAGCTCAACACCGCCGTCTGGTAGCCGCTGCCGGTGCCGATCTCGAGGACCCGCTCGCGGCCGGTCAGCATGAGCTCTCTGGTCATGACGGCGACCATGAAGGGCTGGCTGATCGTCTGGTCGAGGCCGATGGGGACGGCGCGGTCGTCGTGGGCGTGCGAGCGCTCGGAGGGGGGGACGAACCGCTCGCGGGGGATGCGGCGGAGGGCGTCGAGGACGCGGGGGTCGTCGATCCCCCGGGCTCGGACCTGCCGGGCGATCGGCTCGCCGGGGGCGCGGTCAGGTGGTCCGGGCATGGGCGGCGTCCTCGGCCTCGGTGCGGAGGTCCTTGATCTGGAGCTGCACCTCGCGGCGGTTGTTCCACTCGTTGATCTGAGGTTCGAACACGATCGCACAACTCGTGCCGGCCTCCAGCGCCTTGAGCCGGTCGACCTGGCTCCACGCGATCGCCTTGAGAGCCTGGCCGCCCCGCTGCGAGAACTTGAGCTGCACGCCGCTCCGCTTCTCGCCGACCACCCTCGGCGTGCCGACGATCTTGACCCCCTCGGCCAGGAACAAGGGCCGCGGGTTGCCGATCCCGTACGGCTCAAGGCCCTCGATCTGTTCGACGAGGGACGTCGTGAACGTGCCGAGCGGGACCTCAGCATCGATGTGAAGGACCTTCTGCAATTGTTCCTTCGTCAAGCTCGACCGACAATGCCCGTCGAACTGCTCCGAGAACGTCGGCAGCGCCGTCGCGGGCAGCTTCAGGCCGGCCGCCGCGGCGTGGCCGCCGAAGCTGGTCAGGAGCGTCGAGCAGGCGCTGAGGGCCTCGTAGAGGTTGAAGCCGGGGACAGACCGGGCCGAGCCCTGGGCCTGGCCGTTGTCGAGGCTCAGGACGACCGTCGGCCGGTGGTAGAGGTCGACGAGGCGGCTGGCGACGATGCCGATGACGCCCGCGTGCCAGCCGGGCCGGCCGAGCACGATCGCGCCGCGGTCGCCGAGGCCGCCTTGCTCGATGATGGCCTGATTCGCCTCCTCGACGATCCCGCGCTCCAGGTCCTGGCGGCGGCGGTTGCAGTCGTCCAGGTCGCGGGCGATCTGGAGCGCGAGGGTGTCGTCGTCGGTCGTCAGCATCTCGACGGCCCGCATCGCCCGTTCGAGCCGGCCGGCGGCGTTGATCCGCGGGGCCAGGCCGAAGCCGACGGTGCCGGTCGACAGGGACCGCTTCCCGAGGCAGCCGGTCACCTCCATCAACGCCCGCAAGCCGGCCGACGGCGCCTGGTGGATGCCGGCTAGGCCGTGGCGGACGAAGATCCGGTTCTCGCCCACCAGCGGGACGATGTCGGCGATCGTCGCCAGCGCGACCAATCCCAACGATCGGACGAGGAAGTCGCGGAGGTGCGGCGAGGCTTTCTTCCCGTCGCCGAACGCCTTGCAGACCTGCCACGCGACCTTGAACGCGACCCCCGCACCGCAGAGGTCGCCGAACGGGTAGGAGCTCCCCGGCAACCTCGGGTGGACGACCACGTCGGCCCGGGGCAGTTCGGGGCCGAGGGTGTGGTGGTCGGTGACGATCAGCTCCAGCCCCAGCTCGCGCGCCAGGGTCGCCTCGCGCACCGCCGAGATGCCGCAGTCGACCGTGACGACCAGCGACGCCTCCTCATCCATCGCCAGTTTTTTCAGGGCATCACCATTAACGCCATAACCTTCATCGATGCGATGCGGGATGTAGTACGAGACGGCCTGGCCGGCGCCGGCCAGGCGGAGGCAGGCCCAGAGGATGCTCGTGCCGCAGACGCCGTCGACGTCGTAATCCCCGTAGATGACGACTTTCCGCCCCTCGCGGACGGCCCTCACGATCCGCTCGGCCGCCTCGGCGGCGCCGGGCAAGGTCTCCGGGTCGTGCAGGCTCCGCTGCCTCGCCTCGACGAACTCCCGCGCCGTCGCCGGGTCGGACACCCCCCGGTTGACCAAGAGCTGCGCCACCACCGGGTGCAAGCCCGCCCCCCTCGCCAGGGCCTCGATCGCCGCTCGGTCGTGGGGTCGCAGCCGCCAGCGTGGGGTCATCTTCGACTCCCTCGGGGAGAGCGAGTTGAAAGCCAGAGAGTGCTGGGTGGAAAGTCATTCACTCGAACATACTTTCTGCACTTTCCACTCGGCACTTTCCGGCTTTCAACTCTACCGCATTCAGAACCACCCCCGCTTCCGCGCCATCGTCCAGAGGGCCCACGGCGTGGCGAGCATGAGGACGCAGGTGACCCAGAAGAGGGCGACGCGGGGCAGGGGGGCGGACAGGACGATGTTGTCGCCGAAGAAATTCATGCCGAAGAAGCCGGCCAGGAACGTCATCGGCAGGAAGAGGACGGTGACAAACGTCAACGTCTTCATGATATCATTGGTACGATTCGAGAGCGCCGACAGGTAGGTGTCGAGGGCGCCGGAGATGAGGTCGCGGAGGCCCTCGGTGATGTCGTGGAGGCGGACGAGGTGGTCGTAGACGTCGCGGAAGTAGACGCGGTCGGGGGCGTCGATCTGGGCGTACTGGTCGCGGGCGAGGCGGTTGAGGACCTCGCGCTGGGGGGAGAGGACGCGGTGCATCCGCAGGGCGGCGCGCTTGATCCGGAAGATCTCGTGGAGCGTGTGGGGGGTCGGGCGGTGGAAGACCTCGTCCTGGGCGTCGTCGATGGCGTCGTCGAGGCGTTCGATGACGCCCATGTAGTCGTCGACGCCGAGGTCGAGCGCGTTGTAGAGCAGGTGGTCGGGGCCGCGTCGGAGGCGGTTGCCGTCGTCGCGGGCGATCGCCTGGCGGAGTCGGTCGAGCAGGACGAGGGGCTCGGTGTGATACGAGACGAGGAAGTTGATCCCGAGGAAAAAGTCGAGCTCGTGGAGCCGGAGGTCGCCGGTGTCGCGGTCGTAGTCGATGGCGTGGAAGACGGTGTAGAGGTAGCGGTCCCAGTCGTCGACCTTGGGGACGTGCGACTCGTGCAACGCGTCGTCGATGGCCAGCGGGTGGAAGGCGAAGACGTCGCGGAAGAGGGCCTCGGTCGCCGAGTGGTCGGGGCCGGGGTCGAGCACGTCGACCCAGGTCGTCCCCCCGGCGTCGCGGAGGGCCTCGGCGATCCGGTCGACGGGCCAGTCGTGGTCGATGGCGCCGGCACTGGAGCGATGGACCACGCGCACGGTCGCGCCCGGGGTCGTTCGCTTCGGGGGCTCGGCGGTCGCGGTGGCCATCGCTCGGCTCCGGCGGCGGGAGTGGTCGTCAGCGGGGGGGGCGCGCCCGGGCGCGGCGGGCCTCCTCGGCGAGGTCGAGGTCGAGCACGCAGGGACCTTGGATCTCGCGGCGGGGCGAAGGGAGGCGTCGCAGCAACTCTTTGAACGTCGGTTCGACCTTGGTCTGTTCCAGGTGGATCACCACGCGGCCGATCGGCACCTTGTCGGCCCGGAAGGTGCCGTCGAGGGCGAGCGGGGCCGACCGCGACAGGCCGACGGTCCCCTCGACCGGGTGGAACTCGACCCAGCCGCCGCCGATCGGTTCGCCGGCCACGTGGATCCGGCCCGTGACGGTCGCCGTCGGCATCGGCTCGGGCCCCAGCTCCTCGCGACAGCCGCCGAGCGAGGCCAGGCCGGGCCCGAGCCCGGCGGCCACGATCGCGACGGCCCAGCGCCGGCCCGTTGCGCGCACGCCAAGAATCCCCTGGGATCGATCGGCCGGCCGCGGCCGATCACTCCATTCTAACCCCCGCCGCAGACCCGGGCCACGGCCCGACCCTCCATTCCTCCATGCCTCGCAGGGCCGCCCGGTGGGAGTCGAGGTCGGCCGGGTCGTCGGGAAGGGGCATCGTCAGGACGACGAGCCGGCCGCCGCGGCGGCCATGCCCGAGGTGGGGGCCGGCATGTCCTTCCTTCACGAAGATCCGGCCGCCGGCCTGCCGCTCGCCCGCGAGCCGGCCGACCGCCCCGGACAAAATCAAAACACCATCGTTCATGTTCAAGCCTGCGCGATGACCGGCCGCGCCGGCCACGACGATCGCGCCACCGGCCTGGGCGTAGCCGACGGCGTCGCCGGCATCGCCCAGCACCCAGAGCCGGCCGCTCTTCAGGTTGCTGCCGGCGCCGTCGAGGGCGTCGCCGTGGCAGACCACCGTCAGTCCCGGTGCGTCCATGCCGGCGGCCAGCTCGGGGCCGGCCCGGCCTTCGACCACCACCGTCGCCGACCACGGGCCGGCGAGGCCGGCGAGGAGGAGCCGCTGGCCCTCGACGCCCGCCAGCCGGACCCGGGTCGCCCCGAGGTCGAGCAGCCGCGCGACCTCGGCGTTGATCCGGGTGTACTCGCGGACCTCGGGGACGACCACGGTCGGGGTCGTCGCCGGGCCCGGCGAGGCTTCGTGGGGCACGTCGCGACCCATTTACGGGCTCGCCAGGACGAGGTCGCGCTTCGCCGGCGCGTTCTTGGCGAGCGTCGCCTTGAGCTCCTTGATCCGGGCCTCCATCGCCTTCTGGGCGCCGGGCGCCTGGGCACCCGCGGCGCGATGCAGCTCGACGGCGGCCGCCGCGACGGCCTGCACGGACTTCATGATGGCCTGGGCGGCGCTCTTGTCCTTCAGGCTGATGGCCTGGGCGTTGACCAGGCCCGAGTTGGGGATCTCCGGGTCGCGGTTCAGGCCGTAGCTGACCTGGTAGACGAGCAGGCCGGTGAGGTAGTCGGCCACGTCGGTCGGGTCCTTCGACTTGAGCGCCACGACGTTGGCCGCGAGGGCCCGGTCGCCGAGGTCGGCGGCGAGGTCACCCATGTCGTGGGCGATCAGCGGGTAATTGAATTGCCTGTCCTTCTCGCCGATGATCCGCATCATGCCGAGCGCCCAGGCGGCGTTGGCCCGGACCTCGGGGTGCCGCTTCGTGTCGGCCAGGTAACTCTCGGCCAATGCGGCCAGCTCGAACTTGCCGCTGTTCTGGTCGACGGTCGACAGCCGGAGCGATCCCAACCCCTGCAAGGCGTGCGACTGGGCCGGCCAGAACGGCTCGACCTCCTCGCTCGACAGGAACAGCGCCAGCGCCTGCGCCGCCTTGATCGCCGTCTGCGGCGGCTCGACGGCCCGACGGCCGCCGCGGGCGATGTTGGTGATGCCGTCGACGGCGAGCACCTTGACCGACAGCGGCTGGTCCTTGTCCTTGATCGTCGCGATGAACGTGTCGAGCGCCTGCGGCTCGCCGGTCTGGCTCAGGGCCAGCATCGCCTGGGTCCGGGCGAAGAGGTGGTTCGCCAGGAGCTTCGGCAAGATGTCCTTGTCGAGCAACGCGGCCGTGTAGTCGCGCTTGAAGGTGGTGTTGTTGACCGCGGTGGCCGCCTTGATCGGGTCGATCAGGTCGGTGCCCGCGTCGGCGATTGCCTGGACGACGTCCGGCTTGATCTTCTTGTCCGCCACCTCGCTCGGCGGCGCCATCAAGGCCTCGATGTTCCGGTGGCTGGTCAGCCGCTGGGACTGCTGGTGGAGGAAACGAGCGACCATATTCCGGTCATACGACTGCGTCCCCCGGGCCATCAGGAGCACCTGCTTGGTGACCTGATCCAGGCCGAAGATGTTCTCGTTCTTGTAGAGCTCGGGGAAGCTGTTCTCCATCACGTCGCGGGCGCGCGAGTCGAGGTAGACGTCGGGGTCGGCCTTGGGGGCCGGGGCCTCGCCGCCGTCGCCCTTGTCCTTGGCGTCTTTGTCCTTCGCGGTGTCCTCGGCCTTGGAGGTCTTGGCCTTCGGCTCGTCGTCCTTGGCCGACTTGCGGGCCGATTGGCCCACCGCGGCCAGCGGGAAGGCCGCGGCCAGGGCCAACGTGAGTGTCAGTCGCCAACCACCCCGAGACCGTCGCGGGGCCATCGCCTGATGCATGGGATCGACCTTGTTGGATTCGGGGAGATCGTCGGGGAAGCGGTCGCGGGGACGCCGACGTTTGAACTTAACCCTACCCCCGGACTGTACCCTCGTCAAGTCAACGGAACGTGTCCGGGTCCCTACGGTTTTCGACGCAGGAGGCACCGGGTCGGTTCCCGAATGGGGGCTCAGATGCGGCCGAACTGGCGTTCCAGCTCGTTCTTGGTGAAGACGAGGGCCGTCGGCCGGCCGTGGGGGCAGTGGTGGGTGTTCGCGGCCAGGTGCCGGCGCTCGAGTAAGGCGGCGATCTCCTCGGGCGAGAGCCGCTGGCCGGCCTTGATCGCGGCCTTGCAGGCCATCATGTTGAGCACGTCTTCGAGCACCGCGTCCGCCGTCGGCGGCAGGGGCTTGGAGCGGAAGTGGTCGGCCAGGTCGCGGAGCAGGCGGTCGGCGGGGACCTGGGCGAGCATCGTCGGCGTACCGGTCACGAGCACCGTGTCGCCGCCGAAGGGCTCGACACCCAGGCCGAGCTTCGACAAGACGTCCCGCCGCTGGAGGACCTCGGCCGCGTCGGCCGCGCTCAGGTCTACCGGCTCCGGCACCAGCAGCCGCTGCGACTCCACCCCGCCCCGCTCGACCTTCCCCTTGAACTCCTCGTACAGAATCCGCTCATGCAACGCATGCTGATCGATCACCACCATCCCGTCGTCCGTCTCGACGACGAGGTAGCTGTCGTGGACCTGGATCGCCTTTGTCTTGATCTCGCCGTCGGCGAGGGGGTCGGGGGTCGAGGTCGAAAACGCGGCCGAACGGTTCGCCTGCGGACGTTCCCGATCCTCTTCCCCTGGCCCCTCCTTGGAGGCCCCCGACCCCTCTCCACCGAACTCATCGAACTCGTCCGCCGTCATGCTCGGCCGCGACGGGGGCAACGGCCGTTCGGGGACGGCCGGGCCGCCGGCGTAGCCGGGGGCGGGAAAGGACTGGAACGAGGGTGCCCCGGCGGGGTTGAACCAGCTCGCGACGGCCTGGCGATCGGCCGGCCTGGGGGCGAGGTCGAAGGGTTTCGGGCTCGGCGCGGTGGCCGGCTCGGGCTCGGGGACGCTCGCCGGCGGCGGGGCCTGCAAGCGGGAGTGGAGGTCGCTGGACAGGAACGTCTGCCGGATGGTGGACAGGAGCTGGCTGTAGATCTTCTGGCCGTCGCGGAACCGGACCTCGATTTTCGTTGGGTGGACGTTCACGTCCACCTCCTCCGGCGGGATCTCCAGGTTCAGGAACGCCACCGGGTTGCGACCGACCATGAGCAACCCGCGATAGGCCTCCGCCAGGGCGTGCGTCAACGACCGGTCGCGCACGTAACGCCCGCCCACGAACAGGAATTGCCCCTTCGCGCTCGACCGGCTCTGCGACGGATGGCCGACGTAGCCCCACAGGTGCGTCTCGCCGACCCGGCTCTCGACCCAGAGCAGGCTATCCGCCAGCTCCTGCCCGAAGAAGACCGCGACCCGCTCCCTCAGGCCCGTCACGGCGGGCAAATCATGGACAACCTTTCCGCCCGACCGGAACGTCAGGTGGACCGTCGGATGCGCCAGCGCGATCCTCGCGAACATCTCCGCGACGTGGCCCGCCTCGGTCGCATCCGCCTTGAGGAACGTCCTTCGCACCGGCGTGTTGAAGAACAGGTGCCTCACCTCGACGACCGTCCCCACCGCCCCGCCGCAGTCGCGGACCGGCCCGGCCACCCCCCCCTCGATCGTGATCTCCGCCCCGTTCTCCGCCCCCGCCGTCCTCGACTGACAACGCACCTTCGCCACCTCCGCGATCGCCGCCAAGGCCTCGCCCCGGAAGCCCAGCGTCGCGATGTGGAACAAATCCTCCGCGCCCGCCAGCTTGCTCGTCGCATGCGGCCGGAACGCCAGCGGCAGGTCCTCCCGGTCGATCCCCCTGCCGTCGTCGGCCACGCGGACGAGGTCCTTCCCCCCCCGCTCGACCGTCACCTCGACACGCGATGCCCCCGCGTCGATCGCGTTCTCCAGCAGCTCCTTCACCACGCTCGCCGGCCGCTCCACCACCTCGCCCGCGGCGATCTGGTTGATGACCGACGGCGGCAATTCCCGGATGATCCCCATCGGACGGCGCTCCCGCTTGCAGGACTCATCTTCCCAATACTACTACCGCTGGGAGCGCATGTACAGATAGAGGGAGGTGTCGGAGCATCTTCAGCTTGTCGAGGACGAAGATGATGAAGCGCTCATTCGTGGTTCGGTGGCCACGGAACAGTTGGCCCCGATCTCATTCGCGGAGCGACAGAAGGCGGTGGCGGCCGAGGGGTCGGTGGCATCGAACGTCACGGGATGGCCGGCGAGGAGGTCATCGACCATCCGTTTCGCCTCCCCCAGCGCGAGGCCCGCGTATTGCCGCAGCAAGTGGTTGAGTCGGACCTTGTCGAGGCCGTTGCGCCACCCCGTAATCATGACTCGGACCATCATTCATCTCCGACGAGAAAGGTGATAGATCGCGGGGTGTGGCCGGGGTTGGCGCCGGTGGTCCGCCTGCCTCCGAGGATCGTCACCCGCTTCGCCCTATGCTGGCGGCCCAGTTCCGTCGCCAAACGACGTAGCTCTCGAAGTCCGAGCGAGCCGGCCCCCGGACCCGAGACGTGCAGCCCACTGAGGACGAGGGTATCAGCCACCAAAGACATGCTCGTGATCGCGGTCAGGTCGCCCTTGGACGTCGTCGCGATCAGTTCGACGACGTCGCCATCGGTCTCGAGGATGCGGATCATGAAAGGATCGATCGGCTCCTGCACGCCTCGCCCGATCGCGACCGGCGCGATTCGGTGGTGTCCCGCTCGTTACGACGATTCGGCCCACGGGGGCGACTTTCAGCCTAATCCCCACATCGACTCGCGGCAAGTCCGCCGCGCCGATCGTCCCGGCAACCCGGCCTTCTTTCCACCACCTCGCCCGCGGCGATCTGGTTGATGACCGACGGCGGCAATTCCCGGATGATCCCCATACCGAGAAACCTCATCCAATCATAATGATTAATTTCCCCGTTCTAAAGAATTATCAATGTATTTCATTTTTATTATTTTTAGGTCGCTCAAAACCGTTTGAGCTTTATCAAGATAGGATGCTTCCGTCATACCCTGCCCCAAGGATTCGAAACGAAGTGCTCTCAGTGCAAGCGTGACCTTGCCGAGGTCGACAGCAAATTGCGGTCGCTCGGGAACGAGCGGCAGAAAGCTCAATTTCCTCATTTTCATCGAAATCTCTGCTATCTCGCTATTCTTATATCCCTGATCCTTCGCCTTTTCGACTTGGTCTGAAAGCAAATCTACTAAGTCAACCAACTCAAGAAGCTTGACTCTCCGGAGCGGCGAATCTAATTCAATCGTTTTCCCCCATGAAATGAACTTAGCAAAAAGAGAGATTTGTTCAACCTGACGCTTCATAATTGCCCAGTTCTCCTCCACAAGGTCCATCTTTTCGAGAAACCGTGCCGACTCGATCATTCGACTTGTATAAGTCAGTGCAGCTGGGCCATAAAGTGCAGGTATGACAGATTGGATCAAGTCATGCAGCGACAAAGTGATAGGCGTAAGAGCAGTAAAATAATTGGAAGGATCAGGGCTCTTTATCCAATAATCGACTTCGGTCTCTGCTATCGTAAGGTAAATCAGCAAGTCTAGAATAGCTGTGAGCCTTACGTTGTGTTCCTCTCGAGTCTCCCCCAAGCAAAGTCGGATGGCGTCAATTAGGGACCGGGTCAGCCTATCCTTAACATTCTTCTTAATCGACGAGTCATCCAGACTATAACTCATTAACCTTTTTGGACGCAGATCAAAGGGAAGCTCATCTATAGGTCCATAAAAAGTATTAATTACGCCAATGATGCGGCCCTCTCCGAGCCTCCCAAAGGCATAACCCGTTTCAAACAAAACATTCGGATTAGGCACCGGCCTCTCTTCGGTTCTCCTTTGACCAAAATTGATGATCGACAGATCGGCGACGAACAAACTGCAAGAATTTATTTTTGAGAAGATTGATTTCCCAATATCTGGCAAACCAGGTATTGATCGCGTATCGCGGTCAATTACGAAATCGCTGAGCTCATCATCACGGTTAAGCTCTGTAATAGCGGCTTCGAGACAACTTTCTATAAAATTCCTATTATGTTTGCCAGGCAAATCGGATTGCCAAGAATAGAAAATGGTATTCTTTTTCATGACAAGAACCTGTGATTGGATGATGTCACTTGAGATACTGCGCATTCGCGACTGTTCAAGATTATACCACGGGGCTCCCCGTCTTCAAGGCACGAAGCTAGTACTACTCCGTTGACTCTGTCTGTCTCTCGCCACAACTTATTCACTGATAGGAGATTGCGACGGTTCAACGCTTGAACCAAGACCCCGTCTCAATGTGAGCAAGCTGCTGGCAGGAAAGTACTTACGTCGATCCAGGGCCGCGAGTTAACGGAGTAGTACTAGGGGTTCTTCTTGTACTCGTCGAGCTTCCGGTACAACGTCCGCTGGCCGATGCCGAGGAGCTTGGCGGCCTCCTCGCGGTTGCCGTCGGTGAGCTTGAGGGTCTCGAGGATGTAATGCTTCTCGATCTCTTCGAGCGTCTTGCCGGCCAGGTGCGAGGCGTCGGCGGCGGGGGGGGCGGCGTGGAGCTCCTCGGGGAGGTCGTCGAGTTCGAGGACGCCGTCGGAATCGACGACGACCATGCTCTCGACCACGTTGCGCAGCTCGCGGACGTTGCCCGGCCACGCGTGGGCCGTCAGCGCCTTGCGGACGGCCGGCGCGATCGAGTGGACCGCCTTCCCGTGCGTCGCGGCGAACTCCTTGAGGAAGCGATCGAGCAGCAGCGGGATGTCCTCGCGGCGCGATCGCAAGGGAGGTAATTTGATATTCACAACTTTGAGACGGTGATACAAGTCCTGGCGGAAGGTGCCGGCGGCGATGGCCTCGGCCAGGTCGCGGTTGGTGGCGGAGATGAGGCGGACGTTGACCTTGATCGGCTCGTTCGAGCCCATGCGGACGATCTCGCCGCTCTCGAGAACGCGGAGCAGCTTGACCTGCGTCGTCGCCGGGATGTCGCCGATCTCGTCGAGGAAGAGCGTGCCGCCGTTGGCGTGCTCGAGCCACCCCTTGCGGTCGCGGTCGGCCCCCGTGAAGGCGCCCTTCACGTGGCCGAACAGCTCGCTCTCCAGGATGTTGTCGGCCAGGGCTGCGCAATTCAGCGGGACGAACGGCTTGTTCTTCCTGGGACTGTTGATATGAATCGCCTTCGCGACGAGCTCCTTGCCGGTGCCGCTCTCGCCGGTGATGAGGACCGTGGCCGACGTCGGCGCGACCTGGCGGAGCTTGTCGAGGACGGCGTGCATCAGGGGCGAGTTGCCGACGACGCCCTCGAAGCCGAACTTCTCGTTGAGCTGCCGGCGCAGCTCCTGGTTCGTCCGCGCCAGCCGCTGCGACTGCGAGACCTTGTCGGCGACGGTCCGCAGCTCGTTGATGTCGAGCGGCTTGGTCAGGTACGTGGCCGCGCCCGCCTGCATCGCGGTGACGGCCGCCTTCACGGTATTGTGGCCGGTCAGGATGACCACCTCGGCGTCGGGCAGCTCGCGCTTGGCCTGGCGGAGCACCTCCATGCCGCCGACGTCGTCCATCAACAAATCGGTGAGCACGATATCGAAGTTCTGTTCTTCGATCAGCCTCAGCGCCTCGCGCCCGCTGGTGGCGACGGTGCACTCGTAGCCGTTGCGCTCGAGGCTCTCGGCCACCGCCTCGGCGTGCGGCTCGTCGTCGTCAACGACCAGGACGCGGATCTGGGGGTCCATGTGTTGTGGTTCGGGCGATTATGGTTCGGGGCGGGGCATCAAGGTGTCGCGGACCCAGTCGCGGACCGACCGGCCCCATTGTCCCTCGGAGACGCCCACGCAGCGCCGGAGTTGTTCGAGGACGAGGCCGGGGGTCAGCATCGGCAGGGCGAGGCTGCGGTCGAGGGGGGCGTAGGAGCCGTCGGGCTGCAGGGCGCCGAACCAGAGGGTCTCGGTATCCACATCATAGCGCCAGACCTCGGGCACGCCCATCCTGGCATAGATCGGCAAGGCCCGTCGCGAGTCGTTCGTATTGTCGACTTCGATGACGAGGTCCGGCGGCGGGTCGGTCTCGAGGTCGATTTGGTCCTTGTCGCGGATGAGGGGCTCGTGCGCGAAGTAGAAGCAGGTATCGGGCTCCTTGCCGACGCCCTTCTTGGCGCCGGGGCCCTCGCGGCGGAAGGTGGTCGAGCCGGCGCCGGCATAGTCGATGCCGAGTTCCAAGGCGACGAGGTCGATGATGATCCCGAGTCGCCTGGCGTACTTCTCGTGGGGGTATTCGGGCAAGGTCAGCTCCAGGACACCGTCGCAGAAAGCCATACGAACGTGATCATTCTCTCGTTCGTCGCGGAGCCGGACATAGACCTCCCACGGGACCTGGCGGAGGACGACGCCGGCCCGGACGTGTTGAGGATCGGCCTGGACCGGTTCGGTGACGGTGGCCATCGCTCAGGTCTCCCCGCCGATCGGCAAGCGGATGGTGAACCGCGACCCCTTGCCGGGGGTGCTCTGGAGGGTGATCGTGCCGCCGTGGGCCTCGACGACCCGGCGGGTGGTGGCCAGGCCGAGGCCGGAGCCGCCGGGTCGGGTCGAGAAGAAGGCGTCGAAGACGCGGGGCTGGACGTCGTCGGGGATGCCGGCGCCGGTGTCGGTGATCTCGACGACGGCCCAGTCCCCCTCGCGACGGGTCGCCAGGATCAGCTCGCCGCCGGCCGCGGTGAACTGGAGGGCGTTGAGTATCAGATTCAAAAGCGCTTGTTTAAGCATTTCCACATTCAACCGCACGGCCGGCAGGTCGTCGGCGAGGTGGGTGCGGATGACGACGCCGGCGGAGTTGGCCTGGTCGAGGCAGAAGATGCTCATATCGTCGACGACCTCGTTGAGGTCGGCCGGGGCGAGCGCCGGCTCGCGGACGCGGACGAAGCGGAGGAAGTCCTCGAGGAGGGACTCGAGGCGGTGGCCCTCCTTGCGGACGCGGTCGATCTTGGCCAGGACGCGGCGGTCGCGGGGGGTCTGGGGGTCCTGGAAGTCCTCGGCGAGCAGGTCGAGGTTCAGCCGCATGACGGACAGGGGGTTGCGGATCTCGTGCGCGAGGCTGCCGGCGAGGCGGGCGATCTCGTCGGCGCGGTCGCGCGGGTCCCGGATGGCCTCGGGGTCGTCGGCGTCGGCGAGGAGGGTGGCTTCGTGGGGTTCCATGGGGGCTTCGCCGCTCGGCGGTCGTCGGCCGGCCGCCCGAGGGGGCCCCTCGGGCGGTCGGCTCGACAGCGTCCTATTGCAATGGACGGCGGCCCGGCCGTCAATCGCGATCGCGCGGGGGCCTGGGCCCGCGGTCGCCGCCGCGGTCGCCGCCGTAGCCGCCGCCGCCGGGGCCGCGACGGGGAGGGCCGCCGGGGGGCCGGTCGGGGGCGCCGGCGGGGCGCTCGCGGCCGGCGTGGGGGTCGACCTGACCGCGCTCGGCCATGGCGGCCTTGCGCGAGAGCTTGACGCGGTCCTGGTCGTCGACGGCGATGACCTTGACGAGCATCGGGTCGCCGACCCGGCAGATGTCGGTCACGCTGCCGACGTAGCCGTCGGACATCTCGCTGATGTGGACCAGGCCGTCCTTGCCGGGGAGGATCTCGACGAAGGCGCCGAAGTCCTTGATCGAGCTGACGCGCCCTTCGTAGATCGCGCCGACCTTCACGCCCTCGGTCATCGCCTGGATGCGGTCGCGGGCGGCCTCGGCCCCGGCCGACTCGATGCAGGCGATGGTCACGACGCCCGAGTCCTCGATGTCGATCTTCGAGCCGGTCTCCTCCTGGAGCTTCCGGATCGTCTTGCCGCCGGGGCCGATGACCAGGCCGATCTTCTCGGGGTTGATCTGGATCTGGATCAGCCGCGGGGCGTTGGGCGAGATCGCCTCGCGGGGCCGCTTGATGGCCCGGAGCATCGCGCGGAGGATCTCGAGCCGGGCCTCGTGGGCCTGGTCGAGCGTCTCGCGGATGATCTGCTCGGAGATGCCGCGGTTCTTCAGGTCGAGCTGGATGCCGGTGACGCCGCGCTGGGTGCCGGCGACCTTGAAGTCCATGTCGCCGAAGTGGTCCTCGTCGCCGATGATGTCGGTCAACAGGACGTGCCGGCCGGCCGCCTCGTCCTGCACCAGGCCGATCGAGATGCCGCCGACCGGGTCGTTGATCGGCACCCCGGCGTCCATCAGGGCGAGCGTCGCGCCGCAGACCGAGGCCATCGAGCTGGAGCCGTTGGACTCGAGGATGTCGCTGACGACCCGGATCGTGTACGGGAAGCCCTTCGAGTCGGGCAGGACCGGCGCCACCGACCGCTCGGCCAGCGCGCCGTGGCCGATCTCGCGACGGCCCGGGCCGCGGATCGGCCGGACCTCGCCGACGGCGAACGGCGGCATGTTATAATCGAGCATGAACTTCTTGCTGTATTCGTCCATGATCCCGTCGACGCGCTGTTCGTCGTCGGTCGTGCCGAGCACGGTGGTCACCAGCGCCTGGGTCTCGCCGCGCTGGAAGATGGCCGAGCCGTGGGCCTTGGGCAGGACCGAGACCTCGCAGTGGATCGGCCGGAGGTCGCGGGGGCCGCGGCCATCGGGGCGGTAGCCGTCGAGGATCATCTCGCGGACCACGCGCTCCTGGAGCGCGTAGAAGGCCGACTTGACCTTCGTCGGGTCGACCTCGACGTGCGGGCCCTCGGGGTGGACGTAGTTGGCGACGATCTCGTCCTGGAGGGCCTTGACCGCGGCGTTGCGGTCGTGCTTGGCGGGGATCATCTTCGCCTCGCGGAGCCGGCCGGCGAAGAGCCGGTGCAGGTCCTCGGCGATCGGGTCGGGCACGTCCTCGGGGTGGGTCAGCGGCGGCAGGCCGACGGCGCCCCGGAGCTCGTGTTGCAGGGCGATGATCTCCTGGTTGAGCCGGTGGGCCTCGAGGATCGCGTCGACCATCTCGGGCTCGGGGATCTCCTGGCCGAAGCCCTCGATCATGACGACGGCCCGCGCGGTGCT
Organism: Isosphaeraceae bacterium; assembly: GCA_035551935.1. Taxonomy (GTDB): domain Bacteria; phylum Planctomycetota; class Planctomycetia; order Isosphaerales; family Isosphaeraceae; genus DASZMJ01. Next base: position 29,388 of record DASZMJ010000291.1, read on the forward strand.
GGCGACGACGAGGTCGAGGTCGCTGTCGGCCAGCTCGGCCGCAGTCGGGAAGGCGACGAGGCGGCCGTCGACCCGTCCCAGGCGGATGGCGCCGATGGGGCCGAGGAACGGGACGTCGGGGGCGACGACCAGGCTGGCCGAGGCGCCGATCATCGAGGGGACATCGGGATCGTTCTGCCGGTCGGCCGAGATCGGCCCGGCCTGGACCTGGACCTCGTTGCGGTAGCCGGCCGGGAACAGCGGCCGCAAGGGGCGGTCGATCAGGCGCGAGGTCAGGATCTCCTTGGTCGTGGGCCGACCCTCGCGCTTGATGAAGCCGCCGGGGAACTTGCCGGCGGAGTACGTCTTCTCGCGGTAATCGACGGTCAACGGGAAGAAGTCGAGCCCCTCGCGGCCGGGGGCGGCGACGGTCGCGACCAGGGTCATCGTGTCGCCGAGCCGGACGACGACGGCGCCGCTGGCCTGCTTGGCCAGGCGGCCGGTCTCGAGGGTCAACGTCTTGCCACCGATCGAACGCTCGACGGCGACGGGCTTCCGCGTCGCATGGGACGTGCTTGACATTCCACCTACCTCGGCCGTGACCCGAGGCGATCGGCCTGCACACGGGCCGGCGGGCGTACGAGTCCCGCCGCCGCGCCGCGGCCGTCGTCACCAAGGGAAAAGGCGCCGGAGCCGGGCCTCGGCCGACCCGACCTTACTTGCGGATGCCCAGGCGGTTGATGACCTCAAGGTAGCTCTTGCGGTCGTTGAGCCGGAGGTACTTCAGCAGGCTCGACCGCTTCGAGACCATCATCAGCAGCCCGCGGCGGCTGGCGTGGTCCTTCTTATGCATCTTGAAGTGATCGTCCAGATCCTTGATCCGGGCCGTCAGGAGGGCGATCTGCACCTCCGGCGAGCCCGTGTCGTGGGTATCCCGGCCGAACGAGGTGATGATCTCCGACTTCTTCTCTTTGGTGATCGCCATCGCTCTTGCGCGCCCCGCGGCCACGGCCTTGCTGTTGAAGGGTTTCGGAGTTCTCCTCGCCAATGAGTTGACCCAAGATAGGCGAATCGACCCCGGATTGCAATCCCCCTCCGTGGTTCTCCGCGATCGGGGCGCACGACAGGTTTGCGCGGCCCAGGGAATGTATGTAGTTTTACTTATGGAAGTCGGCGGCCTCCAAGTTGGAACCTCTTTGCAGAAAACAAGTTCAAGAGGGGCGAGGAATCGGGGAGCAGTGGCTGGATACAGAAAAGGCGTTGCCCAGGCGATGCCGATCGCCACCGCTTCTATACATTTGATCAATATTCTGGCACGAGTGTGCGGCAGTTCAAGGCCAGAATTCGCAAACCATGTCGTGCGCCTCGCCAATCTCCGACCCCCCCGGCCCGTTGGGTTCGTTTTCGCGCCGCGAGCCCGTCCGGGGCCGAATTCGAATAGACGAATCAAATCGTTCCAATGTCAGAATTTCACCTCCGTTGTCGCCGACATCTGGATCACCCGGATCGGGACGATTGTGG
>DASZMJ010000292.1:0-3977 GCA_035551935.1 Isosphaeraceae bacterium
GTATGAGACCCGCTCCGCGACCAACTTCCCGAGGGTCGTCAAGCGGCCCGAGGGGGCGTGGCCGAAGGCGCCGGTGGGCTTCGAGGTCAAGGAGTTCGCGACCGGCCTCGACCAGCCCCGCGTGATCGTGCGCGCCCCGAACGGCGACCTCTTCCTCGCCGAGAGCCGCGCCAACCGCGTCCGCGTCTTCCGCGACGAGGACGGCGACGGCAAGCCGGAGGTGAACCAGGTCTTCGCCGCCGGCCTCGAGCGCCCCTTCGGCCTCGCCTTCTACCCGCCGGGGCCGGACCCGAAGTACCTCTACGTGGGCAACACGGGCTCGGTCGTGCGGTTCGAATACCGGAACGGCGACACGACGGCCCGCGACAACAAGCCGGAGATCATCGTCAAGGACATCCCGACCGGCCGCGAGGCCGTCGGCGGCGGCGGCCACTGGACCCGCGACCTGGAGTTCTCGAAGGACGGCAAGACGCTGTTCGTCTCCGTCGGCTCGCGATCGAATAACTCCGACGACGCGAGCGAGAAGCGCCGCGCGGACATCCTCGCGTTCGACCCGGAGGGCAAGAACGAGCGCGTCTACGCCTGGGGCATTCGTAACCCCGTGGGCCTGGCCAAGGACCCGAAGACCGGGCAGCTCTGGACGTCGGTCAACGAGCGCGACCTGCTCGGTGACCACCTCGTGCCCGACTACATCACGCACGTCGTCGAAGGCGGCTTCTACGGCTGGCCCTGGTACTACCTCGGCCCGAACCAGGACCCCCGCCACAAGGGCAAGCACCCCGAGTTGAAGGAAAAGGTGATCGTCCCCGACGTGCTCGTCCAGTCGCACTCGGCCTCGCTCGACCTGACCTTCTACGACGGCACGCAGTTCCCCGAAGCCTACCGCGGCTCGATCTTCGCCGCCGAGCACGGCTCGTGGAACCGGGCGCGCCGGACCGGCTACAAGGTCATCTTCGTCCCGGTGCGCGACGGCAAGGCGACCGGCGAATACGAGGATTTCCTCGTCGGCTTCGTGACCGAGACGGGCGACGTCTGGGGCCGGCCGGTCGGCGTTGCGGTCGCCGAGGACGGGTCCTTGATGGTCACCGACGACGGCTCGGGGACCGTCTGGAGGGTGACCCATCTCGGCACGAAGTGACCGCCCTCGGGCGGCCTTCACGCCGATCGAGCTGCTCGTGGTGATCGCGCTCGTCGGGGTGCTCGTCGCGCTGCTCTTGCCCGCCGCGTCGGCGGCGAGGTCGTCTCGGCCGGTGCGTACTTAGGGGAGCAGCCCTTCAGCCGACCGACGAGAGCCCGCCGGCGCCGCGACGGTTCTGGACCTTGTAGGCGAGCTGCTCGAGCTGGACGCTGAGGTCGACGGCGACGACGCTGACCGTCGGCGGGACGACCAGGGGCATCGGTGCGAAGTTCATGATGCCGGGGATGCCGCAGGCGACGACCGCGTCGGCGACGCGCTGGGCGACGTCGGCCGGGACGCTCAGGATCGCCAGGTCGATGCCGAGCGCCGCGGCGACCTGCGGCAAGGCGTCGATCGGCTGGACGACCAGGCCGTCGTGCTTCTGGCCGACCTTCTTGGGGTCGTTGTCGAAGAGCGCCACGACCTGGAACCCGCGGTTGCGGAACCCCCGGTATTTCAGCAACGCGCGACCGAGGTTGCCCAGGCCGATCAGGGCCGTCGGCCAGGTCCGGTCGATGCCGAGGATGCGCCGGAGGGCCGGGATCAGCTCCTCGATCCGGTAGCCGACGCCGGGGTGGCCGAACTGGCCGAAGAACGCGAGGTCCTTGCGCACCTGGGCGTCGTTGATCCCCAGGGCCGCGCCGAGTCGGCTGCTGGAGATCGTCGAGAGCCCTTGCCGCTGGGCGACCTCGAGCTGTCGCAGATAGAGGCTGACCCGGCCGACGACCGCCTTGGGGGCCGGCTTCGCTGCCGAGGGCTCGCGCCGAGGGTCCCGCACGGGGCAACGACTCCGTTGGCGACCGCGACCTCATCGCACCGCAACCGCTCCGTCCCCGCTGCCGGCATCGTCACCACCGGCCGGGACCGGATCAACTGTAACGAATACGTACACCCTCCGTCAAGGCGAGCCGGGGTCCGGTCAACACCGCGAGACGTGGACGCGCCCCGGATCACGTTGGCCAGGATGAGCCGAGCCGAGGGGTAACGTCCTCCCCGTTTCGGGTGAAGCAAAGGATCGTCCGCGGGGCCAGGCGTGTTTTCTTAATGGCCGAGTGCCTTCTCGAAGAACGCCGCCTTCCTCTCCGCCTCGTACTGCCGATCGGGAGGACGTCGGGAGGAGTGGCGCTCGCCGGGCAGAGGCAGGACCTCGAAGGGCTTGCCCGCGGCGATCAGGGCGGCGACGAGGCGGGCGGTGTGGCGGAAGTGGACGTTCTCGTCGATCATGCCGTGGACGACCAGGAGGTCGCCCGCGAGGCGATCGGCGCGGGTAAGGACGGACGACCCCTTGTAGCCGTCGGGGTTGTCGGCCGGGGTGCCCATGTAGCGCTCGGTGTAGCAGGTGTCGTAGCCGTCCCAGTCGGTCACGGGGGCGACGGCGACGCCGGCCTTGAAGACCTCGGGAGCCTCGGTCAGGCAGCGCAGGGTCATGTAGCCGCCGTAGCTGCCGCCGGTGACGCCGACGCGGGTCGTGTCGACCTCGGGCCAGCTCGCGGCGACGAACCTCACGCCGTCGACCTGGTCGCGGACCTCGACGGTGCCCATGTGCCGGTCGATCGTCGCCTCGAAGGCGTGCCCACGGCGCGAGGAGCCGCGGTTGTCCATCTTCCAGACGGCAAACCCGCGCGCCGTGAGGAACTGGGCCGTGAGGTCGGCGGTCAACGGCCACGAGTCGGCCACGAGCTGGACGTGCGGGCCGCCGTAGAGCATGACGACGAGCGGGGGCCTCGGCCCCAGGGCCCTCGACGTCGGGGCGTAGAAGGCGCCGTAGAGGGTGGCGCCGTCGCGGGCCTTGAACTCGGTCAGGCGCGGCGGCTCGACCCGGAGGCCCTCGAGGCGCGGGTCGGTGCCGGCGTCGTCGAGCGTCGCGACGAGCTTGCCGTCGCGGTCGCGGATCGTGGTGGTCGGCGGGCTCGTGCGACTTGAGTAAACATCGACGTAATGATTGCCGTCGGGAGCGACCGCGACGTGGTGCATGCCGGGCTCGCGCGTCACGCGACGGATCGGGCCGCCGTCGATCGAGACGCGGTAGGCGTGGGCCTCCAGCGGCGACTCGCGGCCGGCGGTGAACCAGACCTCGCGTCGATCGGCGTCGAGCCGGTCGACGCGGTCGACGGGCCAGTCGCCCGAGGTCAGCGTCCGGATCGGCTTGCCGTCTCGGCCATGAAGCTCGAGGTGGCGGCAGCCGGTCCGTTCCGACGACCAGAGGATCTCGCCCGTCTTGGGGACGACGCGGAGGTCGTCGTGCAGGTTCACCCAGGTCGTGGACCGCTCCTCGATGAGGGTCGTGGCCGCGTCGGCCTCGACGTCGACGCGGAGCAATCTCAGCGTCTTTTGATCGCGCGATAAGACCTGGACGAGGAGGTCTTTCGGGCCGTCCCAGGCGACGCGGGCGAGGTAGTTCTCGGCGCCCACCTTGACCGATTCCAGCCACTTCGTCGGCCCGCCGTCCACCTTGACGACGCCGAGGCGGACCTTGGCGTTGGTCTTCCCGGCGAACGGATACCGATGCGTCTCGACGGTCGGCGGGTCGGCCGCGGGGTGGGCGATGGTGAAGAGGGGGATCGCCCGCTCGTCGGTCTCCTGGTAAGCGATCTTGGAGCCGTCCGGCGCCCACCAGAAGCCGCTCGACCGATCCATCTCCTCCTGGGCCATGAACTCGGCGAGGCCGTGCGAGACGCCCTCGGTCGCGCCATGCGAGAGCGGCGTCTCCTTCTTGCCGCCGACGTCGAGCACGAACAACTCGCCGTCGCGCGCGAAGGCCACCTTCGCGCCGTCGGCCGACGGCTGCGGGTCGAGTTCG
>DASZMJ010000293.1:0-1671 GCA_035551935.1 Isosphaeraceae bacterium
CGGCACTGTGTTCCCTGGCCGTGTCTTCGCGGCGACCGTCAAGGCAACGCCGACGGTCTCCGACGGCGGCGGCGCGACCGACCCCGGCCCGGCCGGGCCCCGGCCCTTGACCCAGAGGAACCCCGCGGCCTCGTCGAGCGCGCGCAGGCCCATCGGCCCTTCAAGATCCGTAGGGCCCGTCCTGGACTCTTCGTCGCCGAAGAACCGGCCGTGGAACTCCTCGCGGACCTCCTCCAGCGCCTCGTCGAGGCCGATCACGAACCGCTCCCAGTTCGCCGCCGCCTGGGCTACGACCGCCCCGGTGGCGACGTCTTCGTCATCGAGGAGGTCGAAATCCTCCCCATCACTTCCGCCGTCTCCACTCTTCTTGGCGAGGGTCTGGGTGACGAGAACCGAGGTCCCCGGCAGGAACGACGCGACCATGTCCGCGGGTACCGACCCGACCCCTTCCCCGTTGCCGGGCGATTCGAGGGTGACGGTCAACAGGGTCGCCACCAGCGCCAGCGCCGAGTCGCGGAGCGGGACGAGGCTGGCGACGTTGCCGATCGCCGAGAGCTGCACCAGGGTCGCGGCCTCGACCCCCGAGGTCGCCGCGTAGAACTCGACCTGGCCGCCACTGAGGGTCGAGAAGGCCAGGGACGTCGGGCTCGGTAGCCCCGGCATGGAGAGGGTCGAGGTCAACGTCAGCCCCGAGGCGCCGCCTTCCAGGAGCGAGAAGACGCCGTCGCCGTTGTTGGCGACGACCAGCGAATCGAACTCGCTCGCCGACGGCACCATGAACGCCGCTTCCGGGTCTGTGCCGCCGGTGCTGTAGGAGGCGAACGCCGGGGTGCCCTGCAAGTCGGAGACGACGGAGACGTCGTCCGAACCGGCGTTGACGGTCGCGAACCCCGGGGCGCCGTCGAAGTTGCCGACGAAGATCGGGCCCGGGTTGATCCCGACGGGGTAGATCGTCGGGTTCTCGTCGTTGAAGAACCCGCCGCCGACGCCGGGGATCTTGTAAACGTTGTTCGAGAGGCTGTTGCTGACGAGGATGTCGGGGATTCCGTTGACGACCTGTACGGCCGTCGCGACCGGGCCTTTGCCCGCCTTGAGCCGGGGGCCGGGGATGAACGTGAACCCGCCACCGACCTTCGTCTGGTTGAGCAGGATGGTGACGTCGTTGGAGCCCTTGTCGGCGATCACCAGGTCGGGGCGGCCGTTGCCGAGGTCGGCCACGGTGATGCCGACCGGGTCGGTGCCGGTGAAGAAGCCCTGGCCGCCGTTGATCTCCGGCCCGAACCGGCCGTGACCGAGTCCGGGATAGACGAGCACGTTATTGCCGCCGCTGTTGGCGACGATCAGGTCGGGGATGCCGTCGCCGTTGAGGTCGGCGAGCTTGACCGCACCGGGGGCGAGCAGCCCCTCCGCCGGTCCGGCGAAGGGGGCGGGCGTGGGGCCGCCGAACTGGACCGAGACCGAGTCGCGGGCCGGGTCGGCGAAGATGAAGTCGGTCTGGCCGTTGCCGTTGAGGTCGGCCGCGGCCAGCGCCAGGTTCTGGCCTGCGGCGCTCAGGGGCCGGAACGTGCCGTCGCCCTGCCCGGCCAGCACGAGCACGTCGCCGAAGGCGTTGGAAATGAGCAGGGCGGGCTTGAGGTCGCCGTTGACGTCGACGGACGACAGGCCGGGCAC
>DASZMJ010000294.1:0-11190 GCA_035551935.1 Isosphaeraceae bacterium
CACGCCCTGAGTCCGCGAAGGGCGTGGGGATCGCCGGGGCCCCACGCCCTTGCGGGGCGTGCCACCCGGCCGCCGCGGCGAAAACCGCGAGATGACCCCTTGAAACGCCCCGGCCGCATGCGCAATGTTGTCGAAGCGGCCCGCGCCGCGCGTCGCGGCCGGGAGCTTCGGGCAACCACGTCCATCCAGTCGGAGGCACATCATCATGGGTGACAAGGCGCCGAAGGACAAGGACAAGAAGCAGAAGCAGAAGACCACCGCCAAGTCCTCCAGCTCGACCGCCGCCAAGTCGGGCAAGAAGTGAGGGGGTCGACGGCCCGCGCCGTCGACCGTAGCAGGCACGCTCCGCGTGCCGTCCGCCAATACACAAGAACGGGGTGATGTGGCGGACGGCACGCGGAGCGTGCCTGCTACAACCGACGGCTTCGGGGAGATGACGCCCGGGACATGGAACCACGGCCGACGCTGTACATCCTCGACGCCTATTCGCTGATCTACCAGGTCTTCCACGCGATCCCGACGATGACCGGGCCGGCGGGTCAGCCGACGAACGCCGTCTTCGGCATCTTCCGCGACCTCCTGAACCTCGTCCACGGCAAGCGGCCCGAGTACCTCATCGCGGCCTTCGACGGCGGCGGGCCGGTCACGCGCTCCGAGATCTACCCCGAGTACAAGGCCCAGCGCGGGCCGATGCCCGACGACCTCCGGCCGCAGATCGCCGTACTCCGCCGCCTCTTCGAGGCCTTCGGCGTCCCCGTCCTCATGGCCCCCGGCGCCGAGGCCGACGACGTCATCGCCACCGTCGCCCGCGGCGCCGAGTCGCGGGACATGGATGTGTTCATCTGCACGTCCGACAAGGATGCTCGCCAGTTGCTCTCCGATCGCGTCCGCATCCTGAACCTGCGGAAGAAGTCGGTGCTGGACGTGGAGGGGCTCGCGGCCGACTGGGGCGTCGCGCCGGCGCAGGTGGTGGACTTCCTGGCATTGACGGGCGACAGCGTCGACAACGTCCCCGGCGTGCCGGGGATCGGGCCGGTCGGGGCGAAGGCGCTGCTCAAGGAATTCGGCACGCTGGAGAACCTCCTGGCGAGCGCCTCGAAGGTCAAGGGGCCGGCGAAGCAGAAGGCCCTCCGCGAGCACGCCGACGCGGCCCGGCTGGCGCGCCGACTGGTGACGCTCGACGACGCCGTCGACATCCCGCTCGACTGGGAGGCCCTCCGCTACAAAGGGTACGACGCCAGGGCGCTCAAGGCCCTCTGCGACGAGTGCGGCTTCCACGGCTTCGTCCACGAGATCGTCGACGACGCCGTGGCGCCCGAGGCCCCATGGAGCTTCGAGAAATATCAAATCATCGACACGCCGGAAAAACTCCGGGCGTTCGTCGCCGACCTCTCGAAGCGACCCAAGTTCTGCCTCGACACCGAGACGACCGGCCTCGACCCGCTCCGGGCCGAGCTCGTCGGCCTGTCGTTCTCCTGGCACGAGGGCGAGGCGTATTACCTGCCGGTCCGCGGGCCGCTCGGCGGCAAGGTGCTCGACCGCGACGAGACGCTCGCGGCGTTGAAGCCGATCCTCGCCGACGAGGCGAGGGAGAAGGTCGGCCAGAACCTCAAGTACGACATGCTCGTGCTCGGCCGCGCGGGCCTGGAGGTCATCGGGCCGGTGACGGACACGATGGTCCTCAGCTACCTGCTCGAGAGCGGCGAGCGCAACCACAACCTCGACGAGCTCGCGCGCCGCCTGCTCGACCACACGATGATCCCGATCAGCGACCTGATCGGCAAAGGGAAGAAACAACGGTCGATCGATCAAATCGACATCCGACGCGTCGCCGACTATGCCGGCGAGGACGCGGACGCGGCCTGGCGGATCGAGGCGATCCTGGCGCCGAAGGTCAAGGCCGAGGGGCTCTGGGACCTCTACGCCGACCTGGAGCGCCCGTTGATCGGCGTGCTGGCCCGCATGGAACGGGTCGGCATCAAGGTCGACGTCGCCCGACTCGGGCAGCTCTCGGCCGAGTTCGCCGGCCGGCTCGATGCGATCGAGGCCCAGGTCCATGCGATCGCCGGCCGGCCGTTCAACATCGGCTCGGCGGCGCAACTGCGGCAGGTCCTCTTCGACGAGCTCAAGCTCCCCGTCGTCTCCAGGACCCCCGGCGGCGAGCCCAGCACCGCCGCCGACGTCCTCGAAGAGCTGGCGGCCAAGCACGAGCTGCCCCGGCTCCTGATCCAGCATCGCCAACTTTCCAAATTGAAGAGTACGTATCTCGATACCTTGCCGAACCTCGTCAACCCCGACGACGGCCGGGTGCACGCCTCGTTCAACCAGGGCGTGGCGGCCACCGGCCGGCTCAGCTCCAGCGACCCGAACCTCCAGAACATCCCGGTGCGGACCGAGGACGGCCGGCAAGTCCGCCAGGCATTCGTCGCCGGGGCGCCGGGGTGGTCGCTTCTGACGGCCGACTACTCGCAGATCGAGCTCCGCATCCTCGCCCATTACTCGAAGGACCCCGCGCTCGTCCGCGCCTTCGCCGAGGACCGCGACATCCACTCCGTCGTCGCCGCCCGGATCTTCCACGTCCCCGAGAACGAGGTCACTTCGGCCCAGCGGCGGGTGGCCAAGACCGTCAACTTCGGCGTGATCTACGGCCTGAGCCCCTTCGGCCTGGCGGCGCGGCTCGGCATCTCGCAGACGGAGGCCGCGGCGTTCATCGACGCGTATTTCCAGGAATATGCGGGCGTGGATTCGTTCATCACCAAGACGCTGGAGGCGGCGCAGCAGGCGGGGCGGGTCGAGACGATCCTCGGCCGTCGCCGGGCCATCGACGGGATCAAGAGCACGACCGGGCACAACCGCAACCTCGCCGAGCGGACGGCGGTCAACACGGTGATCCAGGGGTCGGCGGCCGACCTGATCAAGCGGGCGATGCTGGCCGTCGACGACCGCCTCCGCCGCGAGCTGCCGGCGGCCCGGATGCTGCTCCAGATCCACGACGAGCTGGTCCTGGAGGCCCCCGAGGGGGACGTCCCGACCCTGGCGGTCATCGTCCGCGAGGCGATGACGACGGCCTTGGACCTCGACGTCCCGCTCCAGGTCGACCTGGCCGCCGGGCCGAACTGGCTCGACGTCTCCCCCCTGCCCTGAGACCCGGCCCGGGGGCGCCGAAAAGCGTCGGTCTGGGGCGGAATGGCGTTGCAAGCGGCCGGGGGGTGGAGTATAAGAGGCATAACGTCCGACATCCGCTCTCGAGTCACCCGACGAACCCCCCCGATGGTCCCGTAAGGTCTGCCCGACGGCCGCCCCGAGCCGCGAACGGCCCCGACGCAGCCGCGATTGGCGACCTGACCCGACCCCGATCCGGGGGTTCCTCCCGGCCCGAGCCGTGCCCGAGCGGTCGCGACGAGCCGGCCCGATTGCCGACCGTCCTTCCCCCATCCGGAACCGGCCCATCCGCCACCGACCACCTTGCCGGAATCGATCACCCTTCCCCCTCGAACCCTGACGTGACCGCGCTGGACACCGAGACGCCCCTGGGCCGGACCGCCACGACCATGCCCCGCCCCCATCCCCGACACGCCCGCCGACCCATGCCCGACCGCGACCGTGGCCGCGACCCCGGCCGTCGGCCCTCGCGGCGTCGCGGGCCGTGGAAGCACGGGGCGATCCCGGTCGTCGGCCTGCTCGGCGGCATCGGCGCCGGCAAGAGCCAGGTCGCGGCCGACCTGGCGGGCCGGGGGGCGTTCGTCCTCGACGCCGACGCGGTCGGCCACGCGTTGCTCCGCCAGCGGCCGGCCCGCGAGCAGGTCCTCCGCCGGTTCGGCCCCGAGGTCCTCGACGCCGACGGCGAGGTCGACCGCCGCAAGCTCGGCGCGCTGGTCTTCGACGACCCGCCGGCGCGCCGCGACCTGGAGGCGATCCTCCATCCCAAGATGCGACGGACCTTCGAAAAGGCGATCGCCCGCGCCGTCCGTCGCGGGGAGGCCCGGGCGATCGTCCTCGACGCGGCGATCCTGTTGGAAGTCGGCTGGGACGACCTCTGCGACCTCGTGGCGTTCGTCGACGCGTCCGCCGAGGTCCGCCTGGGACGCCTGGCCGCCCAGCGCGGCTGGGGGCCCGTCGAGGTCGAGGCCCGCGAGCGCGCGCAATGGCCGCTGGACCGCAAGCGGGCCGCGGCCGACCTGACCTTGACCAACGACGGCGACCCCGCGGCCCTCGCCGCCGAGGTCGACCGCCTCTGGGCCCGACTCGCCGCGCCACCCCCGCCGTCGCGACGCCGCCCGCCCGAGCCCGCCGCTCGGGGCCGCGACTGATCTTTGGACGGTCTTCCCCACGGATTTCGATCCCTTTGCACTCGGACCCCGGATCGCGACGACCCGGACGACACCCACGACCACCGACCGACCGACCGACCCGAACCGAACCGGACCGACCCCGGCCGCCCGAGGCTCGAACAGAACGGGCGCCCGAGCCGCTTGGACGAGACGAGGAGCCTTGACGACCATGGCCAACGAGACACGCCCCCGCCGGGAGCCCGGCAGCACCCGCACCCGCAAGGCCGCCCCGGCCGAGCCGCTCGCCCCCGCGGTCGACGAGGCCGACGGCGTCGCCCAACGCCCCGACTCCGCCCCCCCCCTCGACGTCCCGGCCGACGACGGCACCGCCCCCGAGCCGGCCAGCGACCGTGACCGCGAGGCCGGACCGACCCTCCGCGACCGCCTCCACCGCACCATCGGCGACCGCGACCGCGAGGCCGGACCGACCCTCCGCGACCGCCTCCAGCGCGACCGCGCCGAGCGCTCGCGGGCCCGCGAGCGCGACGGCGCCGGCGCCGGCGTCAACCACGACGGGAACGGCTCGATCCCCGCGACCGCCGTCGTCGACCGCGGCCGTGACCGCGACCGGCTCGCCGAGGCCGAGGACGAGGCGATCGTCCCGCCGTTGCCCGGGGAGTTCGGCGACGCCGAGCCCGGGGTCGAGGACGACGACATCTTCGGCGACGTCGCCCTGCACGACCGCTACGAGGACATCAAGCGCGGCGAGATCCACCTCACCGAGCTCCAGAAGATGACCATGCCCCAGCTCATCGCCACCGCGAAGAGCGAGGGGGTCGCCGAGTACACCGGCCTGAAGAAGCAGGACCTGATCTTCAAGATCCTCAAGGAGCGGGTCAAGCAGAACGGCCTGATGTACGGCGAGGGGACCCTGGAAGTCCTCCCCGACGGCTTCGGCTTCCTCCGGAGCCCGGATTATAACTACCTCCCCTGCCCCGACGACATCTACGTCTCCCCCAGCCAGATCCGCCGCTTCGGCCTCAAGACCGGCGCCATCGTCGCCGGCCAGATCCGGCCGCCGAAGGAGAATGAACGTTACTTCGCGCTCCTGCGCGTCGAGGCCATCAACTACGAGGACCCCGACCGCCTCTCCGAGAAGGTCGGCTTCGACGACCTGACCCCGCTGCACCCCGTCGGCCGCATCCAGCTCGAGGCCGGCGCCGACGAGATCAACATGCGGGTCGTCGACCTCGTCACGCCGATCGGCAAGGGCCAGCGCGGGCTGATCGTGGCGCCGCCGCGGACCGGCAAGACGATCCTGCTCCAGAAGATCGCCAACAGCGTCCTGGCCAACCACCCCGACGCCTACGTGATGGTCCTGCTGATCGACGAGCGGCCCGAGGAGGTCACCGACATGGAGCGGTCGGTCAAGGGGCCGACCGCCGAGGTCATCAGCTCGACCTTCGACGAGCCGGCCAGCCGCCACATCCAGGTGGCCGAGATGGTCATCGAGAAGGCCAAGCGGATGGTCGAGTTCGGCCGCGACGTCGTCATCCTGCTCGACTCGATCACCCGACTGGCCCGCGCCTACAACACCGAGGCCCCCCACTCGGGCAAGATCCTCACCGGCGGCATCGACGCCTCGGCGCTCCAGAAGCCCAAGCGCTTCTTCGGCGCCGCCCGCAAGATCGAGGAGGCCGGCAGCCTGACCATCCTCGCCACTGCACTGATCGACACCGGCAGCCGGATGGACGACGTCATCTTCGAGGAGTTCAAGGGGACCGGCAACATGGAGCTCCACCTCGACCGCCGGCTCGTCGACAAGCGCGTCTGGCCGGCGATCGACGTCAACCGCTCCGGCACCCGCCGCGAGGAGCTCCTCTTCGACCCCGAAGAACTCCGCCGCGTCTGGATCCTCCGCCGCGTCCTCAACGACATGAACCCCGTCGAGGCGATGGAGCTGCTGACCGGCCGCATGAAGAAGACGAAGTCGAACGCGGAGTTCCTGATGAGCATGAACCTATCCTGAGGATAGGTTCATGCTCCCGCTCGTCGCATGCTGCGGCCGAGGGACTTCCAGGGTCCCGAAGAGGCGTAGCCGATGGATTCCGGACCGAATTCGATCTTCGACCTCAGCCCCTCGGAGAAGCTCCAGCTCGTCGAGGACCTCTGGGACGACTTCGCGGCCACGGCCCAGGACGTGCCCGTCCACGACTGGCAGAAGGAAGAACTCGACCGCCGCAAGGAGAACCTGCGGAAGAATCCGGCCTCGGGACGTACCTGGGACGACGTCCTCCGAAGGATTCGATGACCGTTGTAGGGCGTGTGCAACTCGCCACTCCTCAGTTATGAAGGGATGACGGCGTGTTACACACGCCCTCCATGAGCGAACGGCCCCGAACCCTCCGCGAGCCTCGGCGACACGCATGGCGACCTTTGAAGGCGATCTCTCCCCGCCGCCCGGCCGGTTCGCGGTCGTGGCGGCGCGGTTCAACGGGCTGGTGACGGAGGCGCTCCTGGCCGGCTGCCGGGATGCGTTCGCGCGGCACGGGGTGGCGGCGGAGCGATTGGACGTGGCGTGGGTGCCGGGGTCGTTCGAGATTCCGCCGGTGGCGCGGGTCCTGGCGGAATCGGGGCGATACGCGGCGGTCGTCTGCCTGGGTTGCGTGATCCGGGGGGAGACGGGCCATTACGACCACGTCGCGGGCCAGGCGGCGGCGGGGGTCGCGCAGGCGAGCCTGGCGACGGGCGTGCCGGTGATCTTCGGCGTGCTGACGACCGACACGGTCGAGCAGGCGCTGAATCGCTCGGGCCTGAAGGCCGGCAACAAGGGGGCCGAGGCGGCCCTCGCGGCGATCGAGATGGTCAACCTGCTCGCCCGCGTCCGGGGCGAAGGGTCGACCTCGGGAGAATCCACCGGGACCGCGACGTGACCCTTGCGAGTCGCGTCGGGCCCCGGTGGAGATACGACCCCGACGAGCTCCCACCCCCAAGGTGGGTTGCCTTCGCCTTCCGCCCAGATTGCGAAGGCCGCCCGCGAGGGCGTCCGCACTTGGCTCGCGGCCCCGTCGCCGAGGCCTCGGCTACGTTTTAGGCCGGACCCTCGACGCTGGAAAGGGGCGCCAAGGTTTTTTTCGAAAAGTTGTCCACTTCCGGCTCACTTGGCCGGCAATCGCGTCCTCTCGACCTAAGATCCCGCCCCTGCCCGGATTCTGTGCAAGCCGCCGGCTTCACCGGCAGGGCGGTTCGCGGGGCAGGCCAGGACCCTCGCGCCGGTAATGGCCTCGCGAGGGTGAGGCGAAGGGGCAACAAGGTGGGATGGGTCTCGACCTAACTGCTTCCCGCATGGGGGTCTTGGCGTCCAACCGCGGCGAACCTCCGGGTCGCTGGCCGTGTCGGAATCGGGGCCGCGGAGACCCAGGGCGAACGCACGTGTTTCGCAAATCCTTGTCCTGCAAGGATTTGCAATCTAGTGCACGGAATTCAACTAGTCGCAAGTTCTTTGCAGACAAGGATTTGTGAATTAGATGCGTTTGCCCTGCGCGGAGACCAACCACCGGGCCGGATCGTCAGGAGGCGGGATTCCGGGACAAATCCAAATACGGTGGCGCCCCATTTGCGGTGCCAGTCACGGCGGCACGCTCGCGATCACACCTTTCATCCCCGGCTCTTCAGGTCGGTGGACCTTCCTGATGTCGTTCCTTTCGAGGAGCGAGGCCGATCATCGTATCTCGCGAGCGAGCCATGATGTTTTCGGGCACGGCCTGTCACACTCGACTTCCCGAGAGTAGAAGAAGTGGGTACGTTGCTGTGTGGGCATTCGGGTCCCGGAGGTATCCAGGGCGCCGGGAGCGTTCGGGAGGGATCGAAGTCCAGCACGTCGAGTCGGGTCCGACGCCCTCTCGATTCGAAAAATCGGCGCGCGGCAAACCACGGGGATCGACCGAGCGTTTAGAATAGTAGTGGGGCGTAGCTCGACGCCTCCGCGACGACCAAGGACAGGTCCAACTCCCAACCGACTAGGGGACTCGCCATGACCGCGAAGATGGCCGAAACCCAGCTCTGGCAGCGGACGCTGGCCTCCCTGATCCGCTCGGGGTTGTTCATGCGGGCCGAGATGGGCGAGTCGCACGGGCTGTTCACGGTGGTCGGCATCTACGGAGACGGGACGTGCTCGGCCCCGCTGGCCAAGTACGCCGACTCGCGCCGCGCACTGGACGCGGCGCAACTGGCCAACCAACTGGCGACGCCCGTGGCCGCCGCCGAGTCGAACTGAACGCGACGCGACCTCATCCTCGACTTCTTATCCCGACGCCCGCCGCCGCCCTACCAGGACGGCGGCGGGCGTCGTTTTTCCGGGCCGCTCGTTCCCAAAGCCCGGGGCGCCGGTTACACTGAGTACCGGGATCGACGGCCACTTCCGGTCCCGGGCCGTCATCGCAACCGCCGCGGGAGCCGACGTTTGAACCGATTCCTCCTGTCCTTCAAGGCCTGGTGGCTGACCCTGACCGACCCCGCCTTCGCCGCGGGCGCCGAGCGGCTGGCCGCGAAGGCCCCGGCCGGGCCCGACCTGCGCGTCCTGGCCGTCCTCCAGCGCGACGGCCGGCTGGTCGATTTCCTCCAGGAGGACATCGACCCCTACACCGACGCCCAGATCGGCGCCGCCGTCCGCGACATCCACCGCGGCTGCCGCAAGGCCCTGCGGGATTACCTGACGGTCGAGCCGGTGCTGGCCGCCGAGGAGGGGCAAGGTGTGACCGTCGCCCCCGACTTCGACCCCGCCTCGATCCGCCTGACCGGCAACGTCCACGGCTCGCCGCCGTTCCAGGGGGTCCTGAAGCACCACGGCTGGCGCGTCAAGGCCGTCCACCTGCCCGCCCTCCCCGGCGCCAGGGACGACTCGTCCGTCCTCGCCCCGGCGGAGGTCGAGATCGCTTGAGGCCCGAGGGGATTGGCGAATGAGCCGCTACGTCGTCGGCATCGACCTGGGGACGACCAACTCCGCATTGGCGTATGCCGATACCTCCGGAGACGCCCCGGGGACGCCGGCGGCGATCCGATCGTTGGGGGTGCCGCAGGTCGTCGGCCTCAACGACGTGGCCGAGCGGCCGGTCCTGCCGTCGTTCCTGTACCTCCCGGCGGAGAAGGAGTTCCCGCCGGGGGCGCTGGACCTGCCCTGGAAGAAGAAGGCGGACCGGGTCGTCGGCGCCTTCGCCCGCGAGCACGGGGCGAAGGTGCCGGGGCGGCTGGTCGGCTCGGCCAAGAGCTGGCTTTCGCACGCGGGGATCGATCGCCGGAGCCCGATCCTGCCGTGGGGAGGGGCCGACGACGTCGCCAAGGTCTCGCCCGTCGAGGCGTCGGCCGCGTACCTGGTCCTCCTCCGCGACGCCTGGAACCAGCAGGTCGCCGGCAAGAACGCCGAGGACAGGTTAGAGCATCAGGATGTGCTCCTGACCGTGCCCGCGAGCTTCGACGCCGTCGCCCGCGAGCTGACGGTCGAGGCGGCGCGGGCGGCAGGCCTGGAGAAGGTCACGCTCCTGGAGGAGCCGCAGGCGGCGTTTTATGCGTGGCTGGCGGCACGGGGGGAGAAGTGGCGGAAGGAGGTCAACGTCGGCGACACCTTGCTCGTCTGCGACGTCGGCGGCGGCACGACCGACTTCACCCTGATCGCCGCGGCCGAGCAGGACGGCGACCTCACCCTGACCCGGCTGGCCGTCGGCGAGCACATCCTGCTCGGCGGCGACAACATGGACCTGACGCTGGCCCATGCCGTCGCCGCGACCTTGCCCGGCGGCTGGGACGGCCTCGACCACGTCCAGCGCGTCGGCCTGAGCTACGCCTGCCGGAACGCGAAGGAGGCCCTCTTCGCCGACCCCAAGAAGGCCGCCGCGCCGGTGGCCGTCCTGGGACGGGGTTCGAAGGTCATCGGCGGGGCGGTCAAGGCCGAGCTCGACCGCGCGACTCTCGACCGCATCCTGCTCGACGGCTTCTTCCCCCCCTGCGAGCCGACCGCCCCGCCCGAGCGCGGCCGGCGGATCGGCCTGACCGAGATCGGCCTGCCGTACGCGGCCGACACCGCCATCACCCGGCACCTCGCCCGGTTCCTCGGCCGGCAGGCCGGGTCATTGCACGCCGAGGGCGGCTTCGTGAAGCCCTCGGCCGTGCTCTTCAACGGCGGCGTCTTCAAGGCCGACCCGCTCCGCGACCGGGTCGTCGAGGTCCTCTCGTCCTGGGCCGGCGCGGCGGTGCCGGCCCTGGAGGCGGGGGAGCTCGACCTGGCCGTCGCGCTCGGGGCGGCGTACTACGGCCTGGTCCGAAGGGGTCAAGGGATTCGCATCCGTGGAGGCGTGCCGCGGGCCTATTACGTCGGCATCGAGACCGCCGCGCCGGCGGTGCCGGGCGTCCCGCCGCCGATCAAGGCGCTCTGCGTCGTGCCGATGGGGATGGAGGAGGGGACCGAGGCCGACGTGCCCGGTCCCGAGTTCGGCCTGGTCGTCGGCGAGCCGGCCGAGTTCCGCTTCCTCGGCTCGACGACCCGCCGCGACGACAAGGCGGGCACGATCCTCGACCGCTGGTCGGCCGACGAGCTCCAGGAGCTCGCCCCCTTGGAGACCGCCCTGGCCGCCGAGGACGGCCGGCAGGGCGAGACCGTCCCGGTCCGCCTCCACTCCCACGTCACCGAGGTCGGCACCCTGGACCTCTGGTGCCAGGGGACCCGCGACCCCAGGCGCTGGAAGCTCGAGTACAACGTCCGCGAGCCCGAGGGCACCTGATCTCGAAACGCGGCAAGGAATCGCCCTTCGTAGGGACCGCTATTGTGGACCGATCTCCTTTCGTCGCAAGGAGATCGGTCCGCATTAGCGGACCCTACAAAACGCCTTCCGGGCGATCCCGGAGGACCGCCAACGCCCGGCGGCCC
>DASZMJ010000295.1:0-2577 GCA_035551935.1 Isosphaeraceae bacterium
CGCCCGTCGCGACGGGCGACCCCGACGTGCCGCTCGCCTTCAACGAGACGGCCGAGGCCGGCGTTTACACGCTGCTCGACCCCGCCCGGCCCGACGCCCGCCGCGCCTTCGCCGTCAACCTGGCGTCGGACGAGTCGGACCTGGAATACCTCGACGACGTCCTCGCCGGCCCGGACGTCGCCGGGGCGCCGGCCGTCGACCGCAAGGCGAAGGTCGAGGCCGGTTTGAAGGAGTTGTTGCCGGGCCGGCCGTCGATCACCTACGTCGACGACCCCTCGCGCGCGGCCGATCAGGCCCGTTCGGCACGGCGGGGGGTCAAGGCGTGGGACGTCGTGCTCGCGGTCGTCCTGGGGATCGCGCTGTTCGAGCCCTGGTTCGCCAACCGGATCAGCCAGCGGCATTACGCCCCCCCGCCCGCCGGCGCACGACCGCCAGGAGCCCCGCGATGATCGGCAGCCCCCTGTTCGCAACCCTCCGGTTCGAGGGCGTCTCGCACCCCTGGCTCTGGCTCGTCCTGATCGGGCTCGGTGCGGCCTTCCTCGTCTGGACGTACCGGGGGATTTACCTGCGGTCGGAGCGTCGCCTGATCGGCGGACTCCTGCTCCTGCGTGGGGCGGGGCTGCTGGCGCTGGTGCTCGCTTTGGCCAAGCCGACCTGGACCCGCGAGAACGACCTGGTCGACCCCGGCCGGGTCGCCGTCTTGCTCGACAACTCGGCGTCGATGTCGCTCGCCGACCCGAGCGGCCCGACTCGCTTCGAACTGGCGAAAGCGGCCGTCGACCGGCTCAAACGGGCCGTCGAGGGCGACCGATCCGGCCCGCGCGTCGAGGTCGACGTCTTCGACCTCAACGGCAGCCCGCTCGCCCCCGGCGCGAAGCCGGACGCCGGGCGGACCGACCTGGTCCGCGGCGTCAACGAGACCGTCGCCCGGCTCCGCTCCCGGCCGCTCGCGGCGCTCGTGCTCGTGAGCGACGGCAACGACAACACCGGCCGCCCCGACCTCCGCGAGCTGGCCGACACCCCCGTGCCGGTCCACGCCGTCGGCTTCGCCGCCGACCCGAAGGCCGGCGGCCTCGACCTGGCGGTCCGGACGGTGCGCGCCCCGGCGCGGGCCCTGGTCCATAATCAGATCAAGGTCGACGTCACCGTCACCAAGACCGGCGGCCCCGCGACCCGGGCCGACCTGGCCATCCGCCGCGGGCGCGACTCGTTCGCCTCCCAGGCCGTCGACCTCCCCGCGGGCGACGCCGAGCAGACCGTGAGCCTCACGCTGACGCCGAGCCAGACCGGCACCTTCGTCTTCACCGCGGGCATCACCGGCCCGAGCGGCGAACCCTTGCTCTCGAACAACGCCGCCCACTTCCCGCTCCGGGTCGACAGCGAGCCGGTCCGCATCCTCTACGTCGAAGGGTTCCTCCGTTACGAATACAAGTTCCTCAAGAACCGGTTCGAGGACGACCCCGACGTCAGCCTCGTCTCGGTCGTCCGCCGCGCCAACCCCGACCACCCCGAGACCCGATCCGGCGTGGAACTGATCTCCGCCGACCGCCTCAAGAACCTCGACGTCGTCATCCTCGGCGACATGGAGGCCGGTTACCTGAACCCCGACGAATACCAGGCGCTCCTGAAATGGCTCAACGAGAAGAATCACGCGCTGCTGGTCCTGGGCGGGTATCGCTCGTTCGGCCCCGACGGGTTCCGGACGACGCCGCTCGCGGAGGCGCTGCCGGTTAACTTCGCCGAAGGGCCGCCCTACCAGTCGGAGGAGCCGTTCTCGCTGGAGCTGACCGAGGAAGGGCGACGGCACCCGATTTTTGAAATCTCGGGCGACCGGACCAGGGACGCCGCCACCTGGTCCGCCGCGCCGCAACTCTCGGGGACGAGCCTGGTCCGCGGGGCGAAGCCGGGGGCCGACGTCCTGGCGGTCGACCCGCGGGCGCAGGTCGGCGGCAAGCCGGCCGTCGTCGTGGCCGTCCAGCGGTTCGGCGCGGGGCACACGATGGCGCTCGCCGCCGATACGACCTGGCGATGGAGCCGCCTCACCCGCGTCCTCGGCCGGTCCGACACGCTTTACGCCCGGTTCTGGAGCCAGGCCGTCCGCTGGCTCTCGGGCCGGAGCGTCGACGACCAGCGCCCGCCGCTCGTCGTCAGCACCGACCGCCCCGATTACGACGTCGGCAAGGCCGTCACCGTCCGCGCCGTCCGCCAGCCGCGCGCGGGTCAAGACCTGAGCAACGCCGAGGTCGCCGTGGAGGTCGCCGGGCCGTCGGGCAAGCCGGCGTCGGTCCCCTTGCGGGCGAATTCGGCCGAGCCGGACGCCTTCACGGGCACCTTTTACCCGGCCGCGGGCGGCCGCTACGAGGTCGCCGCCACGCTCAGCGGCGGCGGCAAGCCGCTCGCCAACCAGGCCACCGAGTTCCTCGTCCACGGCGCCGACCTGGAGCTGAGCGACCCGGGCACGAACCGCGCGGCGTTACGATCCCTTGCGTCAGCGACCGGCGGCCAGTACGTCGACGCGAAGGACGCCGAGACGCTCGCCGCGAAGATCCCCCGCAAGGAGCGCCGGACGCGCCGGGT
>DASZMJ010000296.1:0-3455 GCA_035551935.1 Isosphaeraceae bacterium
ACGTCGGCGTCACGGCGTTCGTGGACGGCCTCTACTACGACGTCCTCCAGCGCGCCCCGGACCCCGCGGGCGAGGCCGCCTGGGTCAACGCGATCGAGGGGCCGTCCCAGCTCCTGCCGGCGAAGGTCACCTTCGCCTTCCTGGCCTCGGCCGAGTACCAGGGTTATCTCAACGGCTGAGCCGGTCCACGGCTTCGAAAACGACCGGGCCGCCGGGGCGAGTCTCGCCCCCGGCGGCCCGTCGTCGTTCAGGCCTGATAGGCGCCGATGGTCGGCTTGACGTTCGTCGGGCGAGTGACGCCCCGGGCGTCGGTCGTGGGGGCCCCGACCGGGTTGCCGGCGTTAATCAGCGGGCTGCCCGGCAGGGTCGCCTCGGTCAGGAGGCCGAAGTGCACGGCCAGCGTGCCCACCTGGGGCCCGCCGTTGGTGGCCGGCGGCGAGAGGAACGGGTTGCCGGTGAGGGTGCCCGCGCCGAAGCCGGTGCTCCCGGAGAGCGTGCCGAGGAAGTTGCCTCCCAGGTCGGTCACCGCGAAGCCCGAGTTCGACCAGACGTCGGGGCCGAGGGTGCCGCCGTTGATCAGGGCGTCGAGCGCGACGACCGTATTCTTGAGGAGCAACTCGCCCGTCTCCTGGTCGGACACGCCGCCGCCCTCCATCGCGTAGTTCGCCGTGATCGAGTCGTTGACCAGGAACACGTCGCCCGTGCCGCGGGCACTCACGCCGCCGCCGGCCGCGCCCGCGGTGTTGGCGGCGATCGTGTCGTTGATCAGGTAGGAATAGCTGTTGGTCGACACCAGGCCCTTGCCGTCGTACTCGACCCCGCCGCCGTCGAGCACGGCGCGGTTATCGAAGAAGGTCGAGCCGACGAGTCGGAGCGTCGTGCCTGAGAAATCCAGGCCGCCGCCGTTGTTGCCGGCCGAGTTCTGGAAGAACTCCGAGCTGTTGACGTTCAGCGTCCCGACGCCCTGGTAGATCCCGCCGCCGCTGCCGAGCTCGTTGTTTCCGGCGAAGTCGCCGAGGAAGAGCGTCTGGATGACGTTGACGGTGCTCGCGACGTTCATGCCCATCGGGGTGTCGGGCACGTCGATGCCGCCGCCGTTGCTGATGGTGGTGGCGTCGTTGAGCCCGAGGGCCTTGTTGTTGTCGACGAGCGAGACCGAGATGTTCAACGTCGTGTCGGTGTCCTCGATCCCGCCGCCGTTGACGCCGGTGTTGCCGTCGATCGTCACGTCGTAGAACCCGATGACTGTGTTCGGGACGACCTGGGCCGGCGAGTTGACGTTGCCGGCGAGGACGCCGCCGCCGTTGCCCTGGGTCGTGTTGTTCAGGATCGAGCTGTCGGTGATGATCGTGAGCGGCCCGCCCTCCTGGATCGCACCGCCGCCGGCCGCCGACGCGTTGTACTGGAAGTCGGAGCTTCCCTCGATGGTCAGGTCGCCGGTGTTCCCCGAGTCGCCGAAGCCGCCGCCGGCCGAGCCCGAGTAGTTGTTCTCGACCAGGTCGGTGTTGAAGACGACGTTGCCCGAGCCCGAGTTCCCCACGCCGCCGCCGACGCCAGTGAAGGCGATGTTGTTCCGGATGACCGTCCCGCTGATCGTGGTGTTGGCCGTGATGCCGTCGATCGCGTCGAGCCAGACGCCGGCGCCCTGGTTGACGGTGGTGTTGCCCTGGATGTAGGTGCCGGCGTTGATCGCGACGGTCCCCTGGCCGTCCTCCTCGATGCCGCCGCCGGCGTCGCCCGCGTGATTGTCCTTGATGACGCTCGAGTCGAGCGTCAGCTTCCAGGGCACGTTGGTGACGTTCTCCATCGCAATGCCGCCGCCGTCGGCCGTGGCCGTGTTGTCCTGCACCGTCACGTAGTCGAGCTCGAGGCTGGCGTTTCCCTGGTCGCGGATGCCGCCGCCGGAGCCCTGCGCGCCGTCGCCGGGCGAGGCCACGCCGTTCTCGATCGCGAAGCCGACGAGCGTGACCTTGAACGGCGCGTTGGTGCCGGTGTCGGCCGGGTTGATGTCGAAGACCCGGTCGGTGCCGTCGCCCGAGACCGCGGCGAGTCCGCCGCTGGTGTTCTGGATCGTCAGGTTCCCGCCGCTCGGCAGGATGGCGAGGGCCCCGGTGAGGTCGTTGCCCGAACCCGGCCCGAGCAGCGTGAGGCCGTAGGTGCCGGCCACGGTCAGGTTGATCGTGTTGCCGCCGGGCGTGGCGTTGGCCATCTGGATCGCCTGGCGGAGCGAGAGCCGGCCCGGGCCGAGGTTGAAGCCGTCGGCCAGCGTGTTCACATTGAAGACGGCCGGCGTCCAGCGCTCCTCCAGCAGCTCCATGCCGAGCTTGGTCCGGCGCCGGGGCGGCTCGGGGCGGCGGCGATGGAGCGAGGAGTAGGCCTGGGTCAGTGCGGATCGGGAGGTCATGATGCGGTCCTCGGTCGGGAGAGTGGGATCGGCGGATACCTCGAAGAGGCCACACGCCCCCTCGGCTGATCGTGAATTGACTCCGGCGTCCGGGCGAGCCGAGGCGCGGAGGCACAATGGTCGGGCGTACTGCGCCCGGCCCGGTTCTCGAACGGACTCCCGGATCGTCCCGGGCGACTCCCCGCCGGCGGCCTCGATGGCCACCCGGGCTGAGTGTGGACCGCTGGATGCTGGGGAGTTCGGTGGGTGGCCCCGGTTGCTCGCAACCGGGGTCGCGGAGCGACGAGAGGTCGCTACCAGTCACCGGCTCCGATCGACCTCTCGCGGCTGCGCCGCCCGGGTTGCGAGCAACCCGGGCCACCCAGGCGACAGAGATCCGAGACAAGGGTCATGTCCGGGGCGGACGGCCCCGGCCCTCGCGTCCGTCACCCCTTCATCGCCGTCCGCGGGCCGGCCGGACACAATCCGCGGCCGATCGGGATTTTTTCCCGGGACTCGGCCGGAGTCAGGGCCTCGAACATGTTGAACCGATGTACCCGGCGGGTTAGTCTGTGAGCCGTAACCGTCGCCGGGCGCCGCGGCCGAGTCGTGTGGGTCGGCCGCGGGCCCCGGAATCACTGGGAAGCCTCCGATGTCCGACCCCCTGGATCCTGACGACGCCTCGCCGCCCATCGACACCGGGTCGACCGAGCCGCCCCCGCCGTCGTGGAAGCCCTCATCGACGCCGCCCTACAAGCCGTCGCGCATCCCGGGCATCCTGGCCGGGCTGGCCCTCGGCGCGGTCCTCGTCGGCGCCGGCATCATCCTGGCGCAGACCCTGCCCAAGCCCGAGCCGGCGCCCGCGGCCGCGCCCGCCGAGACGAAGGCCGAGGCCGCGGCCGCACCGGCGCCCGACCCGGTCGCCGCGCTGACGACGCGCGTCGACGACCTCTCCAAGAAGATCGACTCGCTGCCCAAGCCCGAGCCCGCGCCCGACCTCAAGCCGATCGAGTCGAAGGTCGACGCGCTCTCCAAGCGGCTCGACACCGCCGCACCTCCCGACACCAAGGCC
>DASZMJ010000297.1:0-2605 GCA_035551935.1 Isosphaeraceae bacterium
GATTGGGAAAGATTGCAAATATCGACATCTTTCCCAATCCCCCCTGGTGGGGGAGGGCCGGGGTGGGGGGGTCGCGGGGCCGGCGCGGTCGGGGGTGCAATCGTCCCGAACTCTGCAACGGCCGGCGTCCCCTGGAATCGCGCAAGCGGGTACTCGGCGACGAACCCGAGGCGGCGATAGAGGGGCTCGCCGAGCGGGGTGGCGTCGAGCCGGATCGAGCGGACGCGCAGCCCCTCCAGGGAATCGATCGCGTGTGCGACCAATGCCGTACCGATGCCCCGGCCGCGGGCATCTTGATCGACAAGGACCATCGCGACCCAGGCGATCGGGCCGAAGACGCAGGTGGTCGTCGTGCCGACGGCTGTGCCCGCGCGCTCGGCGACGAAACAGCCGGTCGGCCCGAGGTCGAGCAGGCGCGACCAGTCGGCCGGGGTCTGGTTCCAGCCCGCCGCGCGGCTGAGCCGCAGGCCGAGCGGGAGGTCCGCGGCGGTCATCGGGCGGATGCGGAGCACGGGGCACCGGGCGAAAGATTCAAGGGGCACCGTGGACGACCTTGCCGCCGACCATCGTCCAGAGGACCTTGGTGTCGCGCAGGTCGTCGTCGGGGCAGGTCAAGGGGTCGCGGTCGACGAGGATCAGGTCGGCGAGCTTGCCGGGCTCGACGGTCCCCTTCTCGCGCTCCTCGGAGTGGAGCCGGGCGTTGTTGATCGTATAAAAGCGCAAGGCTTCGACGCGCGTGAGCCGCTGATCCGGGTTCAAGACGCCGAGCCCGCGCGCCCGGCGGGTGACGGCGACCCAGAGGCCGAGCCAGGGGTCCCAGGGATTCGTGGCGCCGAGGGGGTCGGTCCGGATCATGTGGTCGCTGCCGCCGCCGATGACGAGGCCGGCGTCGAGCCACTTGCGGTACGGGTGGAACCAGGCCATCCGGCGGTCGCCGAGGACGTGGCGCAACGTCCGCGCGTCCTCGAAGAGCCAGGCCGGCTGGAGGTCGGCGCCGACGCCCAGGGCGGCGCAACGGCGGAGGTTGTCGGCGGAGGTGAAGTTCGCGTGCGTGATCAGCCAGCGCCGGCCGCGGATGCCGACGGCGCGGTCGGCGGCCTCGTAGGCGTCGAGGAGGGAGTCCATCCCCGCCTCGCCGGCCGTGTGCGCCGTCATCTGCCAGCCGCGCCGCGCGGCCTCCTCGGCGATGATGGCCAGGACATCCGGCTTGATGAACAGGAGGCCGCGGTCGTTCGGGTCGGTGATCTGGTACGTCGGCCCGACGCCCCAGGGCTCGCGCATGTAGGCCGTGCCGTTGAGCATGCCGCCGTCGATGAAGACCTTGAGCGGCCCGATCCGCACCCAGCGGTCGCCGACGCCCGTCGGGCCGTTCGGCTCTTGTCCCTCGTACGAGGCCAACCGGTTCATCGCCGCGACGATCGCCGCGCGGTCCCCCGTCGTCTTGTCGAGGACGCGCGTCGCGTTGACGCGCACCGTCAGCTCGCCGCGGTCGCGCAGGCGGCGATAGAGGGCGAGGGCCTCCACGCTCGCGGCGCGGTCGGCGACGCTGGTAAGGCCCCGGGTGTTATAGAGATGCAAGAGTTCCTTGACCCGACCTTCTTCGGCCGTGCCCGCGTCGCCGTACGCATCGGCGGGGAGCCCCTTGAGGAGCGAATAGGCGTTGCGGACGAGCCCGGTCGGCTCGCCGGTCTTCGGGTCCCTGGCGATCTTGCCGGCGGGCGGGTCGGGCGTGTCCTTGTCGATGCCCGAGACCTCCAGCGCCTTCGAATTCACCACCCCCGCCGGGCCGGCCTGGTGCAGGACCGGGTGGTCCGGCGCGACCTCGTCGAGTTCTGCCTTGGTCGGCAACCGGCCCTCCTCGAGCCGCGTCGGGAACGCATACCGCACGACGATCCACGTCCCCTTCGGCACCACCTTCGCCCGATCGGCGATGTACTTCTTCACATCGGCCAGCGACCGGAACGCCGGGATCGGGTGGTCCGCCTCGCTCGCCGCGGCGCCGAGCGGGTGGACGTGGCTGTCATACAGCCCCGGCAACAGCACCCTCCCCCCCGCGTCGATCACCTTCGTCCCCGGCCCCTTCAGCCGATCGACCTCCGCCGCCTTGCCCACGGCGATGATCCGATCCCCCCGGATCGCGACCGCCTCCGCGATCCGGTCCCCGTCGTCGAGCGTCACGACCTTCGCGTTCCGGATGATCAAGTCCGCGGGGCGTGGTTCATCGGCACTCGCCGCCGCGAGAACGGAGGCGGCGAAGAACCCGGCGAAGATCGAGGCGACGGCACCTTTCGACATGTTCGCGGCTCCGGAACGGGGCGAATCGATCCGTCACCCCACTTGAACCGGGCCGGCTGGACGTTGCAAGGGAGAACCCGCAGCCGCATGATGAACACCGGGCACTCGACTCGGGGGTCTCACTATGGCAGGTACACGCCCGGTGCTGGTCACGACCTCGATCATCGTTCACGTGCCCGAAGACGACGAGGAGGGCTTCACGTCCGTGGAGCCGTTCAGCGAGAAACTCCGTGAGGCGATCGAGAAAACGTTCGCTGGAGTCCACGAAGTCGAGTATCCGGGGGTGTTCCGATACGACCCCATCTGGATC
>DASZMJ010000298.1:0-2931 GCA_035551935.1 Isosphaeraceae bacterium
CGGCTCAAGCAGACCGGTGCCCGGTGGCGGGTGCGCCGCGTCGAGCGCATGGCCGCCCTGTGCTGCCCGGTCTACGGCGAGCAATTCGACGCCTACTGGCGACAGGTAGCGAGTTAGCGACCAGATTCCGATACCGCACCCCGCCGGCGGGCCGGGCCGCCTCGGCGGTTGACCGGGCGCCCGGGCCGGGGTAGGTTCGGGGTCCGGGACGGGGGTGAGCGGACGCTTGCCCGGGGTCATAAAATGGGGCCGTCCGCGCACCACGAGGAGACCCGGCCGTTGATGACGACCACCCTGAACATCCGACGGATCGATTGCGCGCGGGCCGACGCGCGCGGGGAGATCGAGGCCCTGAGGGAGCAGCTCAGCCCGAACGGCGAGGTGGTCAGCCCCGAGGGCAGCGCGCGGACGATCGCCGCCTTCGGCGCGCCGCTGTCGCCCAAACAGGTCGTCGAGCGGATCTGCGCCGACGTCCAATGCCGCGGCCTCGAGGCCGTCCTCGACTACACCCGTCGGCTCGACGGCGTGACCCTGGGGCCGGCCGACGTCCGCGTCCAGCCCGGCGAGCTGGCCGACGCCTTCCGCCGCGCCGACCGCGACTATCTCAGGACGATCCGCCGGGTCCGCGACAACATCCTCGCCTTCCAGTCGGGCATCCTCCACCGCGACGCGACCTTCCGCAACGGCCCCGGCATGGAGCTGCGACTGCGGTATCGACCGTTGCGACGGGTCGGCGTCTGCATCCCCGGCGGCGCGGCGGCGTATCCGTCGTCGTTGTTGATGACGGTCGTGCCGGCTCAGGCCGCGGGGGTCGAGCAGATCGCGGTGGTCGTGCCGCCGACCCGCTTCGGCGGCTACAACGACGACCTCCTCGCCGCCTGCCACGCTTTGGGAATCTCCGAGCTCTACCGCATCGGCGGCGCGCAGGCCGTCGCGGCCCTGGCGTACGGGGTCGAGGGGATCGCGCCGGTGGACAAGATCGTCGGGCCGGGCAACCAGTTCGTCGCGCTGGCCAAGCGGCACGTCTTCGGCACCGTCGACATCGACAGCATCGCCGGGCCGAGCGAGGTCGTGCTGCTCGCCGACTGGACCGCCGACCCGCGCTATGTCGCCGCCGACCTGATCAGCCAGGCCGAGCACTCCCCCGGCGCGAGCATCCTGATCACCTGGGAGCCCGAGCTCATCGACCGCGTCGCCGACGCCCTGGCGCAGCAACTCTCCCACCTCAGCCGCGGCGACCTCGCCCGCGCCAGCCTCGAACGCTTCGGGGCCTTGGTGCTCGCCCGCGACGAGGACGAGGCCGTTGCGCTCTCCAACGCCATCGCCCCCGAGCACCTGCACATCTCCGCCGCCGACCCCGACCGCATCGCCGCGCGGACGACCGACGCCGGCGCCATCTTCCTCGGCCACGACACGCCCGTGGCCGTCGGCGACTACGCCGCCGGCCCCTCGCACGTGCTTCCCACCGGCGGCACCGCCCGCTGGGCCTCCGGCCTCAGCTCCAACGACTTCCTCCGCCGCACCAGCCTCATCCACGTCGACCGCGACGGCCTCTCCCGCCTCGCCCCCGACGTCCGCCTCCTCGCCGACAAGGAGGGCCTGACGGCACACCGCTACAGCGTCGACGTGCGGCTCGAAGAGCCGCCCGTGGTAGAATGAGCGCGCGGCTCGTCCGCGGAGAACCTCCGATGTCGATCCCCGCCTCCTCGCTCATGCCGGGCCAGTCGATCCCGGCGACGAATGACCCGACGCCCGATCTCCCATCTTGGATCGATGCCCATTCGGAGGACCCGCGCCACCTCGGCGCGCTGATCGATCGCCTGGCATCGATCACCCTCCCCGAGAAGCCCTGGAGTTCCGTCGGGATCGAGACGCCCCTGAGCGGCGGCATCGAACGACTCGCCTGGTCCTGGAACCGCGCGGCCGCCAACCTCGCCGACCGCGGCCATTACCAGGCCGCGGCCGAGGTCTGGGCCGGTCACTACCTGGCGTGCTTGAGCCTTCAGCAGAAATATCAATACCGCTATCACAAAGGGATGCCCCTCTGTAATCTCGGTTACGCCCTCGCCCGGGCCGGGCACGGGTCCTTCGCCGCCAAGAGCACGATCCTGGGCGTCATCGAAGACGCGCTGACCGACCCCGCGACGGCCATCGAGCACCAATCCGCAGTGAACCTCCTCCGCTGGCCGGTCGCGCCGGCCGTGATCGAGCAGTTGATCACGACGGTTCAGTCCAGGTTCCTTGACCTCCAGACGATCATGCCGGTCCTCCCGGAGACGGTCGTGGAGATCTGGCGCTCGCCCGCGTTGCTCGCCCCCTCCGAACGATGCATGGGGAACGTGGACGAGTTCTCGTCCCGCCTCCGCGAGAACTATCCCAGACTCTCGGACCCGGCGAATTGCTCGAAGATACTCGGGCAATTCTGGTCGTTCGCGGACTGGTCCGAGGGCATCATCCGTGGCCGATGAAGAGACCGGAGGACAACCAGGGAACCCGGCCGACCTCGGGCGAGATGTCCCGACAACGATACCCGAAGGGCAAGAGGATACGGGCCAGCGTCCCAGGTACACCTTCGCATACGCGGTCAATCGGGAGAGGGACGACCTAATTGAGCAGCGAGACCGGCTCGAGACGATTCGCGCGGATAAGGATCGAGAGTTGCTCGACGCCCTGCGAGACCTGAAGCGATCGATCCGGGCGAGTTTGAGCGACTATCAGACGATGCGGGGCCGGGTGCAGAGCCTGACCGCCGGGTGCTACGCCCTCCCCGCATAACGGACAACATCATCGGGCGTGTGAATAAGACGCCCAGCAGGTTCTCGTCGGGGACGATCGCCGGCTCGAACGATTCGAAGTGCTTGTAGGGGAAGTCGAGCTTCATGCGGCGTCCTCCGTCGCCGGGCCGGGCGAGCCGGCGCCTGCGTCTAACGT
>DASZMJ010000299.1:0-2069 GCA_035551935.1 Isosphaeraceae bacterium
GTCTGGCCCCCGCCGGGGTTCGGACCGAACGGGGGGAGGGTTTCCCGGCCCATCGAGCGGCGGAGCCGACGCGGGCCGGGCAGACGCGGCGGTGCGAAGCGAACCACCCGCGACGCCGGCCCTCGGGCCGCGCCCCGGGTCCTGCCGCCCCGGGGCCGATCCCGTGCCCTCGGCACGAGCCGACCGACCCCCGGACGACCAGCCTTTACGTGGAAGGAGACTCGTAATGGTCTGCCGTAACTCGTGGCGCGTGGCCTTCGGGGTCGCCCTGGCCCTGGTCGCGATCCGCCCCGCCGCGGCCGCCGGCCTGCCGACGTTCACCGGCAACGTCGCCCAGGACTTCCCGACCTCGCCCGGTAGCGGCGTGACGGTCATCCCGGTCAATGCCAGCCCCACCAGCACCGACGTGGCCCAGGCCGCATGGATGACCCAGCAGGGTTGGGTCACCGGCTGGGCCATCAAGGACGTACGCCTCCAGTACAACCCGACGACCGACACGATGGCCGTCGGCGTCAACACCTTCAGCATCGCCGGCAACGCCGACGGCAACGGCACCCCCGGCATCCCCGACTCGCGGATGACCGCCGCCGGCGGCGTCGACCCGGCCCACTTCGGCGGCGACAAGTCGATCACCGTCGGCTTCGACATGAACAACTCGGGCACCCCGACGTTCGTCGCCGGCGTCCCCGCCGACAAGACGAAGGCCGGCCCCGGCATCGACGGCTTCACCGTCGCCAGCTACCAGAACAACGGCGCGGGCCTCCAGTACTCCTACGGCCAATCGCTGCCCGGCCACACCGGCCAGCTCGCCTTCGACCCCTCGGCGGCGCACCCGAACTTCGAGTTCACGATCACCAACTTCAGCAAGTTCCCCGGCTTCGACCCGACCAAGGGCTTCGGCCTGACGCTCTTCGCCGGCTCGGCCTTCGACGTGATCGCCGGCGAGGAATACGTGCCGCTGTCGAAGATCGCGATGCCGCAGTCGGGCAGCCAGGTCGTCGCCACGCCCGAGCCGGCGACCTGGCTGGCCTGGTCGGCCGTCGGCTTGCTGGCCTTCGCCCGCTCGCGACGACGGCCCCGGGCCGGGGGGTCGGCCCGGGATTGAGCCGCCGGGGAGCGGTCGAGCCGTTGTCGTTTTCGTCGTCGTCGGCGCTGCCATCCGCAATCCCTCGCGCACGCCCGGCCCCGGTCGCCGCCGGGGGCCCGCCTTTGTCTATCGTCCCCCGCCTTTCCCGAGTTTGCCCCCGAGCCCGCCCCGCGACGGGTTTTTCGGCCGCGCTCTGCGAGCGTTGCCGGCCGCGCAAGGGCCGACGGTCGCGGGAGGACGCGCGGCGGGGTCGAGCCTCGGGGTTGTGGCCGTCGCGCCCGCCGGTTACGCTGCGCAAAGCCTGCGTGTCGCGCCGTCGCCAACGACCCCCGAGGCCGCGATGAGCACCCGGTCGCACGCCCTGTTCCTCGCGGTCCTCTTCGTCCTGCCCGTCGCCCCGATCGAGGCGCGGCAGTCGGACAAGAAGCCGGCCCGGCTCTCGATGTCCAGGGCCGTCGCCTGCAAGAAGATCGACGGCTTCCGCAAGTACCAGCCGCTCCGAGAGGTCGCCCTCACCCGCGACGACAAGCTCCTGGTCTATTACGAGCCTCGCAACTTCGCCGTCGAGGAGGTCGAGGGGGGCTATCGCGCCCACCTCATCCAGGACGGCCAGATCCGCCGCAAGGACCAGAAGAAGGTCCTCCGGCGCGAGGACAAGGCCATCGACCTCAAGCCCAAGGGCGAGCAGCCCCCGGCGAACCTCTACATCTACACCAACGTGTCCTTGAAGGGGCTCGAGCCCGGCGAGTACGAGCTCGACATCATCCTCCACGACGAGGTCAAGAAGGGGACCACCGCCACCCAGACCATCCCCTTCCGCGTCGTCGCTGCCTCGGCCAAGAAGGCCGAGAAGGAGGCGGAGCCGGCCGAGGAGGAGAAGGACGCCGAGAAAGACGCCGACGACGGCTCGAAGCCCTGACTTGATCGCGGATTGATGAAAGCAGACCCTCACCCCGGCCCGCTCCCAGGGGGAGAGGGTGTC
>DASZMJ010000300.1:0-5627 GCA_035551935.1 Isosphaeraceae bacterium
CAGAGCCCGTCGATCGGCACGGCGAAGACCTCGCCGGCCGTCTCGGGCCCCGAGGCTACACCCGCCCACTGCTTGAGCCGGAGCCGGACCATCTCGAGCATCGCCTGCCGTTCGCGGCGGCAGCGGGCGTCGAGCCGGGCGAGGGCATGTTCGAGGTCCAGGCCGCGGCGGGCGAAGGCGGGGGCGTCGAAGAGGCCGAGGAGCTCCTTCAACTCGGTCTCGACGTCGCCCAGGGGCGATTCGCCCTCGTTCTCGTCCATGACCGGGACCTCACTCCCCGCGCGGCGGCGGCTCGGGCGCGGTGACGAGCCGGACGAGGCTCCGGCGATAGTGCCAGAGCTGCCGCTTCGGGCCGAGTGACTTCGTCCTCGCGTCCCACGCGTCGGCCACACTCTTCAAGGCTTGCTCGGCCGGTTGCCCTTCGGCCGCGGCGACGCGACCCTTCGTCAGGTCGGCCAGATAACCCTCGGTCCCGGGGATGCGAAGCCCCACGACGACCCGCACGGCCTGGAGCGTCCGGTCGACGGCGTCCGACCAGCTCCTCGGCTCGACCCCGGGCGCCGACTTCGGGTCGGGCAGCCCCGCGCCGAGCTGTGGGGTACGCGTCGCGAGCATCGGGAACGCCTTCTCGGCCCGGAGCCGGCTCGTCACGTCGGGCCCGGCCAGGTACTTCGCCAGGTCGATCGCCGCGTCGCGGTGCTGCGTCGAGCCGACCACGCCCACCAGCCAGCCGCCGCCGTGCGGCAGATAGGCGGGTCGGTTGGGACTCGTCGAACTCTCCCACACCTTGCGGTCGGGATTGTAGACCCGCTCCGACCCCGGCAGCACGGCCACGCCCACGGCCTTCCCCTCGCTCCACGTCGACGCACGCTCGGCCCGGTCGATCAGGAGCGCGGTCTTGCCCGAACGCAACGCCGACCGCGCGGCGTCGGCGTCGAATTTCGCCGCGCCGGGCGGCGCGAACTTCGTGAGATCGATGAGCTTCTGGAGCGCCTCGACGAACGGCGGTGACGCGAGCCGCGGCTCCATCCGGTCCGACGGGAACAGGAACGAATACTGGTCGCGGTGCTGCCCGAGGCTCGCCGCGCGCGCCAGGAAAGTCGCGTCCCCCACGCCTTCCGGGTCGGCCCCCCAGGCCAGCGCGATGCCCGAGTCGGCCTTGCCGTCGCCGTCCCAGTCGCGGCCGTGGAAGAACCTGGCCAGAGCGTCCAGATCCTCCCACGTCTTCGGCGGTTCCAGCTTGGTCCCGGCCGCCTTCGCCGCGGCCCGGTTCTCGGCCCGGTCGAACGCGTCGCGGCGGAAGGCGAGCACGAGCCCGGTGCCGCCGAGCGGCAGGGCATACCGCCTGTCGCCGTACTTCGTCACCACGTCGCGATAGGCCGGGACGATCTCCTTGAACGCGAACGGGTCGGGCGGCGGCTCGGGCGTCGCGCCGTCCTTGGTGCTCTCGGCCTCGGCCGGCCTCGGGGCCGGGCGGATGGCGTCGTCGGGGAGCGCGAGCAGGACGTCGCCGTCGACGAGCTCGCCCATCCGCTCGCCGGGGAAGACGACGATGTCGACGGACTTGATGGACTCGGCGTCGACTTCGCGGAACGTCAGATCGGCGCCGGAGGATGCGGCCCATTCCCCTCGCTGGGATTCGAGGCCGGCGAGGATACCGCGGTCGCCCAGGACGCCCGCGACGACCTTCATCCCGCGGAATGGCTGCTTGGGCGCTTCCGCCGGGGGCGTCTCCGACCCGAAGCATCCCGCCAGGCCCAGCGCCAGAATGATCAGCCCCCCGCTCCGACGTCGCATCCGGCTCATCCCCGTATCTCGACTCGTAGGGTCCGCTATTGCGGACCGTCCCCCACCCGAGGCCATCGACTAGAGATGGTCCGCAATAGCGGACCCTACGAAGACCTCCGCGGGCTTGTTCGATTTCATGGTACGCGAGCCGTCCGAAAACGGTCAAACGGCCCGTCGCGGGGCGTGTCGGCCAATCGGGGCGATCACTTGAATCGTCACGGGCGGAAATCGCGCCCCGCGGCCGTCCCGAACGGTTCAAGCCGGAGGGTCGATCGGGCCGATCGAAGGGACATCGCCGGCCGGTTTTGTGACCCGGGTGCGGTCCGGGTCGGCGGGGTCGCCTTCGGGAACGTCGCGGAATGCTCGACCCCGCCGCGCGCCCGCCTGCCCGAGGGCTTCGAGCGCTGGCCCTCCTCGCGATCGTCGCCGGCCCCGCTCTGGCCGCGGAGCCGACCCCGGTCGCCGTCGAGGCGGGCCGGGCCGAGTTCGACGTCGTCACGACCGGTCCCGGGTCGAAGGCACTCGTCGTCGTCTCGGCCCTGGCCCGCGAGGCCGGGCCGTTCGCGATCACGCTGGACGCGACCTCGATGTCCGCGGCCGACGCCCGCCCGCTTCCCGCGACCGCCGACCCGTCAGGTCCAAGCGCCCCGAGACCTGCGCGCCCGATCGCGGCGGCGCCGGCGGTCTCGGCGATGCCCCCCTGGCCCTCGCGACGGTTCTCGCTGCTCGTCCGCGACGGCGACGTGGCCAGCGCGAGCAACTACCTGGGCGTCGAGGCGAGGCTCGCGGCCGTCGGGGCGCGGGTCCAGGTTTATGTCGACGCCAGGGACGAAGGGTCGCTCGCGCCGGGGTTCGTCGAGGAGGTCGTCGCGACGTTCGACGAGCGAGTGTTCCCGCTGGCCGAGCGGAGGTTCGGGACGGCCGCGGACGTCGACGGCGACGGGCGGTTCACGATCTTCGTGTCGAGCTGGCTGACGAGGCTCGCGGGCGGCCGGTACAAGGTCGACGGCTTCGTCCGCGGCGCCGACTTCGACCGCTCGGTCGACACGCCGTTCGGCAACCGGTCGGACATGATGTACCTGTGCGCCGCGCTCCGGCCCGGTCCTCACCTGAAGACCGTGCTCGCCCTCGAATACACCCATGCCGTCGTCTTCAGCCGCCGCGCCTTCCCCGACGGTTTGAACGCGCGGCCGCGCCCCGAGGAAGAGGGCTGGCTCGACGAGGGCCTGGCGCACCTCGTCGAGGACGCCCACGGCTTCTCGCGGACGAACCTCGACTATCGCGTGAGCGCCTTCCTCTCGCGGCCCGAGAAGTACCGGCTCGTCGTCGAGGACTACTACGCGGCCGACCTCTTCCGCAGCCACGGCAACCGCGGCGGGGCCTATCTCTTCCTCCGCTGGTGCGTCGACCGCCACGGCGAGGGCGTGCTCGACCGGATGATTCGCTCCGACCTCCGCGGCGTCGCGAACCTCGAGGCCGCGACCGGCCGCTCGTTCACCGCGCTCTATCGTGAGTGGACGACCGCCCTGTTCCTGAGCGGGCTCGACCCCTCGGCCGACCCGGCGCCGACCGGTCAGTATCGCTCGCTCGACCCGCGGGGGACGATCGAGGACTGGGTCCTCGCCGGCCCGCGATCGAGCCGCGTCCGGCCCGACGGCCCGGCCGACACCTGGTCGGCGGCCGGGACTTCGACGCATTATGTCGTCGTCGACGGCTCGGATAAGGGCGCGGTGCATGTGAAGGTCGAAGGCCCGCCCGAGGCGCGGTTGCAGGTGACGGTCGTACCGCTGCCGGACGACCTCGGCGGGCTCGACCTGGACGTGCGGGCCACGCCCGGGGGCGACGGCGCCGTCGCGGTCCGGGCCCGGGTCGCGTCGCGAGGATCGACGCCCGTAAGGCTCGGCGCGATCGCCTGGGAGCCGCTGGTGCCGCCGGCCGACGCACGCGACCAGGTCTTCCGCCGCTCGGGGCTCGACATGCTCGGCATCGCCCGCCGCTTCGGCACCTCGGCGCTGGATGTTGGCGGAAAGCTCGCCTCGGGGCCGATCCGGCTCGAAGGCGTCCGACCCGGCGACGGCCCGCTCGTCTTCAAGGCCGTCGGCACCGACGCCGCCGGCCATCGGGTTGCCGCCTGGGCGGAGGTCGAGATCAGGCCGGACGACGTGGAGTTCGGAGTCGGGGACGGCTCCTGAACGGACTCCCATCCGGCCCCCTCTCCCACGAGGGCGAGGGTCCTCGGCCTTCGGGGTCTTGGGTCCCGGCCCGGCCCCTCCTTGCGCCGAGCGAACCCGAGCGTGCAAGGATTGAGCGACTTCGTTCAGCAATGTTCGGCGAGCCAACCGGAAAACCCGGCCCGAACCCCTCAATCCGACGGCCGATAGGGTGGTGGGCCCGCCGGCCCTGGCCGTCCTCCGGACCCCTCACCCTACCCTCTCCCACAAGGGGAGAGGGTGAAGACGGCGGCCGCGACGATCCGCGCCGTCCGTCGGCCCTGGCCCCCGATTTCCGACGGCAAGAGGGTGCCTCGTCGCGGAGACGAGACCCCCTCGAAGCTGGCGTTGACAGGTCGTCGCTTCTTCCCGATAGTGACGCCCCGCAAGGCCGACGACGGGTCGCCGAGATGTGTCACGGAGTGGATGCAATCGGTCGGCCCGACGCCGTGAGAGGGGTCCTTCCGCGACGCGCACCGCGAGTCGAGGCGAAGCCAGGGGGAACGGGGGCCCGGGAGCGTCCCATCCTCGCGAGCCTCGACCGCCGACGATTCGACCACGATCCCGTCAAGACTCGCGACCTCCCGGGCACGTCCAGACTTCACCAAGGATGGGAACGCCATGCGAATCCTGGTCACCGGCGGAGCCGGTTATGTCGGCTCGACGTTGGTCCCGATGCTCCTCGAACAGGGCCACCGCGTCCGCGTCTACGACGCGCTGAAGTTCGGCGGGCACGGACTGCTGCCGTGCTGTCAGAACCGGTTCTTCGAGCTGATCAAGGGCGACGTCTGCGACGAGGCGGGCGTGACGAAGGCCGTCGAGGGCATGGACGCGATCGTCCACCTCGCGGCGATCGTCGGCTACCCCGCGTGCAAGAAGGAGCCGCAGGTCGCGCAGGCGACGAACGTCGAGGGCACCCGCACCGTCCTGGCCGCGCGGAAGGCCGACCAGAAGTTCGTCTTCGCCTCCACGGGCAGCATCTACGGCTCGATCCCCGACTACGTCTGCAACGAGGACACCCCCCGCGCCCCGATCACGCTCTACGGCGAGACGAAGGCCGCGGCCGAGGAGATGGTCCTCGCGGCCGGCAACTCCGTCGCCTATCGCTACGCGACGGCCTTCGGCGTCTCGAACCGGATGCGGCTCGACCTGATGCCGAACGACTTCACCTACCAGGCCGTCAAGAACCGCAACCTGATCGTCTACGAGGGCGGATTCAAGCGGACCTTCGTCCACGTCCGCGACATGGCCCGCTCGATCATGTTCGCGCTGGAGCGATGGGACACGATCAAGGACGACGTCTACAACGTCGGCCACGAGTCGATGAACTTCACCAAGGAAGACGTCGCCCGGCAGATCCTCAAGCACGTGAACTACTACCTCCACTTCGCCGAGGTCGGCACCGACGCCGACAAGCTGAACTACGAGGTCTCCTACGAGAAGATCCGCGCCAAGGGCTTCGAGACGACCGTCGACCTCGACCGGGGCATCGCCGAGCTGGTCCGGGCGGCGCAGCTCATCGAGTTCCAGAACCCGTTCGCGAACGTCTGATCTTCAGTAGGGTGGGCACCGCCCACCCCTTCATCCGAGGGAGGTGGGCGGTGCCCACCCTACGGAGACCATCGCGTC
>DASZMJ010000301.1:0-11819 GCA_035551935.1 Isosphaeraceae bacterium
CTCCGGTCCCCCATCCCAGAGACGCCGCCGGACGGCACGCGCCCGGCGGCACCGCCACGCCCAACGAGGTATATCTCCCCGTTCGTCCGGCCCGCTCGGCGGATCGGACCGGGCCCGGACTGGTCCGCCGGCGCGGGGACCGCTTCGGCGCCGGGCCCGCCCGGGCCGTAACCTGGGGCCGCCGGCCCCATCGCGGGTTCAGATGGGTGTGGCCGCCATGGAGCAACGCCAGCCGACCCGCCTCGAGGCGACGCCCCCGTTGCCCACGAGCCGACGGGACTTCCTCCAGCAAGCCGACGAGCCCCCCGGCCTCGATCGCATCGTGCGGGGCCTGGCCAGCCCGTACGTCCACCTGAACAGTCCGCCGGCTTTCAATGACCCGTAACTCGGCGGCTCGATTCGAATCCGAGGTGGATATCCAAACTTGATCCTGATACCCGAGGAACGGCGTAGGCCGGTTTCGAAGACCGCCCCATGGAGCAACCGGGACTCAGGCATTCGCGGTGAGCGGCGTCCACGCGGCGGCGGGCGATCTCGCATCCCCGACGGCGTCCCCGGGAAGCGAGGTTGGCCGGTGCGAGCCGCGGTCCGCAACCTCTCCGCGCCCGTCCCAACCCGGGCGGCCTCCTGGCGCATCCGTCCGGCGGATGCTAACCGATCGTCGTCCCGGGGCTACGGATCGAGGGCGATCCGCCACTCTACGCATCGAGCCCCGGGCCTGACGAGCTCTGGGACTGTCACTCTGACACGAGACGCCCACTTCGTCCGGGCGGCGGCGATGACCGCGCCGAGTCACCCGAGGGGGTGGAAGGGCGGGGCCTTCCCCCGGTGGCGTGATCAGCCCGGGCGGATCTCGTCGCGTGCGGCAGGTCCCGCCACCCGATCGCCCCCCGGCGGCGACCGGAGGATCTCGGCGACGACGCGCGCGGGGCGTCCGTCGGTGAGGTGCTGGGCCCGGCCGTTGGCGTGGTAGGCCAGCCGCGCGTGGTCCAGGCCCAGCAGGTGCAGGACCGTGGCCTGGAAGTCGTTCGGGGTGACGACGCTTTCGGCGGCGCGGTGGCCGACCTCGTCGGTGGCGCCATAGGTCATCCCGCCGCGGATCCCGCCGCCGGCGAGCCAGATCGAGAACCCCTGGCCGTTGTGGTCCCGGCCGGCGTTGTCGTCGAGGGCACCCTCGCAGACCGGCAGCCGCCCGATCTCACCGCCCCAGTGGACGAGCGTCGTGTCCAGCAGGCCGCGCTGCTTCAGGTCCGCCACGAGCGCGGCGGCGGGTCTGTCAGTGCGGCGGCAGATCTCGGGGAGGGACTTCTTGATCGTATTGTGGTTGTCCCACGGCTGCCCGCCGAGGAAGAGCTGCACGAACCGCACCCCGCGCTCGACCAGCCGCCGCGCGATCAGGCAGCGCGTGCCGTACTCGCGGGTGGCGTCGTGGTCGAGGCCGTAGCGCCGCTTGATGTAGCCGGGCTCGCCCGAGACGTCGAGCGCCTCCTTCGCGGCGGTCTGCATCGCGGCGGCGAGCTCGTAGGTCCGGATGCGGGCCTCGAGGTCGGCCTCGCCGGGGTGCGCCGCGAGATGGCGGTGGTTCAGGGCGTCGAGGAACGCCAGGTTCCGGGCCTG
The DNA here is from genome assembly GCA_035551935.1 of Isosphaeraceae bacterium. Classification (GTDB taxonomy): domain Bacteria; phylum Planctomycetota; class Planctomycetia; order Isosphaerales; family Isosphaeraceae; genus DASZMJ01. The sequence goes on from DASZMJ010000301.1 coordinate 1,618, forward strand.
CGCCGCGCCGCGCAGGTGGGGCGGCGGGTCGAGGTTGAGGATGCGCGGCTCCTGCGGGCGGAGGACCGTCCCCTGGTAGAGCGGCGGCATGAACCCGCTCGACCAGTTGTGGGTGCCGTCGACCGGATGCCCGCCGGGGTCGGAGAGGACCATGTAGGCCGGGAGGTCCTGCGACTCGCTGCCCAGCGCGTAGACGACCCAGCTGCCGAGCGTGGGCCGCCCGGTGATGCCCGCGACCCCGCCGTGGAAGTAGCGGATCGAGACCTCGTGCCCGTTGTGGCCGGTGTGCATCGACCGGATCACGCAGAGGTCGTCGACGACCCGCGCCGTCTCGGGCAGCAGCTCCGAGACCTCCGTGCCGCACTGCCCGTGCTTCGAGAACGTCCAGGGGCTCCCGAGGAGCTTCTTGCTGGCGCGGTTGACGAAGCTGAAGACTACGTCGCCGCCGTACTCGGCGCCGTGATGCTTCGAGAGCTCGGGCTTGGGGTCGAAGAGGTCGACGTGCGAGGGCCCGCCGTGCATGAACAGCGAGATCATCGCCGTCGCCCTCGGCGCGTGGTGGGGCGGCCGTGGCCTGAGGTCGAGCGGCAGGTTCTCGGCGGGCTTGGCGGGGGCGTCGGCAAGCAGTCCGTCCTGGCGCAGCAGGTGCGCCAGGGCGAAGGCGCCGACCCCGAAGGCGGAGCGCGCCAGGAAGTCCCGCCGGCCGTACGGGAATGGTTCAGTCGACATAGAGGAACTCGTTGGAACAGAGGAGCTGCTGACAGAGGTCCGTCAGCGCGGACAGCTCGGGGTCGTCGTCGCCGCGCGGGGCAGCGACGAACGCGCGGGCGGCGTCGAGCTCCTCGCGGGAGATCGGGCGCTGGTAGGCCAGGGCCCAGGCGTAGGCGATCATCCGGGGCAGACGGTCGGTCGAAGGGCCGAACAGGTCGCTCGCGAAGCCGGCCGGTGTCTCGGTTCGGAGCCGGCGGGCCATGGCCCGCGCATGGGACAGCATGAACTCGCTGTTCATCAGCACCAGTGCCTGCGGCGCCGACGTGCTGACGGTGCGGCGGTCGCAGTTGACCGCCATCGCCGGCGCGTCGAACGCGGCGAGCAGCGACACCGGCTTCGTGCGGCGAACCTGGAGATACACGCTGCTACGGGACGAGTCCTTGTCGGGGAGCACCTGGCCGACGGCGTCCTCCGCCACCGGCACCGGCGGGCCGAACGGGGTCCGATCGAGGCGGCCCGAGACGGCGAGCACCTTGTCTCGCAGGGCCTCGGCGTCGAGCCGTCGGACGGCGTAGCGGCCGTAGAGGGCGTTCTCGGCGTCTGCGGCGTCGTGCGAGGGGTCGCGCCCCGAGGCCTGGCGGTAGGCGGTGGACGTCAGGATCAGGCGGTGCATCCGCTTGAGGCCCCAGCCGCCGCGGGCAAGCTCATCGGCCAGCCAGTCGATGAGCTCGGGGTGCGTCGGCCGGATGCCCAGCGCGCCGAAGTCGCCGGGCGTCTCGACCAGGCCGCGGCTGAAGTGGTGGAGCCAGATCCGGTTCATGAGCACCCGGCCGACGAGCGGATGCTTGCCGTCGACCAGGTGGCGTCCGTACGCCAGCCGGCGGCCGGTGGTCGGTAGCGCGGGGTCGTCGGCGGGGGCCTCGTATCGCCGACCGTCGGGTGCCGCGATGGTGAGGTCGCCCGGTCCGACCGGCGTCGTCGGCTGGCGGTGGTCGCCGCGGTGGAAGATATGCGTCTCCGGCGCGGTGCCGGGCACCTCGTCGAGCACGCTCACGAAGTCCTCGGGCGGCTTCTCCGCGCGCTTGGCGGCGACCCGCCCAGCGTCCTTCTTGAGTTCCTCGGCGGCCTTCGGGTCGTACTGGTAGAGCACGCCGGCGCTGATGTTCACGCTCGGGTGGGCGCCGAGCAGGGCCTTCTGCTCGGCGGTCCGCCTTTCGGCGGGCGTGTCGAGGGCCGCGCGGAGCGTGCCGCGCAAGTCACCGGGGAACTTCGCCAGTTCCTTCTCCGTCGCCGCCCCGAGGAACCGGGCGGTCTTGGCGTCGAGGTCCTTCTGGAGCGCCTGCGCCTCGGACTCGACCGCCGCGGCGCGGGCGCGGTCGGCGTCGGAGTAGAGCGAGGCGAGCCGCTGGCCGGGCCGGCGCCAGTGCCGCGGGTCGAGGGCCGGCTCGAAGACGGCGCGGAGGCGGTAGTAGTCGGACTGGGGGATGGGGTCGTAGCGGTGGTCGTGGCACTGCGCGCAGGCGACGGTCAGCCCCAGCACCGCCGAGCCGACGATCTTGATCGTGTCCGAGACGACCTGGTTGGCCGCCAGGGCCTCGTCGGCGTCGCCGGCGGCGGTGCCGTCGGGGGCCGTGCGGAGGAAGCCCGTCGCCGCCAGCAGCTCCGCCTGCTCGGGCGTCAGGTTCGCCCAGGGCCTGGGGACGAGCTCGTCGCCGGCGAGCTGCTCGACGAGGAAGCGGTCGAACGGCCGATCGGCGTTCAGGGCCCGGATGACGTAATCGCGGTACTTGTAGGCGAAGCGTCGCGGCGTGTCCTGGGCGCCATCCCCCTCGGAGTCGGCGTAGCCCGCCGCGTCGAGCCAATGCCGCGCCCAACGCTCGCCGTAATGCGGGCTGGCCAGCAGCCGGTCGACCAGCCGCTCGTAGGCGTCGGGCGACTCGTCCTTGACGAACGCCTCGACCTCGCCGGGCGTCGGCGGCAGGCCCGTCAGGTCGGCGTGGACGCGGCGGATGAGGGTGCGGCGGTCGGCGTCGGGGGCGAACCCCAGCCCGCGCTCGCGGAGCCTGGCCAGGAGGAAGGCGTCGATCGGCGTGCGCACTCGGTCGCCCGGCCCGGCCGGCGGCGGGTCGGGCCGGCGGATCGGCTGGAACGCCCAGAACGCCCGCTCCTCCGGCGTGATGTCGATGCCCGGCGGCAGGCTCTCCGGCTCCTCCCGCGCCGTCGGCGCCCCCGCGGCGATCCACCGCTCGATCACCGCGACCCGGTCGGCGGGCACCTTCTTCTCGCCCGGCGGCATCTCGCCGTCGCGCACGCGGGCCAGCATCTCGCTCTCGTCCGGTCGGCCGGGCACCACCGCCGGGCCGCTGGCCCCGCCCTTCACCGCGAACCGCCTCAGCCTCAGGTCGAGCTTGCCCCTGAGCTGCTCGCCCCCGCCGTGACAGTCGAGGCAATACGCCTTGAGGATCGGCCGCACGTCCCTCTCGAACGTCGGCGGCTCGGCGGCCCGGGCGTCGGCCAGCGCGGCGTGGGTCGCGAGGATCAGCAAGGTCCAGCCCATGGAACGCATCGCGAGACCCTTCGGACTCGTCCCCGCGTGGGTGCAACATCAGCGCAGGCACCAATCGTGGACACGATCAATCCTTGTTAAACATCGGCGTCGAGTCAAGTCCAAGCCGACGGCACTTCGACGTCGCCTCCGGTTCAATCCGCCAGGAACGGGCTTGGAGCCCGGTCGGAGGGTGAGCCGGCGGTTGACCCGTAACGCCCACGGTCCTGGCGGATTCAGGCAAGGACCTCGCCGATCACATTGCCCTCCACGTTCGTCAGCCGGCGCCGGATGCCGTTGTGCTCGAAGGTCAATTCCTCGTGGCGAAGGCCGAGTAGGTGGAGGATGGTGGCGTTGAAGTCGTAGAGGGTGAGCACGTCCTGCACCGCCCGTCGGCCGAGCTCGTCGGTAGCGCCGTGGCTGACGCCCGGCCGGACGCCGGCGCCCGTCAGCCAGCAGGTGAAGCCGTCGGGGTTGTGGTCGCGGCCCCTGGCCTCTTTCTGGAACATGGGCATGCGGCCGAACTCGGTGCACCAGACAACGAGCGTCTCGTCGAGCAATCCGCGTTGCCTCAGGTCGCGGATCAGGGCGGCCGCCGGCTGGTCGAGGATGGCCGCGTGCCGGTCGTATTGCTCCCTGAGCTTGTTGTGGCCGTCCCAGTTCAGCTCGCCGCCGCTGGCGTAGGCGCCGTTGAAGAGCTGGACGAACCGCACGCCGCGCTCGAGGAGCCGCCGGGCGAGGATGCAGTTGCGGGCGAACGCGGCCTTGATGGGATTGGACGTGTCGTCGGCCCCGTAGAGCCTCAGAACATGCCCGGGCTCGCAGGAAAGGTCGGCGACCTCCGGCACGCTGAGCTGCATCCGGGCGGCGAGCTCGTAGCTGGCGATCCGGGCCGCGAGCCGCTCGTCGCCCGGGTTCTGCTCGAGGTGACGACGATTCATCCGCCGCAGGAGCGACCGGGCGGCGCGGTCGTCCTCGGGCCGGATGCCGGCGGGCGGCGCGAGGTGGCGCACCGGCTCCCTGGAGCCGAGGGGCGTCCCCTGGAACTGGGCGGTGAGGAATCCCGGGCCCCAGTTATTCGAGCCGGCCTGCGGCACGCCGCGAGGGTCGGGGATGGCGACGAACGCGGGCAGGTCCTGGTTCTCGCTGCCGAGCGCGTAGGAGATCCACGCCCCGAGGCTCGGGAAGCCATCGAGCACGGAGCCCGTCGAGAGGAAGTTCTCGGCGGGGCCGTGCGTGTTGCTCTTGCTGGTCAGCGAGTGCAGGAACGCGATGTCATCGGTCAGTTCGGCGAGGTGCGGGATCAGGTCGGAAACCATCTTGCCCGTCTGGCCGCGGGGGTGGAACTCGTACTGGGGCCGGGCCAGATCGCCCGCGGGCCCCTGGAACGTCACCGCCGGCCCGCCCTCCAGCGGCTTGCCGTCGTACTTGATCAGCTCGGGTTTGTAATCCCAGGTCTCGAACTGGCTGACGGCGCCGGCGCAGAAGATGACGACGACGTTCCTGGCCTTCGCCGGGAAGTGCGGCGGCCGCGGCGCGAACGGCCGCGCCGGATCGATGACGGGCCCTTCCGCGGCGAGCAGCCCGTCGCGGCCAAGCAGGCTCGCCAGCGCGATCGAGCCCAGCGCGGTGGCGGGACTGGAGAGGAAGCGCCGGCGGTCGATCAACAGTCGCCCCGCGGGCGAGAGGTGTCCGGGGTCGGTCGTCATGGCAGGGTGAGAAACTCGTTGCAGTTGAAGAGGGCCCGGCAGAGGGCGGGAAGCCCGTGCTCGCGCACGACGGGCACGACCTCTTCCGCCTCCTCGCCATCGGGATCGCGGCTGAGGGCCAGTCGATAGGCGCGGTGGACCTGGGCCGTCGGGTCGTTGCCAACCTCGGCCCGGATGCGCGCGGCGAACGCGGCGGCCTCGTCCGCGGTGAAGCGGCTGTTGAACAGATTCAGGGCCTGGATCGGGGTGGTCGACTCGCGCCGCCTCGCCGTGCTCTGCCCGCCGTCGGGGCAGTCGAAGGCGCCGAAGACCACGTCGCGCTCGCGGCGCACCCGGTGGGCGTAGATCATGCGGCGGAGCCCGTCGCCGCCGTACGACTCGACCGGCGTGAAGCCGCTCAGCCCGCCGCGCTGGCGGAACAGGTCGAACCCCGGCCCGCCCATCCGGAGGTCCAGGCGGCCGCTCGTGGCGAGCATCGCGTCGCGGATCGCCTCGGCCTCGAGCCGCCGCGTCGGGAAGCGCCAGAGCAGCCGGGCGTCGGCGTCCCTCGCCCGCGCCGCCGGGTCAATCCGGCTCGACTGGCGATAGGTCGCCGACAGCACGATGAGCCGATGCATGTGCTTCGACGACCAGCCGGAGCGGACGAACTCCGACGCGAGCCAGTCGAGCAGCTCGGGGTGGGTCGACCGCGCGCCATTGAGTCCGAAGTCGTTGGTCGTCTCCACGAGCCCCACGCCGAAGTGTCCCTGCCAGAGGCGGTTGACCATCACCCGGGCCGTGAGGGGATTGGCGGGGCTGGCGATCCACTCCGCCAGCGCCCGCCGTCGCTCGTCCTCGGGCGCGTCCTTCGTGAGCTCGACCGACCCGAGGGCGCGGGGCACGGCGGGGGCGACCTCCTCCTTCGGCTGCTCCGGATCGCCGCGTTGCAGGCGACGGATCACATCGGGCGTCCGGAACGTCCCCGCAAACACCAGCTGCCCCATGCCGGTGGCCACCAGCCTCGCGGCCAGGGTCTTCCTCAACTTCATGAGCCGCGCGGCTTCCCGGGCCTCGGCCGGCTCAAGCCCGTCGGTGCTGAACGAGAGGTCTGGTTGCTGGTCGCGCCGGTACTTGCGGCGATCCGTCGAATCGGCGACGGTTCGCCAGTCGCCCGAGCCCGTCGCGACCTCGATCCGGTAGTCCACGGCCAGCCGATCGTCGTACTTCCCTTCGCGATCCCGGCCCCACACCACGAGGTCGATCGTGTGCCCCCTGGGGAAGTCGAGCTCGACCCAGCCGCGGCCCGCCCGGTTTGACATCCAGCTCCGCGAGTTGCCGTACCGGCCGTCGTTGACGTGGCGCAGCTCGTGGCGATCTGTGACCACCGTATCGCCCGACGACGTGGCCGTCGTGCCTTCGGCCGCGAGCGCGACGTTCTGGCCCTCGACGTCGAACACCTCCACCTCGTCGAGGCAGGGCTCCAGGCTGTTCGTCGCGCCGATCGTGAAGCGGAGGCGATCGGCAATCACCGGGGCGAAGCGGTCGTGGTTGGCCTTCGCGTTGACCGGAGGGCGCTCGGCGCCGGATCGCGCACGGGGCTCCAGCCGAGCCAGTTTCCGGTCGATCTCCTCCAGCTCGCGCCGCAGCCGGGCCGCCTCCTCGCGCAACGCCTCGGCCTGCGGGGACCGCAAAGGCCGGTCGCCGTACTCCACCCCGGCGAAGAACGCCTGCATCGCGTAGTAGTCGCGCTGAGAGATCGGGTCGAACTTATGATCATGGCAGCGGGCGCAGCCGAGGCCGAGTCCCAGGAGCGTGAGACCGGTATTCGTGACGATCTCATCGAGCGCGTCTTGCCGCGCCAGGCGCTTCGACGGCTCGTCGGCGCCGATCTGGCCCGGCAACAGCACGGAGGCGGTGACGAGGAAGCCGGTGGCCGCGTCCCGGCCCAGGGCATCGCCCGCGAGCTGTTCGCGGATGAAGCGGTCGTAGGGGATGTCGGCGTTGAAGGCCGCGATGACGTAGTCGCGGTAGGGCCAGGCGTTCGGGCGCGCCGTGTTCACCTCGAATCCGTGCGTGTCGGCGTAGCGCACCACGTCGAGCCAGTGCTGCGCCCAGCGCTCCCCGTATCGCGGCGACGCGAGCAGCTCGTCGGCCGCACGCTCGTGGGCGTCGGGGCGAGGGTCGGCGACGAAGCTCGCCACGCGTTCGGGCGAGGGCGGCAGGCCGGTCAGGTCGAGGGTCACGCGACGCAGCCAGGTGGCCCGGTCCGCCTCCGGCGCGGGCCGCAAGCCCTCCTTTTCGAGCCGGGCGAGGATGAACCGGTCGATCGGGCCCCTGGGCCACGCTTTCTCGACGATCTGCGGCGGGACCGCATCCTTCGGCGGTCGGAACGACCAATGGTCCAGCCGATTCGCGTGTCCCTCGCGCTCGGTCCCATCCGGCCACGATGCGCCACCGTCGATCCAGCGGGTGAGCGTCGCGATGTCGGCCGCCGACAACCGATCGCCCGTCGGCGGCATCCTCAGGTCGTTGTTCTTGCCCGAGACGAGCTGGATCAGCGGGCTCTCGGCCGCCTTCCCCGACACGATCGACGGGCCGAACGCGTCGCCACCCTTCAACGCCCCCGCCCTGGCATCGAGCCGGAGGCCGGACTTCTGCTTTGCCGGACCGTGACACCGGTGGCAGTGCGTCTCGAGAATCGGCCGCACGTCGCGGACGAAGTCCACGGGGTCCGGGCCCCCGGCGTCGGCCGTGAGTCGCGCGGGCATGGTAAGCAGGACGATCGGCAGGGTGAAGAGGGTCAGTTTCACGTGAGTCGGCGCCTCTCGTCCCGACAACCCAAGGTCTTCGCGCGCCCGTTCCCGACCCTCAGGCCAGCCCCGGAATCTGCTCATAGCCCGCCATGATCTGGGCGATCTCGCGGGGGAGGTTCGGGACGAGCCGGAGCTCGCCCACGTCGAAGAGGGTGCGCAGGATCGTGCCGAGGAGGTGCCGGCCCGTGACCGGCTCCGACTGGGGGGCGGACGCATCCCGATTCGAGCGGCCGATGACCCGGCCCGGCGGGTAACCGCCGCCGACCAGCAACAGGGGGCCGAGGCCGGCCCAGTGGTCGCGCCCGCCTTTGGGGTTGAGTCGGGGGGTGCGCCCCATCTCGCCGCAGGCGACCAGGAGGATGCGGTCCTGCAGGCCGCGGGCGTGGAGGTCGTCGATGAAGGCGCCCAGGGCGTGGTCGAGCGGCGGTGCCATGTAGCGCATGCCCTCGACCATCGGGGCGTTGTTCTCGTCCGCGTGCATGTCCCAGACGAAGTTCGTCGTCACCGTCACGAAGCCGCACCCGCGCTCGCAGAGCCGGCGGGCCAGCAGGAGGAGCTTGCCCAGCGACTTCGCGTTGTCGACGTAGTTGTCGTGGTTCTTCCAGGCCCGGCTGATCGCGTCGGGCCGCACCAGCGGCGCCGTGTCGTAGCGGGCGATGAGGCGCGGGTCCTCGCGGGCCAGGTCGAAGGCCTCGGCCAGCCCCCCTTCGAGGAGACGGTACGCCTGGTCGCGGAGCCGGTCGACCCCTTCGACCGCCCGCGCAGCCTCGAGGTACCGCGCGGCGGAGTCCAGCAGGGCATGGAGGTGGCGGCGGTCGTCGAGTCGTTCGCGGGGGATCCGGAGCTTCAGCCCCTCGACGGCGCCTCCCCCCCTGGCTCGGGTCGAACGGGGCGTAGGCCGCCGAGAGCGGGCCGGTCGCCTCGAAGCGGCCGAACGCCGAGGTGCCCGGGCGCGTCGTCGGGTCGACCGCCTTCGGGAAGAGGACGACGTTGGTCAGCAGCCCTGTGCGCGGGTGATTCGGCCCGGCGACCCGCGCGAGGATCGCGCCGGGGTTGGCCCCGAACGAGTCGCGGCCGACGAGCGGCTTGAGGTTGTGGTCGGCGTCGCCGGGGACGAAGGAGCGGACGACGGTGAGCTTGTCGGCCCGCGCCGCGAGGTTCGGGAAGGTGCCGCCGAAACTCACGCCGGGGATCGCCGTGGCGACCTCCCCCGTCGCGCTGCGGATCCCCTCCGGCCGGTCCATCTTCGGGTCGAACGTCTCGATCTGGCTCGGGCCGCCGTGCAGGAAGAGGAAGATCACCGACTTCCCGGTCAGCGTCCCCGGCATCCCCTCCGCATGTGCTTGCAAGGCCGAGAGGTCGGCGAGGCCCAGGCCGCTCGCCCCGAGTGCGGCGGCGCCCCCGACCCGGAGGAAGCACCGGCGGGTGCCCCGCGCATCCCGGTCGTAGAAGGTCAGCACGTCCAGCCTCCTCCGCCCCTTGGCCCCGGGGATGGCCCCCCGCGCGTCTCACGGGACGACGGCCGACTCGACGGCCATCCCAGGCACGAACCGGTCACGGGCCGGGACTCCGACTCGGGTCGCGCGGAATCGCCGCGTGCCCGGCCCGATCGGGCGACGCCCCCGATTCTCCCGGCCCTGGCGCCCGTTGTCAAACGGCCGACGTTGCGGGTCGGTTGTTTGAGGACGCTTGCCAGCGGCGGATTCGGTACCCCCCGCGGCTCCCCTTCCCTGATACCCTGCGCACGGGACCCTTCCGGTCGGGGACGGCCCTCGTCAGGTAATCGAAGCACCGCAAGGGGCCGACGCGCCCGGGGGGCCGGAGGTCGGCGGGCGGCCGCCGGGCCCTCGACTTCGCCTCCCTCCGTTCGGACCCGTGCCGCAGGGTCTCCCCCGAGGAGCCGGTCATGCTCTCCTTCCTGGGTCGTCGAGTGCGCCTCTGCGACGACCTGACGCGCCGCGAAGTCCTTCGGGTGGGCGGCCTGGGGTTCTCGGGGCTGCTCTGGCCGGACTTGCTCCGGGGCCGCGCCGCGGACTTGCCGGCCGCGGCGCGGACGTTCGGCAAGGCAAGGTCTTGCATCCCGGTCTTCAACTACGGCGGGCTCTCCCACCTGGACCTCTGGGACCTGAAGCCCGGGGCCCCCAGGGAAGTCCGCGGCGAATTCGACCCGGTCGCGACCCGCATCCCCGGGACCTCGATCAGCGAGCACCTGCCCCGCCTCGCCGCCGTCGCAGATCGCTACGCCATCCTCCGGTCGGTCGGCCACCCCGACAACGAGGCGTCCGGCAGTAAATGCTATACCTTCGATTTATTCTTCACCGGCTTGATGGTGATGTCGTACTTGGGGAGGGTGATCGAGCGTTGCAGGCGGGCCTCGTAGCGCTTCATCTCTTGGGCGGCGACCCGGACACCATCGGGGTACTCGCCCCCGAGACACCTCACGGT
>DASZMJ010000302.1:0-1598 GCA_035551935.1 Isosphaeraceae bacterium
CAGGGGGCCGTCGACTTTCTCTACCGCCGGGAGCTGGCCCAGTGGCCCGATCTCGCCGGGCGCCGGGCGGCGCTCGTGGCGGAGTACCGCGACCGCCACCTCAATCCGTATCTGGCGGCCGAGCGCGGCTATGTCGACGACGTCATCGACCCCACCGACACCCGGGCGGTGCTCACTGGCGCCCTCGAGCTGCTGGCGACCAAGGTCGAGGAGCCGCCGACCCGCAAGCACGGCAACGTCCCCCTCTGAGCGGGCCGCAGGGGCCGCAGGGTCGTAGAACGCCGCGGCGGGCGACGTTGCCGCGAGAACGGTTGCAGGCCGCGGCGCCGGTCGTTCTCGTCGCGTCTAGGGGGCGTCCGGGTCTCGGACGACGCGCAGACCGGTCTGCTCGAGGCGTCCGAGGCGGGCCCGCGCCCGGTTGGCCTGACGCCGGGCATCGTCGGTGGCCTTGCGAGCAGCCTTGCGGTCCGTCTCGGTCTGCGCGGCCTGGGCCGTCGCCGTGCTCAGCTGATCGTGGGCACTGGCAAGGTCCTCCTCCAACGCTCGGACCCGCCGCTCGGCGTCGGCCTGTCGACCTTGGGCCTCCTCGGCGGCCCGTTCGGCCACTGAGAGACTGTGATCCGCCCGCTCGACGTCGGCATCGGCGTCCTCCAGGGCCTCGCGCGCCGCGGTGATCTTCTCGTCCTCGGCAGACGGACGGTGCTCGGCTTCGGCCGGCCCTGGCCCCGACCCCACGATCACAGGCGAGGGGCGGACGCCGATCTCCGGCGCCGCCATGGCGCCGCTCAGATCGACCGGGCCCATGCCGGCGTGGCTGAGCGAGCGCAGCAGCCGGCCCGAGCGAACGGCATCCGCGGCACCCTCGTCGGTCAGGGCGGCATCGAGCGTGCTCTCCACCTCTCGCTGGACGGCCTGGCTCACCGACTGGCCCCGCTCCTCGGCGAGACGGCGCGCCTCCTGGCCGAGGGCGCCGAGCACCTGGTGACGCTGACGGCCGAGCCGGCGCAGCTCGTCGCCGGCCAGGTTCGCCTGCGCCTCGCGGAAGGACAGTCCGAAGCCCAACAGCCGCTCGATCTCGCGGGGGCGCTGGCGGACGAGGATGTTGACCACCCACGCGGCCGCCGAGGGTCGCTTCAACCCCTTGACCTGGTCGGCGAGAGCCCGGTCACCGGCGCCGCGGGCCTCCCGAGCCCGTCCGTCCCGGGTGGCGACGAACTCGGCGGCGTCGAGGCCATATAGCTCATCGACCACGTCCTCGAAGGCCATCCCCCGAGTCTTGCCCACAGGAGTGCGGCGCGGCGTTTGAAGAGTCAAGTTCTGTGCAAGGCTCTCCGCATGTGCCGAAGCATCGTGACGCTGAGAGGCCCGACGGACGCGAGCGACGAGGAGGTCAGGGCGGCTGCGCTCCAGTTCGTTCGCAAGGTCTCCGGTTACCGCCAGCCCTCGCAAGCCAACAAGGACGCATTCGAGGGCGCCGTCGACGAGATCTCCGAGTCGGTGCGTCGCCTCCTCACCGACATCTCCTCCACCGGCCGGCGCTCCGCCTGAGCTCAGGCGAGTCTCTGTCGGCGCTCACTCATCGCTTCGGGTGCGACGGC
>DASZMJ010000303.1:0-11020 GCA_035551935.1 Isosphaeraceae bacterium
GCGTCGAGGTCGGCCCGGATGTCCCGGAGGATCGAGGCGATCCGGTCGGGGCTGGTCCGCTTTCGCATGCAATCGCTCCCTGGTCTCTGCCAGTCGTACGATTTGCATTATGACTGGACCAGATTTTGGGGGGCAGGCCAACCGCCAGGGCAACTGGGTCTTTGAAGGCTCATTGACGCTGGGTTTTGGCTCTCCTTGATCGATCTGCTCGAATCGCTCGTCTGCATTGAAAAGTTGCCTCGTCGATTCGACCCGGCACCCGGAATGCATCGCGACGGCCGAGGACACGCCCCTTGCCCGGAGGACGCGGAGCGCCTAGAACGCGGTGATGTTCTACGGGCATGGAAGCCGTATGGCCGTGAGGAGGCAGGGAAGGGACCCGGACACGACGAGTCACGAGATCGAGGTGCCATTTTGACGCTGCACACCTCTCCGACGAGCCGACCGAGGCGGCCGGCGATCGTGCGCATCCCGGAACGAGAGGATGCGGAGACGTTCGCAGACGCGGTGCGCAAAGGATTGCTCGCGAGCCGGAAGACGTTGCCGTGTCGGTTCTTCTACGACGAAATCGGCTCGCGACTGTTCGAGAGGATCTGCGAACTGCCGGAGTACTACCTGACCAGGACCGAGGACGCGATCCTGCGGGAGCACGCCGGGGCGATGGTCGAGGGCTGGGAGGGGCCGATCACGGTCGTCGAGCTGGGCAGCGGCAGCTCGTCGAAGACGAGGAGGCTGATCGCGGCGGCGATCGAGGCGCACGGGGCGTTGCACTACATGCCGATCGACGTGGCGGCGACGCTCCTCGAGGAGAGCGCGCGGGCGCTCTCCCGGGAGTTCCCGGCCCTCCGGGTGACGGGGCTCGCGGGGGATTACCGGGCGGCCCTGGCGGTCCTGGAGGGGACGCTGAGGGGGCCGACGCTGTTCGTCTTCCTCGGGTCGAGCCTGGGGAACTACGGCGACGAGGCGGCGCGGGCCTTGCTCGGCCAGGTCGCCGACGCGATGGGGCCGGGCGATCGGCTCCTGCTCGGCACCGACCTGGCCAAGGACCGCGCGACGCTCGAGGCGGCCTACGACGACGCGCGTGGCGTGACGGCGCGGTTCAACCGCAATATCCTCATCCGCATCAATCGCGAGCTGGGCGCCGCCTTCGACCCGGCCCGGTTCGCGCACGAAGCGCGCTGGCGCGACGACCTCGGGAGGGTCGAGATGCACCTGGTCAGCCTCGGGGCGCAGGAGGTGCGCGTGCCGGGCGCCGGCATCGTCGCGCGGTTCGCCCCGGGCGAGTCGATCCACACCGAGAACTCGCACAAGTACACGGTTGACTCCCTCCGCGCCCTCGCCGAGGACTCCGGCTTCGTCGAGGACGGGGCCTGGACCGACGCGCGCGAATTCTTCCGCGTCCAGCGCTGGCGGCCCCGCGACCCCTGACGGGGCCGCGGGCATGCCGCGCGCGAGCAGCAGGCCCAGCACCAGGGCGACGACCGCCGTGACGAGCATGGCGGCCGGCGCGGCCGATGGGGGGGCCCCCCTGCCGCGGGTCGCGGCGGCGGGCCGTTCGGGCATCCGGAGGCGGCAGGCCGCCAGGTCGGCCGCCTCCAGGCCGGGGCACGCCGCGAGGATCTCGGCGTCGTCGCGGCCGTCCTCGAACAGGCCGACGACGTGGGCGACCGAATAGGCCGTGTCGCGCACCATCGGCTCACCCCCCTCGGGGAACGTGATGGGGTCGAGCCCCTCGGGCCCCGGCGCCGGCTCGGCGGCGGTCGTGGGTTCGTCCCGTTTTCGGGAGGAACGTGCGGCCGACCGGGGGACGGAGGCGGCGAGCTCGGCCGCGGCCCGGAGGCGGTCGAATTCCTTGTTCATCTTCGGAGTGTTGCTGGCATACGTCGTGAACGCCCGCTTGAAGGCGACGGAATCGCACGGCGCCGCGGTCGTCCGCGACTGCCGCTCGAGCTTGATGGCCTCGCGCTCGGCCAGGAGGATCAGCCGCGCGATGCCCCGCTCCCGTCGGGACCGGGGGTTGAGCTCCTCGGCGAGCAGCCGGACCTCGCGCTCGATGTCGTCGTCGATGGGCGCGGCCGACGCGGGTGGGTCGATGCCGACCCGCGGTTTCGTTGCGTAATCGCCGTCGGTCGGATGGCCAGGATCGGACATGGTCGGGACCTCGAAAGTTGCGGAACTGCCCGTCGGCCCGGCCCTCTTTGCCGGCTCGACACCCTCTATACTCGGAAAAAACGGCGGCGGCTATTCCCGAAAAATGGAAAAAAATGTTAAATCGCAAAGAAAACCGGAATTCGGGAATAATGGCGGCCGTTTTTTTCGAGATTAAGGGGTGTCGGCCCCGCGCGGGGAGGCGGCCGGAAAGTGGCCGCCGCGTGGGCCTGGAAATCGAGGTCTGCGGTCGGGTTCCGTCCGGGACCCGCCGGAAAAAGCGGCCGACGCCGGCCCCGAGGGTCAGACGGGTGGGCGTCGCCGAGGGGAGAGCGAGGCCATGCCGCGACTGCTTCGTCGAATCGCCGCGAGCCCCGCGGCGTTGCCCGAGGTCCCGCCGCCGCCGGCCCGCGCCAGCGTCGGGCGGCGGTGGCGGTTCCGCAGGAACCTGGTCATCTATGTCGCCCACCGGCAGGGGCTCTCGCAGCGGCTCCTGGCCGACGTCTTCGACCTCCCGCGATCGCGGATCGGGGCCATCATCCAGGAGTTCCGCGAGTACGAGGCGGGCCGGCGCGGCGGGGGGGCGGCGAGCACGACATTGGAATTATATGAACAAGAAACATAGAGATTATGACATCAACTGGCTCCGCGAGTCGCCGCCGCCCGACGAGGACCGGCTGAGGAGGTGGATCGGGCTGTTCGCCGGCATCCGGCTGGCCGACGAGAAGGTCTGCCACGAGCACCAGACGCCGTGGGACTACTTCTGCCGGCTCTATTTCGGGCGGCCGGCCCTGGCGCTGGTGCTGGGGCCGCGGGGCGGGGGCAAGTCGTTCCTGTCGGCGCTGGAGACGCACCTGCGGAGCCGGTGGTCGCCGGGGCACGGGACGCGCATCCTGGGGGGGAGCCGGGCGCAGTCGGAGCAGGTGTACGAGGCGCTGCGCGCCCTGGTCCGCGGCGGCGAGGAACCCGACGAGCCGCACGCGATCGAGAAGCTGCTGAAGGAGGGGGCGCGGTACAAGAACGGCTCGGAGGTGCGCATCCTCGCCGCCTCGAGCACCAGCGTGCGAGGGCCGCACGTCGCCAGCCTCAAGCTCGACGAGGTCGACGAGATCGACCCCGAGCTCCGCGAGGCGGCGATGGGCATGTGCATGAACAAGGACGGCGTGGCGGCGTCGGTCGTCATGACCTCGACCTGGCACCGGCCGGTCGGGCCGATGGCCGGGCTGGTCGAGCGGGGCAGGGGGGGCGAGTTCCCATTCTTCTCGTTCTGCGCCTTCGAGGTCCTCGAGCGCTGCCCGGACGAGCGGAGCGGGAGGGACTTCGAGAACTGCCCGGCCTGCCCGCTGATGCCGTGGTGCCATGAGGACCGCGACCGGCACCCCCTGGGGTTGCCGAAGGCGAAGCGGTCGAACGGCCACTATGCGATCGACGCGTTGATCCAGAAGGTGCGGTCGACCGCCCTGCGGACGTTCGAGGCCGACTACCTGTGCAAGGGGCCTCGGGCCGAGGGGCTCTGGTTCCCCGGCTTCGACCCGGCGCGGCACGTCGACGAGGCGGCCGACTTCGACCCGGCCCTGCCGGTGAACCTGGCGATCGACTCCGGGGTCGTCACCGGGGCCGTCTTCTTCCAGGTCGCGCGGCGGCCGGCGCCCGGCGGGATGGTCGAGGAGGTGCGCGTCTTCGGCGAGTACCTGGCCGAGGGCCAGTCGGCCGAGCAGAACGCGCGGTCGATCCTCGAGGAGGCGCGTCGGCGCTGCAACGGCCGGCTCGACATCATCTCGACCGACCCGGCCGGCGGGTCGCGGAACCCGGTCGGGCCGACGGTCCTGGCGGAATTCGAGCGGGTGGGCCTGCGGCCCTTGCGGCGCTGGCCGATCGGCTCGGTGGCCGACGGCCTGGCGCTGGTCGAGTCGTTCGTGCAGCCGGCCGACGGCCGCGCCCGGCTCCTGATCCACCCGCGCTGCACGTCCACGGCGCGCGGGCTGGCCAACTACCGCCGTGCCCGCCGCGGCGGCCAGTGGCAGGACTACCCCGAGGACCCCCAGCACCCGCACGAGGACATGGTCGACGCCCTCCGGGGCGGCCTGCGCGTCTGCTTCCCCGAGGGTCGCACGCCGCGTCCGGAGCTCGCCAGGGTCCCAGCCCGACAGGTCTTCTGATGACGATCCACGCCGACGGCCTCGAACTGATCCGCCGCCGCCACCCCGAGTGGCGCGCCTACCACCGCCGCTGGCGGTGGCTGCTCGACTCGCTCGAGGGGGGCGAGCTCTATCGCCAGGCCGTCTACGGCTACGACCGCCGCGGCCTGCCGGTCCGCAACCTGATCCGGCACAAGCGCGAGTACCCCGACCCCCGCGACTCCGGGCCCATCCCCGGCCACTTCGGCCCCCTGCCGATGGGGATGCCCGACGCCCTGGCCGACGCCCTCGCGCTCGACGCCGACCCGGCCCGCTTCGCCACCGACGACGACTACGAGCTCCGCCGCGCGCGCACGCCCGTGCCGACGTTCGTCGCCGAGGCGGTCGAGACCCACCTGTCGCGGATCTTCGCCCGCGAGGTCAAGCGCGTCGGCCCCGAGGCGCTGCGGGCCTGGTGGCGCGACGTCGACGGCTGCGGCACGACGATCGACCAGTGGATGACCGAGACGGTCGCCCCCCTGCTGCTGACGCTCGGCCAGCTCGACGTGGTGCTCGACCACCCCGAGGCGCCCGAGGGGGAGGCGATCGAGACCCGCGCCGACGTCGACCGGCTCGGCCTCGGCCGCTGCCTCGCCGCGTTCATCCTCCCCGAGAACATGCTCTGGTGGCGGCTCGACCCGACCGGCCGGCGCTACCTCGAATGCCTGGTGCTCGAGGTCCACGAGGCCGACGAGGGGCGCCAGACGCGGTTCCGCCACTGGACGGCGACCGAATCGACCCTGTATTCGACCCAGGGCGAGGTCCTCTCGGTCACGCCGCATCACTTCGGCCGGGTGCCGATCGTCCGCCTCTTCGACCGCCGCAAGCCGCGCACTTACAACGTCGGCCAGTCGCGCTACGAGGGGGTCGCCGAGCGCCAGCGCGAGTACTACAACCGCGACTCGGAGCTCATCCTCTCCGACACGACGCAGGCGCACCCGCTCCTCCAGGGGCCCGAGGACTTCATCCAGGCCGACGGCACCGTGCCGATCGGCCCGAGCTGGCTGTTGCCCAAGAAGAAGAACACGCAGGGGGGCGCCACGACCTACGAGGGGTTCGACGTCGTCGACTTCCCGAAGGACGGCGCCGAGTCGATCCGCCGGAACAAGGCCGACCTCCGCGACGACGTCGACCGCGACTCGGCCCTGGTGCGGCCGACGGGCCGCGACGGCGTGGCGCAGTCGGGCCTGTCGAAGGTGATGGACCACTCCGACGGCAACAACCGCCTCGCCAAGATCGCCAAGATGCTCGCCCGCGCCGAGCACGTGATCGCCGAGCTGGCGTTGACGGTCCTGGGCGACCGGGCGGCCGAGGCCGGCTCGACGGCCGCGATCGAGATCGTCTATCCGACCGAGTTCGACCTGTTCACCGCCGGCGACATGGCCGCGGCGACGGCCGACTTCCAGTCGCTGGCCGCCGCCGCCGGGGCCTTGCCCATCACCGAGGGCCTGATGCTCAGCCGCCTGCTCCGGCTCTGCTTGCCGGGGCTCTCCGACGATCAGTACACCCGCTGCGACGCCGAGATCGACGGCTACCTCGCCGGCCGGCGCGCAACGCCGGCCGACGGAACAGGCCGCAGCGATTTGCCGCAAGTCTCTGATGTCTAACGACTTTTGGGCGCTCGGGCGCCGGGAAAGTGGCCTCGGCCTGTGAAGAGGGGGTAACGGGAGACGTCGCCGGCCACACGGCGAGGGTCGTCGCCCCGGGTTCTCCCATCGTTCCCCGGTCGAGCGAAGACGACGCCATGCGTGTTGACGATGTCTCCGCCCTCCTGGCGGCGGCGGGGGTCGCGTTGGCGACCCTCGCGGCGCTGAGGGTCGTGGTGCTGCCGCTGGTGCTCGGGCTCCTCCCGCGACGCCCCTGAGCCGGCGCCTTGAGGGTCAAGACGATGCCGCTGATTCGAATCCTGCTGAGCCCCGACCCCGACGGCGGCGGCGGGCTTTCCGAGGAGCCGGACCTGGACCTGGTGACGGTCCCCCGGTCGGAGCTCGAGGCCCTGCGGTCGCAAGCGGCCGAGGGGCCGCGGTCGGCCCGCGAGGAGCTCGAGGCGGTCCACGCCCGCGAGCTGGGCGCCCGCGAGCGGCGGGCATCCGAGCTCGAGCGGTCGCTCAAGGAGGCGCTGCGCGACCGCGAGCTCGCCACGGCGTTGGCGGGCCGGCCGCTGGTCGCCGGGGCGGTGCCCCAGCTCCTGAAGCTCTGGCGCGACGAGTTCGACGTGGTCGAGGAGCGCGGCGAATACCGGGTCGTCGCCCGCGACGGCCGGCCGGTCGTCGAGCTGGTGGCCGATCGATTGGGGGGCCCCGATTACGCCCACTTCCGGCTCCCGACCTCGCGCGGCGGCACGGCGGCGCAGGGGGCCGGCCGGGCGGCGACGCCCGGCGTCGCCGCCCCGGGCCCCAGGACGCTCGGCGAGGCCGCCATCCGGCGCTGGCAGGAGTCGGCGGCTCGGGCCGGCGCCGCGCCGGCCCCGATCGGCCTGGGCCGCCGTCGATGATGAAGAACGTGCTGAGTCCCGAGTGCTGAGTGCCGGGCGCCCGGCACTCCTCACCGCGAGCCCCGTCCCCTTTCCCGTTGGAGCGCCTCGTTCATGGCGAGTTCGTACCTGCAAGGCATCCAGATCGTCAACGACAACCAGCCGCAGATCGTCAACGACGTCCACGTCGCGGCGATCAACTGGTTCGTCAATCGCTGCCCGCTCGTGACCCGCGTGCCTCGCCTGCCGTGCGGGTCGACGACCTTCACGCTGGTCAACCGCAGCTTCCGCAGCCGGGTCGCGACGCTCGCGGCGGCGGTCGCGGCCACCGACACCCAGATCACGCTGGTCGACGCCGGCGCGTTGATGAACGGCGACGTGCTCGAGCTGGCCTCGGGCGAGCGGGTCGAGATCGTCGCCGACCCGAACGTCGTCACCGGCGTCGCCCAGGTCCGCCGGGCCGCCGAGGGGACGACCTCCGGGACCGGCGCCGTCGGCGACGTCCTGCAACTGATCGGCAACAGCCGCACCGGCGCCGAGATCAACCAGCTCGGCGTCGCGCTGCGGCCGGTCGGCACCCCGCAGTTCTGCCAGACCTGGCAGCACCCGGTCCAGATCGGCGGCTCGCTCCAGGCGACGCGCGGCTTCCAGACGGCGCCGGGCGTGATGACGCCGTTCGACGAGGACAAGATGGAGGCGCTGCAGAACCTGATGGACGACATGGAGGTCTCGTCGTACTACGGCCGCGGCGACGACCCGGCGACGGCCGCGCGGCCGAAGCAGAAGGGGCTGCGGACGCTGCTGACGTCCAACTCCACCAACGCCCCGGTCAACGCCGGCGCGTACAAGCCGACCGACCTGATCCGCGACACGCTCCAGGCCTGCCGGCAGAACGGCGGCGACCCGGACGTGCTGCTGCTGTCGAGCAACTTCATGGTCGGCCTGGCGACGTGGGGCCACGCGGTCCAGCGGATCGACGCGGGCGTGAACGTCTTCGGCACGCCGATCGACGTCTTCGAGGCCCCGTTCCTGGCCGGCGTCTCGGTCATCCAGGCCCCGCTCCTGAGGCCGTTCACCGCCGTCTGCCTGACCTCGTCGGAGGTCCGCATGCGGATGAAGCGGAACGAGTTCTGGAACCCGCGCGGCGTCCGCGGCGACGCGATCGAGGGCGAGTGGATCGCCGAGGGCGCGATCGAGGTCGAGAACCAGGCGCATCACGCCTGGGTCGAGGGCATCACGGCGTTCTCGGCGACCTGAGCCAGGTGAACCCCCCGCCGGGCGGCCGGGCCCGCGTGAATCGACCGGCCACGCGCCGCCACGGCCGCCCGTCAAATCATCGCACCGGAGGGCCCGCCGTGCCGACCGACCGATTCCCCGACACGGCCGCGTTCGTGGAGGCCGCCGCGGCCGAGCTCGGCCGACCCGAGGCCGCGGCGCGGGCGCGTCGGCTGGCGGCCTTGGCCGCGGTCGGCCGCCTCTGCGGCCGCGCGGCCGGCGCCGACGCGGCGCGGTCGGCCGACCTGCTGGCCACGGCCGCCAGCCTCTGCGACGGCCTCCGGGTCGCGGCCCGCGCCGCCGAGCTGATGCGGATCGACGCCGGGGCGACGACCGCGACGGCCCGGCACGAGGCCGACCGACCCGGTGGGCCGACGCCCCCAATCCCCTGAGACCCGGAGGCCCGACCGTGGCCTATACGTCCCCGACGATCAAGCCGTCCAATACCACATTCGCCCAGTTCCGCGCCGGCGGCTTCCAGGGTCAACTGGTCCGCCTGGCCGACGCCAACGCCTTCCCGCCCGCGGTCCGGAGCCTCCTGCTCGGCCGCTTCGAAGCGATCCCGACGGGCATCGCCCATATCGTCGACGCTTTCCTCCGCGGCGACCCCGTGACGACGGCCGACGCCAACGCCAAGCTGTTGGTCTACGCGACCGCGCTGAAGGCGATCTCCGCCGCCCTGGAGGAGATCAACGTCCTGGTCGACGCCAACCCCGGCTCGCTGAAGCGCGTCGCGGGGCCCGGCACGACGGGCGCCCGCCAGGTCCGGACCTTCCCCTGACGCGACGGTGATCGACCCCCATGAGCACGCTCACCATCGTCTATGCCGCCGACGAGGACCTCGCCCTCCGCGCGTCGGCCGACTTCGCGATCCTCTGCCCGGCCGACCAGACGCTCGCCGCGGGGACCGACGGCGCCTTCACCCCCGACGACCCGTGGACCCTCCGCTCCTCGAGCGTGAACTTCGCGGCGCAGGGGGTCGCGGCGGGCCAGGTCGTCCAGTTGACGCGGCCGATCACGGCCTTCCCGCCGCCCGGCGAGGCGATGGTCGTCGCGGCGGTCGCGGCCGGTTCGGTCACGCTCCGGCGCAAGGGGCAAGCGGCGGGCGTCGGCCAGCCTCCCGGCCCGTCGAGCGGCCTGGTCAACGTCGCGTTCACGATCGCGACCCTCGGGCCCCAGATCGAGTCGGCCAGCTACGAGCTCAACCGCCGGTTCGGGATCGACGACCTGATCGCCGGCCGTCGCGCCGCCGACCTGTACGACCCGCGCGAGATCCGGCAGGCCACCGTGCTGGCCGTCCTCGCCCGTCAGTACCTGGCCATGAGCCGGGCGACCGGCGACCAGGGGGACGCCTTCGCGTCGAAGGCCCGGTGCCTCGCGTCGGAGCTGGACGACCTGCTCGCCCGGGCCGTCGTCCGCTGGGGCCCCTCGCCGGACAGCCCGGGGGCTACGGCCCAGGGGACGCAGCCGTACGGGAACCTCAACCCGCCGACGTCCCGATTCTGCACGCGGCTGTCGAGGTGATATGGGAATCGTCTACAACGTCTACGCCAACGACGGCCACGGCGGGCCGGTCAACTACGCGACGCCGATCGCGACGACGACCGCCCTGAGCTTCAAACCGCCTGCCCTGGCCGCCCCGAGCGACAGCACCTTCGTCGTCCGTGCCTTCGACACGACGGTCGGCCTCGAGGAGGCGAACACCGACGCCCGCGTCCGCATCGTCGTCGACGCGGGCGGCAACGACATCACGGCCCGGCCGAACGCCCCCTTCGCCCTCGCCCTGCGGGCGACCGCCGGTGGCGGCTGTTCCGCGAGCTGGTCGTACAACCCCGCCGGCCAGGGCGGCCCGCCGACCGGGTTCTACGCCTACCTGTCGCCCGGCACGTCGCCGTCCTACGCGAGCCCCGCCGCGACGGTCCCCTACGTCGCCGGCCTCGCCGGCTACTCCTGCGAGCTCTCGGGGCTGGTCGACGGCACGACCTCGACCATCGCCGTCCGCGCCTTCAATTCCGCCGGGATCGGGACCAATACCACCGCCGTCGCCTCGATCACCGGCGACTCGACGCCACCGACCAATGTCGACGCCTTGGCGGCCTCTCCTACATTTCAAGGCTAATCACGCATGGCAATCTCCCCGAACACCACCTGGGAGGTCGACGCCGTCGCCGGCAACGACGCCAACGGCGGCGGCTTCGTCGCCGGCGCCTCGGGCGTCGACAAGTCCTATGGCGCCAACCAGGCCGCGACGACCCGCACCGACCTGGCCGTCTCGCCGATCGGCACCCCCGCCCCTCCGACCGTCAGCACGGCGGGCACCGGCGGGTCGGTCGCCGCGGGGACGTACTACATCGTCGTGACGTACTACGGCTCCGGCGGCGAGACCCTCGCGTCGGTCGCGTCGATCACGACGACGACCGGCGCGACCTCGACGATCACCGTCAACGCCCCGGCCGCCACCGTCGGCGCCACCGCGTTCAAGGTCTACGTCGGCACCGCCTCGGGCGGGCCGTACTACCTCCAGAACGGCGCGACCGGCCAGTCGCTCACCGGCGGGGCCTACACCCTCGCGGCGCCCCCGGCGACCGTCACCGCCGCGCCGACGGCCGACACCTCGAACGTCAACGTGTCGAGCGCCGCCCACCCCTTCGACGCCACCGGCGTCGGCAACACGATCCAGGTCGCCGCGGGCACGGGCTGGACGACGGGCTTCTACCAGGTCGTCGCCTTCGACGCCGGCAGCGGCAAGGCCACCCTCGACCGCACGCCGGTCACGGGCGGGACGGTGAACGCCAACGCGGGCACTGGCACGCTCGGCGGGGCCCTGGCGACCTACTCGAAGGCGTCGCGGGTCGCCGCCGGGTCGAACAAGGTCTTCCTGAAGTATAACGCGGCGGCCTACACCAACTTCGCGCAGTTCGGCATCGGCTCCAACGTCACCCCCGGC
>DASZMJ010000304.1:0-2129 GCA_035551935.1 Isosphaeraceae bacterium
CAGCCAACTTCAGCGAACCCCAGACAGTCCAGTCACGAAAGGACCGATTCCGAATGGCATCGAAGGCCCCCATCCACGTCACCGTCACCGGCGCGGCCGGCCAGATCGGCTATTCGCTGCTGTTCCGGATCGCCTCGGGCCAGCTCCTCGGTGACGACCAGCCGATCGTGCTGCGCCTGTTGGAGATCGAGCCGGCGATGAAGGCCCTCGAGGGTGTGTGCATGGAGCTCGACGACTGCGCCTTCCCGTTGCTGCACGACATCGTGCCCACCCCGGATCTGAAGAAGGCCTTCGACGGCACGTCGTGGGCGCTGCTCGTGGGGTCGATCCCCCGCAAGGCCGGGATGGAGCGCGGCGACCTGTTGAGCGTCAACGGCGGGATCTTCAAGCCGCAGGGACAGGCGATCGCGGCGAACGCCGCGTCCGACGTGCGCGTGCTCGTGGTGGGGAACCCTTGCAACACGAACTGCCTCATCGCCCGCTCGAACGCGCCGGAGGTGCCGGCCGAGCGCTGGTTCGCCATGACCCGGCTGGACGAGAACCGGGCCAAGGCCCAACTGGCCCGCAAGGCCGGCGTGCTGATGGGCGACGTCTCCCGGGTCGCCATCTGGGGCAACCACTCGGCGACGCAGTACCCCGACTTCGCCAACGCGCTGATCGGCGGGAAGCCCGCCACCGACGTGATCACCGACGGCGAGTGGCTGCGGGGCGACTTCATCACGACGGTGCAGAAGCGGGGCGCGGCCATCATCGACGCCCGCGGCTCGTCGTCGGCCGCCTCGGCGGCGTCGGCCGCGATCGACACGGTGGTCAGCCTGCGCACGAAGACGCCGGCCGGGGAGAGCTTCTCG
This sequence comes from Isosphaeraceae bacterium, assembly GCA_035551935.1. Lineage (GTDB taxonomy): Bacteria > Planctomycetota > Planctomycetia > Isosphaerales > Isosphaeraceae > DASZMJ01. Next base: position 852 of record DASZMJ010000304.1, read on the forward strand.
GTGGCCGTGGCCTCCTCCGGTCAGTACGGCGCACCCGAGGGCCTGCAGTTCGGCTTCCCGGTGACCTCTGACGGCTCGGGGGGCTGGTCCGTCGTCGAGGGCTTCACGCACGACGACTTCGCGAAAGAGCGCATCAAGATCACGACCGAGGAGTTGGTGGCGGAGCGCAACGACGTGAAGAAGCTGGGACTCATCGGCTGAGCGAGGGGGAGCGAGGGCCTTCGGGCCTTTCGGCTTTCCGGCCTTCGTCACCGGCTGTTCGCGCCGGCGCAACGGCGCCGAAACACACCTCTGGCAGGTTTGAGGCCGTGCTGACGCGCATCCGCATCTGGCTACCCGACGCCCCGGGCGCCCTCGGTGCCGTCGCGGCCGAGATCGGCGCGGTGCAGGGCAACGTCGTCGGGCTCGAGGTGCTCGAGCGCGAGGCCGGCGTCGCCATCGACGAGATGGTCGTCGAGCTCCCCGACGACCCGGGCGCCATCGACGCCGTCTGCCGCGGCGTCCGCAACGTCCCCGGGGTCGGGGTGGAAGAGGTCGTCGAGCTCGCCGGCGCCGGCCAGGGCGACGCGCCGGACGCCTTGGACGCGCCGGACCGGGAGGACAGCGTCCTCGCCGCGACGACGGCCATCCTCGGCGCCGCAACACCCGACGCCGTCATGAAGGAGCTGAACGGGCGCCTGCGCTCGCTGTTCAGCCTGGCCTGGCTGGCCGTGGCGGACGATGCGCTGACCCGTTTCGTCGAGGTGCACGGCGACGCCCCGTCCCCCTCCTGGGTTGCCGCCTTCGCAGAAGGGTCGCGCAGCGGTTCCGACCCCGCCAACGACACGACCGGCTCGGGCGTCTTCGTGGAGCCCGTCCCCGGCACCGGGCTCGCCGTTTGCGGCGGGCGGACCGTCGCCATCCGGCGCCGCGAGCGCCGCGAGATCACACTGCTCGTGACCGCCGCGGCCCGCTTCATGGAGGCCCTGAGCGGCCGGGCCTGAGCCCACGCCCGCCGGGCCGACGCGAGGCGCCTAGTCTCTCGACGCCATGGTGCGCATCGGGTTCGTCGGCTCGGGGCTGATCGCGTGGGCCCACGCACTGGGCATCAAGGCCATGATCGACGGCGGAGTCATCGATGCGGCCATCACCGCCGTCCATGACCCCCGCCAGCGCCGGGCCGAAGGGTTCATCGAGGCGGTCGGCACGCCGGGCGCGTCGTCGTCGGCGTCGTCGTCGGCGTCAGCCGCAGCCGCAACCGTCGCCAGCGCCGAAGAGGTCGCCGCCCGCGCCGACGCC
>DASZMJ010000305.1:0-9145 GCA_035551935.1 Isosphaeraceae bacterium
GGGGTCGCGGCCGCCCCGAAGCTGCGCGAGCGGCTCGCCCGCGAGCAGGACGGCGAGGCGTTGACGACCCTCGCGGAGGCCCTCGGCGACCTCGGCGACAGGGCCGCGACGACCGCCCTCGCGACCCTGGCCCGCACCGACGGCAAGGCCCTGACGGCGCGGACTGCGGCGCTCGACGCCCTGGCGAAACTGCCGACGCGCGAGGCGCAGAACGCCCGCATGCAGGTCGCCTTCGACACCAAGGCCCCGCCGGCGCTCGCCGCGCGGGCGTTGCTCCCGCTGGCCCAGGTCGGGGCCGTGCCCGCGGTCAACCTGGCCGGCTTCCTCGATCGGCCCGAGCCCGCCGTGCGCGTCGCGGCGCTCCAGGGTCTGGCCCTGCGACCGGTCGGGGCGACCGAGTTCGTCCGGTCGAAGGTCGTCGCCCGCCTCGACGACCCCTCCGAAGCCGTCCGCCGCGCCGCGATCGTGGCCACGGCCCACCTCCAGGCCCGCGCCGCCGTGCCGAAGCTGCTCGCCCTCGCCGAGAAGTCGCAGCACCGGACCGAGGCGACGCTCGCGCTGGCCGTCCTGCCCGACCCGAGGGCGATCCCGATCTTCGTCGCGGCCCTGGCCGACCCGAACCCCGACCTCCGCTACGCCGCGCAGGTCGCCCTGACCCCGCTCCGCGACCGCGCCGCCGGCCCGATCGAGGAGGCCGCGAAGGCCGGCAAGTTGACCGGCCCGGCGGCGTTGGCGGCCGAGCGGGTCCTGGCGACGTTCCGGCCCGTCACGTCATGGAAGGTCATCGGCCCGTTCCCGCGCACGACCGCGAAGGTCTTCCTCGGCGAGTCGTCGATCGACTTCGCCGCCAGATACCCCGGCGCCGAGGGGCGGCCGATCGCCTGGCACGAGACGCAAGGCGACCCCCGCAACGGCCGCGTCGTGCTCGACGCCTTCAAAGGTGGGCGGGGCGACAAGGGCGGCTTCGGCTACGACCTCAATGGCTCGCCCGACCTCTGCGCCTTCGGGTTCGCCGAGATCGAGTCCGATCGCGACCGACCGGCGTTGCTCCTCGTCGGGTCAAGCGGGACGTTCACGGTCGAGCTGAACGGGACGATCGTCCACCACGTCCAGGCCGGCGCCGGCCGGCGGTTCACGCCCGACTCGGACCTCGTCCGCGTGTCGCTCCAGGCGGGCAAGAACCGGCTGCTCGTCCAGTCCCGCCAGGGCATCGGCGTCTGGTCCTTCGGCGTGCAGGTCTCCGGGCCGTCGTCGGTCGTCCTCGCCGGTACGTCGGGGCCGTCGAAGCGGGAGATGCTGCGCACTTACGCGATGACGCACGACGGCGACCCCGCGAAGGGCGCGGCGATCTTCCTCGACCCGAGGGGGGTCGGCTGCGTGAAGTGCCACGCCGCCGCCGGCCGGGGGTCGGCGACGGTCGGCCCGGACCTGACCGGCCTGGCGTCGAAATATGATAAATCGGAGATGATCCGGTCCGTCCTCGAACCCTCGGCGCGGCTGGCGACCGGGTATCAGCCCGTGGTCGTCGCCCTGGCCGACGGCCGCGTCCTCAACGGCCTGGTCCGGGCCGAGACCGGCTCGCACCTGGAGATCGTCGACGCCGACGCGCGGGTCGTGCACATCCCGAAGGACGACGTCGTCGAGCGGCGGACCGGCGACGTGTCGTTGATGCCCGCCGGGGTCGCCGAAACGCTCGAGGCGGGGCAGTTTGCCGACCTGATCGCGTTCCTCGCGTCCTTGAAGGGAGGGTCGAAAACCAGGTAGCCGAGTCGGCGACCGGCGTACAATGTCCCCCGCCGGAGCCACCGCCTCCCCACTACGCGCGGGCCTGACCCATGGCCGAGGATCGAGCGACCGACCCCGAGCGCTGGGTGGAGCGGCACGGCGACGCGATGTTCCGCTTCGCGATGGCGCGGCTCCGCGACCCGTCGGCCGCCGAGGAGGTCGTCCAGGAAACATTAATGGATGCTTTAAAAATGATGGCGCGTGGAGGCTTCGCCGGGCGGTCGTCGGAGCGGACGTGGCTGATCGGTATCCTGCGGCACAAGGTGGTCGACCACCTCCGCCGGGCCCGGCGGGAGGCCCCCTCTGGGGACGCGGCGGACCTGGAGCGGGTCGAGTCGGAGTCGTTCGACCGCCGGGGCTTCTGGAGGCGGCGGCCGGCCGGCTGGGGCCCCGACCCGGCCTCGGCCGTCGAGCGGGACGAGTTCCTCGGCGTCTTCGGCTGTTGCCTCGACGCGATGCCGCCGAGCCTGGCCGAGACGTTCCGGCTCCGCGAGCTCGACGGATTGACGGGCGAAGAAGTTTGTCAGATTCTCGAGATTACCCCGACGAATCTGTGGGCCCGCCTCCACCGCGCCCGGCTGTCGCTGCGACGTTGCCTGGAAGACCGCTGGTTCCGGAGTTGATGTGAACGTCGGCATATTCCCCCCTGTCCCGGTCCCACGCCCCATGACCCGCCTGAAGCAGATCGCGCGGCTCCTGACGATGCCCTGCGAGGGCTTCGCCCGGCTGGCGTCCGAGTCGCTCGACCGCGACCTGCCGCGGCCGGAGCGCTGGGCGCTGGCCGTCCACCTGGCCTACTGCGTCGCCTGCCGCCGGTATCGCCGCCAGCTCGCCCTGATCCGCGCCGCCGCCGAGCGGCTCCGGGCCCGGGACGAGGCCGACACCCCGGCCCTCTCGCCCGAGGCCCGCGACCGGCTCCGGCGGGCCCTCGGGGGCGAGTGAATCACCCCCGGTTTTTCCCGTCAGGAATCGCCGACGGCGCCGACTCACCCTCGCGGCGCCGATCATCCCCGGCCCTGGGGTCGCCGCGGCACCCCCGGGCCCTGGACCGGCGACCGGCCCGCGCCACGCGGTGCGGTCGTCGTCCGAACATACGTCGACAACTGGAGCGAACGACCATGAGCGATCGCAGTGCGCGCGTCGGGTACGGGCTGAGTCGCCGCGGCTTCCTCGGCCTCGGGGCCGGGGCCGCCGCGGGGCTGGTCGGCCTGGGCGGCATGACTGGCCGGGCCTGGGCCGACGACGACGACGGGTTCGTGTACACCCAGTCGAACGACCCGGCCGGCAACGCCGTCTTCGCCTTCCGACGCCATCGCGACGGCAGCCTGACCCCCGTGCCCGGCTCCCCGTTCCCGACCGGCGGCACCGGCATCACGCCGACCTTCAACCTCGGGCCTTTCGACTCGGATCAGGAGATCATCATCGATCGCCACCGACGCCTCCTCTTCACCGTCAACGGTGGCTCCGACAGCATCGCCGTGTTCCGGATCGACCGCGACGGCTCGCTCGACCCGGTCGACGGCTCGCCGTTCGACTCGGGCGGGTCAAACCCGGTCAGCGTGGGCCTGGCCGACGAGGTCCTCTGCGTGGTGAACAAGGCCGAGGACCCCGGCCACATGGCCGACATGCTGCCCAACTACACGACCTTCCACGTCGGCCGCCGCGGCTGGCTGACCCCCATCCGCGGCTCGACGGTCTCGGTCGACATCGGCTCGTCGCCGTCGCAGGCCCTCGTCTCGCCGGACCGCAAGCTCCTGTTCGGGGCGGACTTCCTCGGCGGGACCCTGCGGTCGTTCCGCATCCGGCCCGACGGCCGCCTCGTCGAGGCCGACGCCCAGGGCCTGCCCACCTCCGTCTTCGCCGGCACCGGCGCGCCGCCGCTGCCATTGGGCCTGGCCGTCCACCCGGAGGAGACGCTGCTCTACGTCGACTTCGTCACGATCAGTAAGATCGGCGTCTACCGATATCACGGCGACGGCCGGCTCGAGTTCCTCCGCGCCATCCAGGACTCGGGAATGGCCCCGTGCTGGATCGTCGTCAACCGAGAGGGCACCCGGGCCTATGCCGGCAACACCGCGGACACGAGCGTGACCGTCTATGACATCGACGACGACCCGACCACGCCGGTCGAGATCCAGAAGGTCACGCTCGTCGGACCCGGCAACGTGTTCCAGATCGGCCTGGACCCGACGAACCAGTTCCTCTCCGCCATCACCCAGCCCGCCGCCGCCGGCCAGCCCGCCACGGCGAACGCGCTCCACGTCCTGAAGGTCGCCGGCGACGGCACGCTCACCGAGGTCGCCACGTCGCCGACCGTCCTGCCCGTGATGACGATGGGCACGCGGTCGCAGGGGGTCGCATCGATCTGACCGCGAGGGATGGAGGCGGGACGGAGGACCATCGGGTCGGCGATCGACCCGAGGTCCTCCGTCCGTCGGCCGTCGTCAGTTGCCGTGTTCCTGGCCGGTGCGGGCGACCGGTGCCCCTTGCTTCAGGTTGGCGAGGTACTCGACGAGGTCCCGCAGCTCGGCCTTCGAGAGGTGCTTGGCGAGGTCGGCGGGCATGGCCGACTGGCCGCGCTTGCGTTCCTCGATGGTCGACTTCGGGACGTCGATGACCTTCCCTTCGGCCGTGATGAGGTGGACGGCCTTGTCGTCCTCGGAGCGGAGCACGCCGGTGATGACCTGGCCGTCGTCGGTCGCCAGCACGACCGTCTCGAACCCCTGGGCGATCTTCGCGTTGGGGTCGACCATGGATTCGAGGACGTAATCACGCGACTGCTTGGCGCCGATGCCGGTCAGGTCGGGGCCGACCTCGCCGCCGAAGGGCTCGCCGCGAGGGCCGCGGACCTTGTGGCAGCGCAGGCACGAGACCTCGGCCTTCTGGTTGAAGATCCGCATCCCCCGGCGGGAGTCGCCTCCCTGGAGCACCTCGCGATAGCGGGCGACCGTGTCTCCCTTCGAACGAGCGGCCTCGAAGCGGGCGAGCCGGTCCTTGACCTCGGGGGCAGCCCGGCGGGCGGCGGCGTCGAGCAGGTCGAGCTGCATGTCGGCGTCGACCCGGCCGGCCTGGAGCCGGTCGAGCCAGCGGGCGAAGAGGACGTCGGCGGCGGGGTCGTTGATGGTGGCGATCGTGGCGAAGGCCTTCTGGCGCTCGACCTTCGTGCCCCGGGTCAGGGTCGTCTCGAGGTCGCGGAGGGCCCGCACCGGGTCGACCTTGGCGAGCACCCGACGGCCCTCGGAGCGGAAGGTGTCGCTGTCGCTGGCCAGGGCGACGCGGACGGCCTCGGCGAGCCTCGGGTCGTCGTTGGCCTCGAGGGCCTTGAGCGCCTCGGCCCGCGTCGAGCCGAAGGCCTTGTCGTCGTTGACCAGATCGAGCAAGGCCGGGCCGGCGTCGCGGATGCCCAGGCGTGCCGAGGCCCGCGCGGCGGCGAGCCGGATGTCGTCCGGGCCGGGACCGAGCAGCGTCCGGAGTGACGGCGTCAGGGCCGCGACCGCGGCCGTCGGGGGCCGGGCCGGCAAGGGCCGCCAGAGGCCCACGACTCGGTCGCGGCCCGGCGGGTTGCCCCACTCGCCGAGGGCGTCGATGGCCTCGACGCGGGCCGACCGTGGCTCCTCGCCCCGCAGTGCGAACTCGGCCAGGGCCCGGGCGTTCTCGGGCCGACCGAGCCGGAAGCTGGCATTCAGGGCACGACGGGCCAGCGGGGCCGGCAGGTTCGGCTTCGCCAGCAGGTCCGCGAGCCGGGGCAACCCGGCCTCGATCGGCACGTCGTTGATGGCGCGGGCCGCTTCGAGGACAATGCCCGGCTCCTTGTCGTCGAGGAAGCGGGCGACCTCGCCGTCGCGGAGGCGTCGGAGGGCCAGCAGGGCGCCCAGCCGGACCGCCTTGTCGGGGTCCGAGGCCGCGTCTCTCAAGGCCGCCCGGTCGCCGATGCCGGCCAGGGCCATCACGCCGGCGTGTCGGAGATAGGCGTCCGTGTCGCCGTTCTCGCGGAGCATCGCCAGGACCGGCGCGACCGCCCCCGGCCGCGCGAGCTTGCCGAGGGCGATCGCCGCCTGGAACCGGACGCGGGCCGACTCATCCTTGAGGGCCTTGATCAGTCCCTCGGCCGCACCCGAGTCGCGACGATCGCCGAGGACGCGCGCCGACTGCGCCCGGACCTCGGCGTCGCCGTCGGCCAGGAGGGGCCGGACGGGTACGATCGCCTTCGGATCGGCTCTCGCGACCTGGCCGAGCCCCCAGACCGCGTGCAGGCGGGCCAGGGTCTCTCCCTTCGAACCGGCGACGCGGGCGAGGGTCGCGACCGCCTCGGGCCCCTTCGAGGCGAGGGCGAACTGGGCCTCCTGGCGGACGCGCTGGTCGGCATGGGCGAGCAGCTTCGCCAGGTCGTCGAGGGGACGATCGGCCATCCCTTCGGCGATCAGGCGGTGGACCTCGGCGACGGCGGCATCTTGCTCCTTCGCGGGGTCGGCCACGCGGTAGATGCGGCCCTTGTTCGGCTTGGACCAGCCCTCGACCCAGTCGAGGACGTAGAGGGCGCCGTCGGGCCCGAAGTCGACGTCGGTGGCCAGGACGCCCCAGAGGAACTGCTCGGACTCGACGACCTCGAACGACGCCCCCTTCGGCTTCAATGCCAGCGACCGCACGCCGCTCTGGCCGCTGCCGCCGCGGAAGTCGGCGAGGAAGAAGCGGTGCCGATAGCGGTCGGGCAGGCGGGTGACGCCGGGGTCGTAGGCCAGGCCCGAGGGCCCGTCGCTGACGTTGATCAAGGGCGGGAGCAGATAGGCCGCCGTGTTCGCCGGCGCGGGGTGCCAGAGCTTCTCCGAGTTCCACGGCCCTCGGCTGTTCGGGTACTCCAGGGTCTGGTAGCCGATCCGCCAGCCGCTGTCGCCCCCCTCGACCAGGTGGACCCAGCGGGCGCGGTCGCCGCCGTCGGAGTTGTTGTCACAGGTGAAGAGGTCGCCATATTCGTTGAAGGCCAGTTCTTGCGGGTTGCGGAGGCCGACGGCGACGATCTCGAGGTTCGAGCCGTCGGGCTCGCACCGCAGGACGGCGCCGGCGTCGAGGTAGGTGACGTCGCCCTTGTCCTTGGTGCGGACGTTGAGGGCGCGGTCGCCGACCGTGAAGTAGAGCAGGCCGTCGGGCCCGAACTTCAGGCCGTGGAGGTCGTGGCCGAGGAAGGCGATGTGGACGCCGTAGCCGTGGTGGAGCAGGTCGCGGACGTCGGCCTTGCCGTCGCCGTTCGTGTCCTTGAGCCGCCAGAGGTCGGGGATGCAGGCGTACCAGACCTCGCCCCGGCGGGCCAGCACCCCGGCGCCGATGCCGGTGGCGACGGTGTTGAAGCCGTCGGCGAAGACCGTCGCCTTGTCGGCCTTGCCGTCGCCGTCGGCGTCCTCGACGAGCCGGAGCCGGTCGTGCTCGACGGCGAAGGCGGCGAACGCCTCGGGCGTCATGTGCCGCCGGAACATCGCCACGCGATCCTCGACCGTCCGGCAGGCGAGGTCCTCGGCGAGCCAGTCCATGTGCCCCCGGATGTCCTCGACGCCGGCCCCATGGCGGAAGCTCTCGGCGACGAAGACGCGCCCTTTCTCGTCGAACCCGAAGGCGACCGGGTTGGCCACCAGGGGCTCGGCCGCGAACAGCTCGACCTTCACCCCCTTCGGCCCCTTGAACCGCCCGATCGCCCGCGCCCCTTCCTCCGACGCCCCCGCGACCGGCGGGTCATAGGCTTTCGCCCCGCCCTGTTGCTTCCCCTCGACCGACGGCGCAACGACTAGAAACGCCACCATCCCGAGCAGGGCGGCCGGCGTGCGAACGACGGAGTGACCGGGCATGGCGATCGCGGCTCCGGGGCGGGATTCACGGGAGGGAACGGGCGGGAGGATGGTGGTTCCACCCTTTCCAAATAGCCTATCCCGCCGCCCCAGTCTTCGCAACCTTGGGCCAAGCCGCTGGATCGGTTTGTTCCGGGTACGCATCGGTGGTGGTGTCCCAAGATAGTTGAGGCCATTCGCAACATGCTCTATCCTGGGGATTTGCATCCGGATACCGCTTCACCCCGCCCGCCCCAGGGTGCGTCATGCCCACGGACGACCTCGCCCGCTTCTGCTGCCAGAACCCCGACTGCCCGCGCTACGGGGCGCGGGGCGCCGGCAACCTCTCGGTCTGCGGCCACTTCGGCAAGCATCAGCACCTCCGCCTCCTCTCTTGCTGCGCCTGCAAGGCCCGCTTCTCCGAGAACAAGGGCACGGCGTTCTTCCGCTCCAAGCTCCCCACCGCGACGGCCCTCGCGGTCTTGCAGCACCTGGCCGAGGGCAACGGCATCCGCCAGACCGAGCGGCTCACCGGGGTCCACCGCGACACCGTCATGCGGCTGGCGCGGCTGGCCGGGGCGCACGCCAAGGCGACCCACGACGAACTGGTCGCCTTTTCCCCCCGAGACCCGTGAGGTCCAACTCGACGAGAAGTGGTCGTTCGTCGGCAAGAAGCAGGCCCACTGCGACCCCGACGACCCGGCCGACGACCACAAGGGGGACCGGTGGGACCACGTCGCCTACGACGCCGAGCATCGCCTGGTCCTGGCGGTGGTCCCCGACGCCCGCTCGGTCGAGAACGCCGAGGGGATTGTTCAGGAGGTCTACGACCGCACGGGGGGGCGGAGCGACGTGCTGCTGACCAGCGACGAGTATCCGGCCTATGAGACGGCCATCGACCACGTCTACGGCGAGCCCGAGCCGCCGAAGCCGCCCGGCACGCCCGGTCGTCGCCCGGTGGTGCCGCCGCGCCAGGCGCCGCCCGACCTGACGTACGCGACGGTGCACAAGGAGCGGGAAAAGGGGCGGGTCGTCTCGATCGCACTGGCCGTGGTGCTGGGGACGTGGCAGGCCGTGGCTGCGGCGCTGGGCAGGTCGGATGCGAGCCGGACGATCAACACGTCGTTCGTCGAGCGGCACCACCTCACCGACCGTCATCGCAACGCGCGGAAGGCGCGGAAGACGTACCGGTTCAGCAAGGACCGGCGGGCGCACGAGGCGATGACCTACTTCACCATGTACTCGTACAACTTCGGCTGGCCGGTGCGGACGCTCCGCCGGCGCGACGACGGGGGCGCGTGGCGGAAGCGAACCCCCGCGATGGCGGCCGGTCTGGCCGATCATGTCTGGTCGCTCAAGGAGTGGTTGACCTTCCCTGCTGTTCAGCCGATCTAGGACACCACCAAGCGAAAGCGCCTATCACATAAGGACTTATGCCGGATTACGGGGAAGTTGACCGCGACCAATCGACAACTCAGTATTAGTCCATGAAGCCGAAATCTCCGGAATTCGAAGACAAATGGAGCACGCATCATATGCGCATGATT
>DASZMJ010000306.1:0-30151 GCA_035551935.1 Isosphaeraceae bacterium
GCGCCAGTTCGGCTGCCAATTCGAAAATCATGCGCATATGATCCGTGCTCCATTTGGCTTCGAATTCCGGAGATTTCGGCTTCATGGACTAATACTGAGTTGTCGCTTGGTCGCGGTCAACTTCCCCGTAATCCGGCATAAAACCTTATGTGGCAGGCACTTTCGCTTAGTTTAATGCCATTCAGCTGCGTCCCCGTTTCGTTCGTCGTTTCGTTCGTACGCCATCGAGGCTGTCCGTGTGAAATTCGGGACACCCCGTTTATGACTATCGTCGAGTGGCCACGCACTCTCATCGGCGTGCTTCTCGTTGCCTGCTGGATCGTGACCGTCGCGCGGGCCCAGGACACGGCGACGTCCCCCGCGCCGGATGGATCGAAGCCTCGGGAGCTGACCGAGTCGGCTCCGAAGCGAGGCCAGAAACGGGCAGTGGTGGAGCGGCGCGAGGCCGACGACGCCAGGGAAAGTGCCGGCGTGAAAGCTTACATGGAGTCGAGGAATCACTCCGAAAAGGGGCATGTATTCTTGAGGCGAGGCCGCTATGCCCTCTCGATCCCGGAGTTCGAGGCGGCCCACGCCGAGGGGCTCAAGATGGCGTTCCCCGAGTCGCTCGAGACCATGAAGGTCAACACGGCCCCCACCGACGGCGGGGGCCTGCGGGGGACCACCGAGAAGCTCCTCGGGGTCGCTCTCGCCGCCGTCGCCGACTATGCGCGCGCGGAGAAATATCTGCATGCCGCGCTTACTACGGACGAAAAATATTTTTCTGGAGAAATTAATTGGTGTGAGGGATATGAGCATTTTGGCCTGGCCTTCGTCCACGCGGCGCGGGGGCGGTACGACGACGCCGAGCGGGAATACTCCCGGTTCATCCAGATCCTCAAGTCGGACAAGTCGATCAAGGCCGGCAAGCTTCACATCACCGCCCACGGCTACCTCGGGCTCGCGAGCCTCGCCCTGGCCCGCGGCCGGCTCGGCGACGCCGAGCGACAAATGAAGATCCCGCTGCTGGTCCTGAAGGAGAAAGGGATCGGCGAGAAGCATCCCGTGCTGGCGGCGCATGCCCGGATCGTCCTCGGCCAGCTCCGCGACCGCGAGGGCCGGCCCGACGAGGCCGAGCGGGAGTACCGGCACGCGCTGACGATCTGCCGCACGCTGGGCCCCGACCACCCCATGGCCGCCTTCGGCCTCGACGGCCTGGGGGAGCTCGAGGTGGAAGTCGGAAAGCTTGACGACGCCGAGAAGCACTTCCGGGAGGCGTTGGTCCTCCGCGAGAAGATGCTGGGCAAGGATCATCGCGAGCTGGGCTACAGCCTCGACGGCCTGGGGCGTGTGGCCGCGGCGCGGGGCGACTGGGCCGCGGCCGAGCCGCTGCTCGGCCGGGCGCTGGCGATCCTGGAGAAGGGCCTCGGGATCGACCACCCCGACGTGGCCGTCGTGGCCTTGCATCGCTCCCGGGCGCTCAGCCGCCTGGGCCGCGACGCTGAGGCGACGGCGCTGGATCGGCGCATCCCCCCGCATCCCGGCCTGAGCTCCCAGGGCCGCTTCCTGGCGGTCCCCGATGGCCTGTTTTGCGACTATTGTATGCATTTCTTATAAGTATTTTTGGCAAGAGGGGGCGCCCCGGCGGGGCTGGCTGGGGCCGCAGGCCACGGCCCCGGGGCGCCGTGGCCTGCGGCCCCAGCCAGCCGACTGTGGTCGGCGCGGCGGGGTCTACGCCCCGAACTGGCCGCGCGATTCACGGTGAATCGCGCGGCGCGAGCCGCGGTCATCGGGGCGGCTCAGGACGGCTTGCGACGGACCGAGGCCGGCGACGGCGATTCCGGGCCCGTCGGGGCGACGACGCCCCAGGCCAGGCGCGCGATCCACCAGACGAATCCCGCGACGAGGGGGAGCAACGCCAGGGCGAACGCCCCGGCGACCAGGATGTGCATCGACCGACTCCCGGGGGGATGGGATATCGCGACCCACCCCCCTGTGCAAGTCGGGAACCAATCCCCCGGCGGCCGACCGAGGGCCGTCGCAACCTTCAACGGAACATGTGATGAATCCGGGAGATCCGTCGTCCGGGGCGAGTGGGAGGTGGGCCCCGGCCCGCCCCGTCGCTGTCGCATCCTGAGGCGGCGTCGCCCGATCCTTGGGCGGGGCGGCCCGGGGCCGATCGTGTCGCGTGGCCCCGCAGGGCAGGGGCCCTCAGGACAGGACGTCATCGACGGCCTCTCGGACCGTCCCCAGGAGGGTCTCGAGCGTCGGCCCGTCGTAGCCGGCCTCGAGGACCTCGCGATACTCGTCGACCACGAGGCGTCGGACCGCGTCGGCCTCCAGGCCCCGGGCGCGATGCCGCCGCGCCGCGATCCTCGCCCCTAACGCGGTCGCCCAGACCAGCTCGTCGGGCGTCCCGCCGCTGACCATCATGAAGCCGATCCGTCGCATGGCGATGCTCCCCGCTTCGGGTGATCGTCCGGGCGGCGCTCGTCGGCGAGGGCCCCCCGGCGTCGATCATCGTGGCCGGGCCCACGCCGCATTGCAACCAAAAAACGACCGGACGCGACGGCGGTCCCGGCGGCGCGGGCTTTTGGCAACCTGGGCCGAATATTTCCGTTCCGGGGCGGATTGCCACTTGCAGTGCGCCTTGGATGCTGGCATAGATAGTAGGACGAGATTCCGTCATCAGCGAGTGCCGCCGCGTCGTGGCGAGCGGCATCCTAGGATCGACAAGGGCGACGACCCCGACGATCGTCGCCGGGCCCGAAGATCGGCGAGCCGCCATGACCGAGCAGCCGGCAACCCCGAACCGACCGCGACTGGCGCGACCCCCGGCGGCCCTGCTGGCGGTGGGGGCGGCCATCGGCTGGGCGACGTGGTCCACGCTGGGCGACATGTCCCAGCGGTGGACGGAAGACCCGACGTATTCGCACGGCTTCCTCGTCCCCCTGATCGCGCTGGCGATCCTCTGGACGCGGCGCCGCACGCGGCCGGCGGCGGCCGAGCGGCCGAGCTGGTGGGCCCTGGCGCCGGTGGCCCTCGGGGCCGCGATGCAGCTCGTCGGGGCGTACCTGTCGGTCGCCTGGCTCTGCGGCGCGGCGCTGTTGGCCTACGCCGCCGGGCTGGCGCTCTTGGTCGGCGGCCGGCCGATGCTGCGGTGGGCGGCGCCGGCGATCGGCTTCCTCGTCTTCATGATCCCGCTGCCGTGGCGGATCGAGACGATCATGCGGAACCCGCTCCAACGGCTCTCGACCTTGGCCAGCGCCTACGTGCTCCAGACGCTGGGGCGGCCGGTCTTCGCCGAGGGCAACATCATCGTCGTCAGCGACACGATCGAGCTGGGCATCATCGACGCCTGTAGCGGGCTGAAGATGCTGGTGATCTTCTTCGCGATGGCCACGGCGATCGCGATGTTGCCCCCGGCGAAGACCGGCCGCCCCGGCGCCCCGACCGAGCGGCCCTGGGTCGACCGGGTCCTGATCGTCCTGAGCGCCCTGCCGATCGCGATGATCACCAACATCGCGCGGATCACCGCGACGGGCATCCTCCACGAGGCCGTCGGCAGCAAGTGGGCGAACCTGGTCTTCCACGACCTGGCGGGCTGGCTGATGATGCCGATGGCGTTGGCGCTGTTGTGGTGCGAGCTGCAGATCCTCTCGGCGCTCCTGGTCGCCGAGGAGGCGCCGGCGCGGCGGCTCGCGCCGCTGTTGATCGAGGCGGGCGTGCCGGTCGCGACGCCGGCCGGCACGCTGCCGGTGGGCGTCGCCGGCGGGCGTCGCCGCCGGTCGGGGCGGCGCTGATCCGCCGCGTCCCCTGAGCGTCCCTTGCCGAGCGTCCCGGACCGAGCTCCCCGGAGAGGCCAGCGATGAATACCGGCGTACCGGCCCTGCCCCCGACCCCGCCCGACGGCCGCCCGCAGGTGGTGCTCGGCCGCCAGGTGGCCGCGCCCCCGGCGGCGCTGGCGGCCGGCCCGGGCCTGGGGCAGTTGCTGCGCGGCCTCCGGCGCCGCTGGCCGCTGGCGCTGGGCCTCGGGCTGCCCCTGGCCGCGGCCGCCGCGGCCCTGACCTGGAGCTTCCTGCCGGTGTCGCGCTACACCGCGCAGGCGATGCTCCAGGTGGCGTCGGCGCCGAGCAACTTCGTGTTCAAGAACCCCGAGCTGGAGGCCGCCGACCGCTCGGAATATCGCAACTATCAGCTCACGCAGCAGACGCTGATCAAGAGCCCGTTCGTCCTGAACGCCGCGCTGAGCGACCCGAAGGCCAGCCGCCTGGCGATCGTCCGCAAGCACGCCGACCCGGTCGAGTGGCTCGAGAAGAAGCTGTCGATCACCTTCACCGGCGAGGTGATGTTCATCTCCCTGGACGGCGACGACCCCGCCGAGCTCGCCGAGCTGGTCAACGCGGTGACGCTGGCCTACGAGAAGGAGGTCGTCAACGCCGAGCACACCAAGCGGCTCGAGCGGTACAATGCGCTCAAGGAGATCTACGCGAAATACCAGAGCGGCCTCCGGGCGCGGCGGGAAGAGCTCAAGGGCCTGGCCGAGAAGGCGGGCTCCAACGACAAGCAGACCCTGGCCCTGAAGCAGCAGCTGGCGATCGAGGCGCACGCGGCGGCCGAGCGGGAGCTGCGGCAGGTCCAGTCGGAGCTGCGGCGGGCGGAGATCGAGCTGAAGATCGTCCGGGAGGCGCCGGCGGGCTCGGCCCGGCCGGTCGCCGCGGCGGCCGGCGCGGCGGGGCCGCCGACCGGCCTGGAGGCGGCCGTCGCGGCGACGAAGGCCGTCCGCGAGGCGGCGGCGCAGGTCGAGACGCTGCGGGGCCAATGGGCCGTGGCCCGCGGCCGGGTCCGTGAGGGCGGCGACGTGTCGGCGGTCCGGCTCGGCGAGCGGTACCGCAAGGCCCAGGCCGACCTGGACGCGGCCCGCGCCGCGGCCCGCGAGGAGCTGCTGGCGCGGTCGGCCGATGGCGCCCCGGCGGCCGCGGCCCTCGCCGCGGGTCGGCCGGCGACCGCCGGCGACCCCCGGGAGGTGCTGCGGGCCCGGGTGAAGTTCCTCCGCGAGGACGAGAAGGCGCTGAAGGCGGTCGTCGGGTCCCTCGCCGACGGGACGCAGGCGTTCAACCAGAAGACGATCAGCATCGAGTCGATCACCGACGAGATCCAGAGCGCCGAGGACGCCTTCAAGCAGATCGGCAGCCGGGTCGAGGCGCTGAACGTCGAACTCGACGCGCCGCTGCGGGTGCGGCGGTTCCAGCTGGCCGAGCCGCCGCGCTCGCCGCGGCTCTCGAAGCTGGCGATGGCGACCGCCGCCGCCGGGCTCGGGACCCTGGCCGCGGTGGTGCTGGGCGTCTCGTACCTCGACGCCCGCGGCCGGCGGATCGTGGCCGTCGAGGAGGTGGTCCACGGCCTCGGCATGGACCTGGTCGGCGTCCTGCCGGCCTTGCCCGACCGCCGCGGCCGTCGGGCGCTGGGCGACGCCCGCGAGCGGGAGGCGATCTGGGGCAGCATCCTGCTGGAGTCGGTCAACTCGGCGCGGGCGCTGCTGCTGCACGCGGCCCGCGCCGACGGCCTCCGCGTGCTGATGGTCGCCAGCGCCGTGAAGGGGGAGGGGAAGACCTCGCTGGCCGGCCACCTGGCGACCAGCCTGGCCCGCGCCGGGCGGCGGACGCTGCTGCTGGACGCCGACCTCCGCAGCCCGGCGGCGCACCGGCTCTTCGACCTGCCGCTGGAGCGCGGGACCTGCGAGCTGCTCCGCGGCCAGGCCACGCTGGCGGAGGCCCTGCGGCCGACCGTCGTGCCCGGGCTCGCGCTGGTCAGCGCCGGCTACTTCGACGACCGCGCCGTCCGCGCCCTGGCGCAGGGGGACCTCCAGGCGGTCCTGGACGGCGCCCGCGCCGAGTTCGACTTCATCGTCATCGACACGGCGCCGGTGCTGCCGGTGGCCGACACGCTGCACATCGCCCAGCACGCCGACGGCGTGATCTTCTCGGTGCTCCGCGACGTCAGCCGGCTGCCGGCGGTGCACGCCGCCTACCAGCGGCTGGCGCGGCTCGGCGTCCGGATGCTCGGCGCCGTGGTCGCCGGGGCGCCGTGCAAGGACTATCAGGCCGCCTACGCCTACAACTACGCCACGCCGCCGTCGGCCCCGGCCGTCGCCGAGCCGGCCTGAAGCGGACCCCGTGACCGACCCCGGAGCCGACCCGCACCATGAGCCGACACCTGCCGACGACGCTGGCGATCGCCGTCATCCTCCTGGCCGGCCTGGCCCACGGCCGCCGGACCGACCGCTGGGGCGTCGACCACCGGCTCGCCGAGGGGATCGAGCGGCTGCCGCGGCTGCCGCTGACCGTCGGCGACTGGCGCGGCGAGGACATCCCGATCGACCCGGTCTACGCGCGCCGGCTGGAGCGCGGCGGCATGAAGGCGATGGTCAGCCGGCGGTACGTCGACCGCCGCAGCGGCGACGCGGTCTCGATGCTCGCCGTCGTCGGCCCGGTCGGCCCGATCGCGCTCCACACGCCGGAGATCTGCTACGCCGGCTCCGGCTTCGAGCTGGCCGCGCCGGCCGTCCGCTACTTCCCGCCCGGCACCGACAGCTCGTTCTGGTGCGGCGACTTTCGCAAGGTCGACGCCGCCATCTCGTCCGGCCTGCGGATCCTCTGGGCCTGGTGCCCCGAGGGCCATTGGCAGGCCGTCGAGAGCCCCCGCGCCAGCTTCGCCGCCGAGCGGGTGCTGTTCAAGGTCTACGTCGTCCGCGAGTCGCTCGAGACGGCGCCGCCGCGCGACGACGACCCGGGCCCGCGGTTCCTCCGCGCCCTGCTGCCCGTGCTGGAGACGACCCTCTTCGAGGGCCGGCGTCCCGCGGCCGCCCGCGGCTGAGCCCGCGCCGGCCCGAACGGGACCGACCACCGACCGACCCCCCCTGCGTAGCCCGAGATGACCATGAGACGACGGCTCAACGTCCGGTTCCTCGCGATCCTCGTCGTGGCGACGGCCCTGCTGGGCGGCGGGGCGGCCCTGCTGCACCGCTTCCAGGTCGGCCGCACGGCGCCGCGGCTCCTGGAGCGGGCCGCGAAGGCCGAGGAGGGCGGCCGGCTCGACCGCGCCGCCTCGTTCCTGGGCCGCTACCTGGCGATCAAGCCGGAGGACGCCGAGGCGCTGGCGCGGCTCGGCGCCCTGACCGAGGAGACCGCCGGCGGCGACGACGGCCGTCGGGCCCAGGCGTTGCTGAGATACGAGCAGGCCCTGCGGTTCGACCCGACGCGGGCCGAGACCCGCCGCCGCCTGATCCGGCTGGCCCTGGAGCTGCAGCCCCCCCACGTCACCGAGGCGCGGACCCACCTCGAGGCGCTCGCGGCCGAGACGTCCAACGACGGCGAGCTCGAGCTGTATTTGGGCCGCTGCGCGGAGGCCGAGCGCCGCGGCGACGCGGGCACCGACCCGAAGCGGCGGGTCTCCTGGGAAGACCGGGCCATCGCCTGGTATGAGAAGGCCTGCGCGCACCGGCCCGACCTGATCGCGGCCTACGCGCGGGCGGCGGCCCTGATGCGGGCCCGGCCCGGCGGGGCCGGCCGCGCCGAGAAGGTCCTGGACGCGATGGTCGCGGCCAACCCCCGCTCGGCCGAGGCGCGGCTGACCCGCGGCCTCTACCGCCGCGACGCCGGCCGGCCGGGCGGCGACGAGGACATCGCCCGCGCCCTGGAGCTGGCCCCCGACGACCCGACGGCCGTGGCCGCCAACGTCGACCGCGCGCTGGGCCGCCGGGACTGGGACGGCGCGCGGCGGCTGCTGGAGCGGCTCGTGAAGCTCGTGCCCCGGAGCCGGCCGGCCCACCGCCGGCTCGCGGCGCTGGAGGTCCGGGCCGACCACCTCGACCGCGCCGCCGAGCGCCTCGTCGCGGGCCTCGAGGCCCTCCCCGGGGACGACGACCTGCGGTCGGACCTCGCCGAGGTCCACATCCGACGGGGCAAGTACGACGAGGCGGCGAGCCTGATCGCCGCGTTGCAGCAGTCGGGCCGCAAGCCCGAGCTGGCCGACTACCTCGCCGCGCGGCTCCTGGTGGCGCGCGGGCGCTGGGCCGAGGCGACCCGGGCGCTGGAGGCCGTCCGGCCGCGCCTGACGGCCACCCCCGAGCTGGCCAAGGGGGCCGACCTGATGATGGCCGTCTGCTACGAGCGGCAGGGGGACCTCGACGGCCGCTTCGAGGCCAACCGCCGGCTCGCCGCCGAGGCCCCCGACGCGACCCTGCCGCGGATGGCGCTGGGCGGGACCTTGGAGACGATGGGGCGGTACGACGAGGCCCTCGAGCAATACCGCCAGCTCCCCGCCGACGAGCCGGGCGTCAAGCTGTCGATCGCCCGGGCCGTGGTGCTCCGGACCCTCGGCCAGCCGCCCGACCGCCGCCGCTGGGACGAGGCCGAGCGGGCCCTCGCCGCGGCGGCCGCCGCCGATCCCAAGTCGCCGCTGTTGGCGGTGCTCCGCGCCGACATGCTGGCGGCGCGCGGGCGGGTCGACGAGGCCGTCACGCTCCTGACGACGGCGCGCGACGCCGCCCCCGACGAGCCGGCGACCTGGCTGGCCCTGGCCGCCGCCCTGGAGCGCCAGGGTAAGCCCGAGGCGGTCGCGACCCTGCTGGAGGCCGCCGAGAAGCGGCTGGGCGACCGCGTCGAGCTCCGGCTGCTCCGCGCCCGCCGGCTCGCCGCCGCCGGCGGCCCGGACGCGGCCGAGGGCCTGACGGCGCTGGGCCGCGGCCTCGAGAAGTTCCCCGCCGAGGACCAGCGCCGGCTGGCGCTCGGCCTGGCCAACGCCCGGGGCTGGGCCGGCGACAACGCCGCCGCCCTGGCGACCTGGCAGGCCTGGGCCCGCCGCCAGGTCGAGGACCACCGGCTCCTGCTGGTGACCTTCGACCTGGCGATCAAGGCCGGCGACGCGCGCGTCATGGACGAGACGCTGGCCGCCTTGCAGCGGATCGAGGGCGTCGACGGCGTCGCCTGGCGCTACGGCCGGGCCCGCCGCATCCTCGTGGAGGCCGCCCGCGGCGACGCGAAGGCCCCCCTGAACGAGGCCCGCGCCCTGCTGGAGACGGTCGCCGAGAAGCGGCCCAACTGGGCCAACGTGCGGCTGATCCTCGCCCAGATCGACGAGCTCCAGGGCCAGCCCGACCGCGCCATCCAGGACTTCCTGAAGGCCATCGACCTCGGCGCGTCCGACCCGGAGGTCCTCCGCCACGTCGTGCAATTGATGGGCCTCCGCGGCCGTTACGCCGACGCCGAGCGGGTGCTGGCGCGGCTCCAGGACCGGTCGATGGCCACCGGCGAGATCCAGAAGATGGCCGCCGAGGTCTCGTGGGGCAACCGCGACGCCGCCCGCGCCCTGGAGCTGGCCCGCACGGCCGTCTCGGCCGACTCGAAGGATTACCGCGACCACGTCTGGCTCGGCCTGATGCTGGCGCGCCTCGGCCGCGCCGCCGAGGCCGAGGCCCCGCTCCGCCGCGCCGTCGAGCTGGCCGGCGACCAGCCCGACGCCCGCGTCAACCTCGTCCGGGTCCTCGCCCTCGCGGGGCGGCGGGACCAGGCCGAGGCCGCCGCCCGCGAGGCCGCCGCGGCGCTGCCGAAGCAGCCGCTGGCGGCGGCGGAGTGCTACCGCCTCGCCGGCCGCGGCGACGACGCCGAGCGGTCCTACCGCCGGGCCCTCGCCGCCAAGCCCGACGACCCGGCGATGCTCCGCGAGGTCGTCGCCTTCTACCTGCAGTCGGGCCGCTTCCGCGACGCGCAACCGCACCTCGAGCACCTCGCCGGGCTCGGCGCGAAGGCCGGCGACGACGCCCGCTGGGGCCGCAACCTCCTGGCCATGGTCCTGGCCGCCGGCGGCGACCCCGAGCGGTCGCGCGCGGCGCTGGCGCTGCTGGGGCTCTCCGGCGGGACGCCCGCCGCGGCGTCCCCGACCCCGGCCGCCGCCGTCGACGACCGCCGCACCCAGGCGCGGGTCCTGGCCCTCCAGCGCGACGAGCGCCGCCGTCGCGAGGCCGTCGCGCTGCTCGAGGGGCTGACCCGGGGGCCCGACGCGGCGCCGGCCGACCAGCTCCTGCTGGCGCAGCTCTACGAGGGGCTCGGCGACTGGCCCAAGGCCAAGCCGCGGTTCCAGGCCGCCGCCGAGGCCGACCGGTCGCCCCGGACCATCACCCTGCTGGTCCAGGCGCTGGTGCGGCACAAGCAAGGCGACGAGGCCGGCCGCTGGCTCGACCGGCTCGAGGCGACGGCGCCGGCGACGGTGCGGCTGAAGGCCCTGGTGCTGCGGGAGCAGGGCAAGGTCGACCGGGCGGTCGCGACGGTCGAGGACTTCGGCCGCGACGGCTCGCGGCTCGAGTCGGCCGCGACGATCCTCGAGCAGCTCGGCCAGCTCGGGCCGGCCGAGCGCGCCTTCCGGCGGCTGGCGAAGGCCTCCCCGCAGGGGGGCCTGGCCCTGGCCCGCTTCCTCGGCCGCCGGGGCCGGGTCGCCGAGGCGCTGGACCTCTGCGACGCCACCTGGGCGACCTGCGCGCCGCAGGACGTGGCCACCGCCGGCGTCGAGATCGTCAACGGCCCGACCGCCGACGAGGCGCAGCGGGCCCGGGTCGCGACGCGGATCGAGGCGGCCACCGGCCGCGACCCCGACCGCCGCGAGCTGGTCGTCTCGCTGGCCATCCTCCGCGGCCTCCAGGGCCGCTACCCGGAGGCCGAGGCCCTGTACCGCAAGGCCCTGGCCGCCGACCCCCGCGACGTCGTCGCGCTGAACAACCTGGCCTGGCTCCTGACGCTCCGCGAGACCCGGGGGACCGAGGCGCTGGAGCTGATCGAGCGCGCCATCGCCGTCGCCGGCGCCCAGCCGGCGCTGCTGGACACGCGGGCCGTCGTCCTGCTGGCGACGGGCCGGTTCGACCCGGCGATCCGCGACCTGGAGCAGGCCATCGCCGCCGAGCCCGAGGCGGCCAAGTACTTCCACCTGGCGCGGGCGCACTGGCTGGCCAAGAGCCCCGCCGCCGCCGCCGAGGCGCTCAAGAACGGCGAGGAACTCGGCCTCAAGCCCGCCGCGCTCGACCCCCTGGAGCGGCCCGAATACAGCCGCCTGGTCGTCGCCATCGGGGGGCGGAAATGACCCCCGGCCCGCCCGGCCCGGCCCGCGACGCCCCCGCGACGTCCCGGAGATTCCCCGCCGACCTGCTGCCCGCGGCGGCCTGCGTCGCGGTCGGCCTGGCCATGGCGCTGCTGCCCAACGCCCTCTGGTGGGCCCGCACCGGCCGGCCGACCTGGATCGCCGACGGCGACGAGCTGTACTACCTCGCCGTGGGCAAGGGCGCGTACTTCGAGCACATCGGCTACCTGAGCGACCCGGTCGTCGACGGCGGGGCGAGCCTGTACCGCCAGCTGCCGCTGCTGCCGGGGTCCTGGATGGCCCGCGCGCTGGGGGCGGGGCCGCTGGGCATCGACCTCTGCTGGCGGGCCCTGGCCGGGCTGGGCGTGGCGCTGACGTGGTTCGTGCTGCTGCGCCACCACGTCGGCCGGCGGTGGGTGGCCGCCCTCCTCACGGTCATCGTCCTCGTCGACTGCGGCCTGCTGGGGGCCAGCCTCCTGCTCCGGCAGGGGGTGACCCTGGCCGAGACCTTGCGACGCGGGACCGGCACGGCGCCGGTCGCGCGACTGATCCACCGGCCGTGGCGGATCGCCACGCCGGCCCTGACGATGCCCTACCTCCTGCTGCACCTCTGGCTGATGGCCCGCGCCCGCGCGCGGCCATCGCCGGCGCGGCTGGTGCTGGCGGGGGCCGGCTTCGGCCTGCTCTTCCACGTCTACCCGTACTACTGGACCGCCGCCGCCGTCGCGCTGGCGATGGCCTTCGTGCTCGACGCCGGCCATCGCCGGGTCTACGCCGCGGCGGCCCTGGTCGGCGTCCCGATCGGCCTGCCGCGGGTGGTCTTCGACGTGATGCTCAAGCGGTCGACGGCCCCCGACTGGCTCGCCCGGTTCGGCAAGTTCGTGACGGTCGGCCGCTTCGAGGGCCTGGACGTCCCGAAGTTCGCGGCGCTCCTCGCGGTCCTCGGCCTGGCCTGGGTCTGGGCCCGCCGCCGCGACCTGATCTACGTCTGGTCGCTGGGGGCCGCGGGCCTGGCCCTCTACCACCACCAGGTGGTCACCCGATTGCAGGTCGAGAACTACCACTACATGTACGTCTGGGGGCCGTGCCTGGCGCTCTTGCTGGCGCTGTGGGTCGCCGACGTCCTGCCCGCCCGGGGCCCGGCGGCGCGGGCCGGGCTGGCGGGCCTGGCGCTCGTGGCGCTGGCCGACGCCGGGGCCGGACTCTGGCTGCGGTCGATCGAGGCGTTCCACGCCAGCCAGGCGCCGGCGATCACCGACGCCTGCCGCCGCTACCGGGAGCAGCGCGCGGCGGGCCTCCGCCTCGAGCCGCGATCGGTCGTCGCGGGCGACCTGATGTTCGTCGACCTGGCCTGCATCCTCGACGACCTGCGGCCGCTCGACAACTATTGGGTCTTGCTGAGCCCTTATATCAGCGACCCCGAATTGGATCGGCGGGCCGCGTTGAACGACCTGCTGCGGGGCCTGGGCCCCCCCGCCGACCCCGCCCCGCCCGGGAGCCGTCGGGCGCGGCGGCTGGCGGCGTACGAGGCGGCCGCGGCGGACCTCGACGCGGCGACGGCGCGGGCCGGGGTCCGCTACGTGGCCTTGCCGGCCGACCGGCCGCCGCCGGCCTGCCTGACGCGGGGCTGGCGCCTGCTGCAAGACGGGCCGTCCTGGCGGATCTGGGAGTACGAGCGGGCCCCGGCCCGTTGATGTCCTACGATTGCGGCGGCCGGCGCCGATCGAGGACGGCCGCCGCGTGACCCCGCGAGTTCGTCCCGAGGAGCGGCCGGAGTGTCGTCGCATCCCCACGACGCTGGAGCGCGAATGGACCGCGAGGCCGCGACCGTCCCGTCGCCGCCGGCCGGGCGACCGGGGGCCTGGCCCGCGTGGGCGGTCGCCTGGCTCGCCGTCGGGGCCCTGCTGCGCTGCGCGTGGCTGACCCGACAGAGCCTCTGGTGGGACGAGGGTTACAGCCTGTACGTCTCGGGCGGCGCGACGCTGGCCGACACGGTCGAGCGGCTCCGCACCGGCTTGCCGAACGACCGCCTGATGCCGCTGTACTACTTCGTGCTCCAGGGCTGGCGGCAGGCGTTCGGGCAGGGCGAGGTCGCGTTGCGGGCGCTGTCGGTCCTCTGCGGCGTCGGCTCGCTCGGCTTCCTCTACCTGGCCGCGCGGCGGGCCTTCGGGCCGGGCCACGCGCTGTGGACGCTGGCGCTGGCGGCGACCAGCTCCGTGCACGTCTACTATAGTCAAGAAGTGCGGATGTATGCGCCGATCCTGCTCCTCTGTAGCGCCCAGCTCTACGCCTATCTCGGGGCCGTCGAGCGGCCCGAGGCGACCGGCCCGCGCCGGCTGCTCGGCGTCACGACGGCCCTCGGGACCTTGACCCAGGTGACGGTCGGCCTCTACGGCGTGGCGCTCGCGCTGGCCGACCTGATCGTGCCGCCCGGGGCGCGCGGCTGGCTCCGCCGCTGGTGGCCGACCTTGGCGCTGCTGGTGCCCGTCGCGGCGTACGTGGCGACCGTCGCCCTGGGCGGCGGCCGGCCCCGCGCCGACGACCAGGCGCGGCCGGCCGCCTTGCTCCGCAACCTGGCCTTCGTCCCCTACGGCCTGGCCGTGGGGATGACCTACGGTCCGCCGATCGACGAGCTCCGCGGCGCCGGGGCGGCCCGGGCGCTGCTCGCGGACTGGCCGCGGCAGGTCGCGCTGGTGGCCGTGCTCGCGGCGGCCGCGGCGGCCATGGTCGCCTCGCTGCGGCGCGGGGGCTGGCCCCGCCCGGTGACCCGGTCGGCGGCCCGCTTGCTCCTGGCCGCCGGCCTCTCGATGGCCCTGATGGCCGCGTTCGCCCTGGCGACGGGGCTGAACTGGCTGCCGCGGCACACGCTGTTCGTCATGACGACCCTGGCCGTCGTCGCACCCCTCGCCGCGCGCCGGCCGGCGCCGACCGGCCGCGACCCGATGCTGGTGACCGGCCGGATCGCCCTCGTCCTGCTGATCGCCTTGAACCTCGATTCGCTGACCCGATACTACTTCGACGGCCGCCACGCCCGCGACGACTATCGGGCCGCCGCGCGTTACCTCCGCGACGATCCGGGGGCGCGGGGGCGGGCGGTCCTGCTCTCCGGCGACCTCGGCCTGCTGTCCTACTACGGCGACCGCGGCGTCCTCGACGCCCGGCAGGTCCCCTGGCATCGCCTCGCGGCCTGGGTGGAGGCGGCGGCCGGCGACGCCGACCGCGTGCTCCTGGTGGTCAACCGGGAGCACTACTGGTACCATAAACAGGGCGCGACGGGGCGAGACGACCTGATCGGGCGCGGGATGGGCCCGGCCTATCGGCGCGAGTCGATCCGATCCTTCAAGCGAATCAAAATCTATCAATTTACCAAGGTGAAGTCGCGCCCCGACGCCGACCGCGACCGTGCGCCGCGCGCGCCGGCGCGGTCGGCGTCGGGCTGACGATCGCCGACGACCGAGGGCGACCGCACGCCATGCCCCGCGACCTTGACCGCCGGACGTTCGACCGGGTCTTCGACGAGGTCGTCGTGCGCGGCCGGTTCAACGAGGTGCCCGAGTACTACCCGAGGTATCGCTCGCGCTACCGGGCGTTGATGAAGCTCTACGCCGAGGTCGCCGGGCCGCCGCCGATCGACTTCCTCGACATCGGCGGCGGCCAGTACGCGGCGATGGCCGCGACGCTGTGGGGCGACCGCGCGACGTTGGCCGACGTCGGCGGGTCCAACGGCGATTACCTGCGCGAGCGGGGCGTCCGGCCGGTCGAGTGGAACCTCTGCGGCGACGCCGAGCCGTTCGACGCGGAGTTCGACGTGGCGATGTTCTCGGAGGTCATTGAGCACCTGCCGATCCCCGGCCACATCGTCCTGGAGCGGCTCCGGCGGGCGTTGCGGCCCGGGGGGACCCTGATCTGCACGACGCCGAACCTCTACCGCCTGCGCAACGTCGTCTACATGGCCATCGGCAAGCGGATGTTCGACCACTTCCGGATGCCGACCGATCGCGGCCTCGGCCACATCCTCGAGTACACCCGCGACCACCTGCGCTGGCAGTTCGAGCGGGCCGGCTTCGAGGACGTCGGGGTCGAGCTGCGGCAGTTCCCGCACAACCCCAACGCGTTGCACTTCCGCGTCCTGTCCTGGCTCGGCGCGCCGCTGTACCTGGTCCCCCGGTTCCGGGAGGCGCTGGTGGTCGTGGCGCGGGCGCCGGCCGGGCCCGCCGCGCCGAGGCCGACGTCGGCCGCCGCGGAAGCCGGCAAACCGTGAGGGAGTTGGGATGCGCGTGCTGCTCCTGGCCGAACACTGCAACCCCGCCTGGCCGTCGCTGCCGGTCGTCGGCTATCGGGCGTGCAAGGCGATCGGCGACCACGTCGAGGCGGTCGTCGCGACCCACGTGCGGAACGTGCCGGAGATCGACCGGGCCGGCCTGGGGCGCTGCGAGGTCGTCGCCCTCGACAACGAGTACATCGCCCGGCCGATGTACGCGCTGTCGAAGGCGCTGCGCGGGGGCACCTCGGTCGCCTGGACGACGAACATCGCGATGGCGTACCCCTCGTACCTGGCCTTCGAGCGCGAGGTCTGGCGGCGGTTCGGGGCCGACCTGCGGGCCGGCCGCTTCGACCTGGTCCACCGGGTCACGCCGATGTCGCCGACCTTGCCCAGCCCGATGGCCAAGTGGAGCCCCGTGCCGTTCGTGCTCGGCCCGCTCAACGGCGGCCTGCGGTGGCCGCCGGGGTTCGGCGGCGAGCTGGCCCGCGAACGCGAGTGGATGACGTACGTCCGGGGCGCCCACCGGCTCTTGCCGTACCACCGCGCGACCCTGCGGCGGTCGGCGGCGATCCTGGCCTCGTTCGCGCACACGATCGCCGACCTGCCGCCGGCGGTGCGCGACCGGGTCATCGACTTCCCCGAGGTCGGGATCGAGCCGAGCCTCTTCTCGGCGCCGCCGGAGCGGCGCCACGAGGGCCCGTTGACGCTGCTGTACGCCGGCCGCCTCGTCCCCTACAAGTGCCCCGACGTGCTGCTGCTGGCCTTGGCGGCCAACCCCGAGCTGCGCCGGCATCGCACGGTGATCGTCGGCGAGGGGCCCGAGCGGGCGCGGCTGGACCGGATCGTCGCCGAGCACGGCCTGGGGGACTGCGTCGAGTTCACGGGGAACCTGCCGCAGGCCCGGGTCGGCGACTTGATGCGCGCGGCGGACGTCTTCGTCTTCCCGTCGATCCGCGAGCTGGGGGCGGGGGTCGTCGTCGAGGCGATGGCCTGTGGCCTGGCCTGCGTCGTGGTCGATTACGGCGCCCCCGGCCGGCTCGTCGGCCCCGGCCGGGGCGTGCGGGTCCCGCTCGGCACCAAGGACGAGCTGGTCGCGGCATTCGCCGCCGAGCTCGGGGCCCTGGTCGGCGACCCGGGCCGCGTCGCGGCGCTGGGGGCCGCGGCGCGCGACCATGCCCTGGCCCATTACGACTGGGACGTCAAGGCTCGGAAGACCGTCGAGGTCTATCGCTGGGTGCTGGGCCAGCGGGCCGAGAAGCCGACCTTCGACTGAGCCGCCCCCCGAGCCCGTCGGCGACCGCGCCGGGCACCCGGCCGAGCAGGAACAGGGCGTTGCGCAGGTAGCGGCCCCCGAGCCGACGCGGCTCCAGGGCGAGCCGGAACGCCCACTCCAGGCCGGTCCGCCGCAGGAACTGCGGGGCGCGGCGGACCCGGCCGGCGGCGAAGTCGATCGATGCCCCGAGCTGGGCGCAGACCGGGACGCCCAGCGCCCGGCAGTGCTCGGCGACCCAGAGCTCCCCCTTGGGCTGGCCGAAGGCGACGAGGAGCAGCTCGGGCCGCGCCGCCCGGATCGTGGCGATCAATTCGTCGTGCTCCGCGGCGGTCAGGTCGCGGAACGGGGGCGAGGCCGTGCCGACGATCCGGAGGCCGGGGTAGCGCGCCCGGAGGTTCGCGGCGGCCGCGTCGCCGACGCCGGGGGCGCCGCCGAGCAGGAAGACGCCGTAGCCCCGCTCGGCCGCCAGCCCGGCGAGGGCGAAGATCAGGTCCGAGCCGGCGACCCGCTCCGGCAGCGGCGTGCCGCGCCACCGCGCCGCCCAGAGCAGCGGCATGCCGTCGGCCAGGGCCAGCGCCGCCCCGTCGTTGACGGCCCTCAGCCGCGGGTCGCGGTGCGTGAGCATCGCGTAGTTCAGGTTGACCGAGACCAGGTAGGACGGCTCCCGCGCCTCGATCAGGTCGCCGATCGCGGCGACCGCCTCGGCGGCCGACACGGGCGCCAGCGGGATGCCCCAGACCGCCACCGGCGCCGGCCGGCGCGGGGCCTGTCGCGGCACGGCGGCCGCCTCGAGGTCGGCCCTCATGTCGCGATCTCCTGGGGCCGGGACGGGGACGTCGGCGCGGGCGCCGGCCGGGCCCGGCCGGGCCCGCCGGACAGGCGCCGGCGCAGCTCGCGGAGTTGCCAGCGGTGGAGGTGGCGGCGGAACTCCGCGTCCTCGTACCGCGGTCGGCGGCGGGCCCAGGCACCGAGGTAGCCGCCGAGGATGCAGAGCCCGCCGAGCACCCAGGGCCGCTCGAAGGCCCTGTAGCCGGCGATCCCCAGCAGGTACAGCGGGTGCGTCCCCATGAAGTACTGGCCCCGCCCCCAACGCAGCCGGCCGTGGTAGACGCTCCGGAACGACGAGCCCATCTGCCGCAGGTGCTTGATCGCCAGCTCGGGGTCGTCGAAGCTGACGGCCTCCCAGCCGAGCATCCGGCAGCGGTGGCAGTCGATGCCGTCCCACATCACCTCGCGGACGAACCCGCCGATCGCCTCGAAGCACTCGCGGCGGTAGAGCTTGGCGACGCCGTGCGAGAACTCGTCGCCGGTCCGCTCCGGGACGAACCGCCCCCCGACGGGGATGTACGTCTTGCCGCTGGCGGTGCCGAGCCGCGGGTCGGCCTCGAACCGACGCAGGAGCTCGGCGAAGTAGCCGGGCGCGAACTCGAGGTCGGCGTCGAGCTTGCAGAGGTAGTCGTAGTCGTCGCAGTCGGCCTGGCGCAGGCCGTCGTAGAACGCCTCGACGACCCCCGGCCCCACCCGCCGCGCCCCGACCGGCCGGCGGACGACCTGGATCCAGGGGTGCTCGCGGGCGGCCGCCTCGGCGATCTCCCCGGTCCGGTCGACGCTGCCGTCGTCGACGATCACCCAGCGCGCCGGCCGGTGGGTCTGGGCGACCATGCTGGCGATGGTCCGCTCGAGGTACTGGGCCTCGTCCTTCGCCGGCGAGATGATCAGCACGCGCGGCGTCGCGTTCTCAGGCATTCGAATAGCTCCCCGCGCGGTGGTGGTCGACGGCCGAGCGGAGGGCGGCCTCGAAGAGGTCGGTCGCGTCGTCCCAGGTGTATCGGGCCGCGGTGCGTCGGGCCGCGTCGGACATGGCCCGCCAGGCGGCGGCCGGCAGCTCGAGCACGCGCGCCGTGCGGTCGGTCAAGGCGTCGAGGTCGCCGACGTCGACGAGGTGGCCGTTGACGCCGTCCTCGATCAGGTCGGGCATCGCGCCGTTGCGCGTCGAGACGACCGGGCAGCGGCAGGCCATCGCCTCCAGCGGGGGCAGGTTGAACCCCTCGAAGGTGCTGCCGCTGACCCAGACGTCGCACCGCTCGTAGATCGTCCGGAGCCGGTCCTGCGGCGGCGATCGCCGGTACGAGGCCCCGGGGGGCAGCGGCAGGCGGTCGTCCACCGGCGGGATGCCGAAGGCGACGACGCGGAGGCCCGGCACCCGCGCCGTCACGCCGTCGAGGGCCCGGAGGACCAGGTCGGTGGCCTTGTGTCGTTCGTGCGAGTAGAGGAGGCCGACGGTCGGCTCGGGCCGCTTGTCCCTCGGCTCGGCGTGGAAGACCTCGAGGTCGACGGCGTTCGGCACCAGGGCGACGTCGTCGACGCCGAAGTGGTCGCGCGCCAGCTCGGCGAGCCAGCGCGAGACGACGATCTTGCGGAGCGGCAGCCGCCAGGTCGCCTCGACCCGCTCGGCCGGCATGCCCTCGACGGCCGCCTCGTGCATCTGGATCAGGTAGGATTTCGCCCCTTTGCGCGAGGAGAGCCGGGCGACCCACTCGGCGGTCAGCCACCAGGTCGCGACGACGACGTCGGCGTCGGGCAGGTCGCGGTCCTCGACGGGGCGCCAGCGGTCGAGCGTCCGGCACGGGATGTCCAGGCCGTCGAAGTGCGAGGGCCGACGCCCCGGGCCCCGCGGCCAGCCACGCCCGCGGAGCAGCCCGCGCAGCCGCGCCGGGAGCGACGGCGCCCGTGGGGGCGGGGCCGCGACGAGGACGTCGTGCCCGCGCCGCCGGAGGCGGTCGGCGTACCCGGCGACGATCCGCGTCCCCCCGTGCAGGTTGAACCCCGGCAAGACGAACGTGACCTTCATCGTCGGCTACCTCGCGGTGAACCGGGGCATGGTATCCACGGTCGTGCCGGGACGTCGCCGACCGGGCGGCTCATGGCGCGGACTCCAGGGGACACCGACGGAGCCCTCCGATCCTATCGACTCCCGCCGCCCCTTTGCAAGCACAGGAGCGAGCGATCGCTGATGCCGCCGCGGCGGCCGGACGCTGAAACCCTAGGTCATCACGGCACGGCGGGCTCGCCGGCCAGGTCGCGCAGCGACGCCGCCACCCCCGCGGTGAAGATCCAGGCCGGGGCGTAGTCGGGGGCGAACCAGACGCTGAACATGTTCAGCGACACCGCGGCCAGCGCCATGGCGAGCGGGCCGGCCAGCCCCGCGCCGGCGCCGCCGCCGCGGGCGGCCCGCCCCAGGTCGGCCAGGGCGCCGGCCAATAGGAGCACGAACAGTCCCATGCCGATGTAGCCATATTGCATCGTGTACATGAGGTAGTGGCAGTCGATCGACGTGAACTTGCCGACGTCCTCCGGCTCGTCGTCGCCGTGGTCCGTGGGCGGCGAGTAGCCGAAGAG
Source organism: Isosphaeraceae bacterium (assembly GCA_035551935.1). Classification (GTDB taxonomy): domain Bacteria; phylum Planctomycetota; class Planctomycetia; order Isosphaerales; family Isosphaeraceae; genus DASZMJ01. Next base: position 20,043 of record DASZMJ010000306.1, read on the forward strand.
GCCGGACTCGACGAGGTAGTCCCAGTAGACCTCGAACAGCAGGAGGCGGTGGAGCGACCCGCTGTAGGCGTATTCCTTGCCCCGGATGACGACGGTCTGCTCCGCGTCCTCGCCGGCCACGTCGGTCAGCATGCCGACGACGGCGTCCTTGGCGGTCACGACGAGCACGGCCCCCGCCAGGCCGGCGCACACGAGGAGGGCGCGCCAGCGGCGATGCCGGAGGTACACGGTACCGAGCAGGGTCGCGAGGCCCGCGAGGATCGGGCCTCGGGAGACGGTGCCGACGAGGGCGATGCCCACCAGCCAGGGCAGCAGCCGCCACCACCTCGGCCCGGCCCCGGCGCGGGCTTGCCGCGACGCCTCCGACGCCCAGGGGAGCAGCAGCGCGAGCATCATCCCCAGGAAGATCGGGTTCCCCAACGGCCCCGTGGCGCGCCTCAGGCCGGCGCGGACATCCCCCCCCGAGTCGGACAACCCACCCTGCATGATCAGCAACAGGTTGACGCGGGTGAGCGACTCGACGATCGACAGCGTCGCCAGGAGCAGGGTGACGAGGGCGACCGCCCGCAGGGCGCGGGGGAAGTCGGCGGCCGATCGGACGAAGAGCCGACCCGCCAGGTAGGGCACCAGCCACGCGGTCGCGTAGGCGATCGGCGTCTTCGGGCGGAAGTTCCCCGCCAGGAGCTGCGAGACGAGCATGGACCCGATCAGGGCGACGATCAACGCATCCGAGGCCGAGGGGCGCCATCGCGCGGCCCCGGGCTCGGGTCGCGCCGTCGCCGCCTGGGCCACCCCGATCACCCCGGCGATCGACCGCGCGTCCAGGACGAAGATCCCCAGCGGCGCGACCATCCGGACCGGCGCCAGCAGCAAGGCCGACATCCAGCCGTACCAGAGCGCGCCGCGGCCCCCGGTCCGGGCGCCCGCGACGACGGTCAGCCAGGCGAAGGCGATGAGTGTCAGGTAGCCCATCTCGGTGGATCGCGGCCTCAAGGGGTCGGGACGCGGGCGGCCGTCGTCAGCGGCGCGCCGCCAGGAAATTGTGCCGGATGAAGTCGCCGAGGAGGTGCTCGGGGTCCTCGTCGGGCACCCCCTGGATGGGCCGGCGGAGCCGATAGAGGGCGTAGCCCGAGGCCCAGGCGAGGTCGGCCAGCGTCGTCTTCAGCCGGCCGTGGTGGTTCAAGAAGTAGCGCCGCCGCGAATGGAACCAGTAGGCCGGCCGCCGGCGCCGCGCCCGCGACGGGTCGGCCTCGCCCGAGCACCCCCCGACCAGGTGCACGACCCGCGACCCCGGCACGTACCAGCAGGGCCAGCCGGCGCGGCGCGCCCGGAGGCAGAAGTCGGTCTCCTCATAATACATGAAGTAACCTTCGTCGAGCAGGCCGACCGCCTCGAACACCTCGCGACGGACGATCATGCTGGCGCCCGAGACCCAGTCGACGGCGCACGGGCCCTCCGGCAGCGGCAGGGGGGCCCGCCAGCGGGCCAGCAGCCGCGTGGTCAGTCCCAGGCGCAGCCCGTGCTCCAGCTCGCTGAGGACCGAATGGAAGCGGAAGGCCGAATGTTGCGGGGTCCCGTCGGCGTCCTCCAGCCGGCCGCCGGCGATGCCGACCTCGGGGTGTCCCTCCAGGAACTCGACGAGCGCCGTCAGGGCCCCGGGCCGGACCACGGTGTCGGGGTTCAGCAGCCAGACGTACCGCGGCGCCTCGGCCGACCGCGACGCCGCCTCGATCGCCCGGTTGTTCGCGAAGGCGAAGCCGCCGTTGTGCTCCAGCGGCAGGACCGAGGCCCAGCCCGACCAGCCCCGCCCGACGATCGCCGCCGCGAGGACCTCGGCCGAGTCGTCCCCCGAGCCCCCCTCGACCACGACGACCCGCGCCCCGGCCGGGCCGACCTGCGGCTCCAGCGACCGCAGGCAGTCGATCGTCAGCGCGGCGCTGCGGTAGTTGACGATGACGATCAAGAGCCCGCCCGGCCCCGCGTCGCCCATGGGTCAGGCCCTCGAAGTCGTGACGCCCGGGGCGCCGACGGCCGCGGCGGCCGGCCCCTTGTATTCGATCAGCGAGGCGCCGCGCCCGAGCAGCCGCAGGGCGTGGAACCGGGCCTGCCCCCACGCCTGGGGGAGCTTGCCGACGACGCAGGCCGCCGCGTAGAGCCCGGCGTCGGCCGACGTCATCCCCCGACGCCGCGCCCCGCGCCAGGTCCGCAGGCCCAGGGCGAGGTAGCCGAGCAGCAAGGCCGGGCTCAGGCCGCGGCTCGGCCAGGCCAGGCCGAGCGCCAGCGCCGGCACCACGATCCCCCAGAACCAGTTGCTCCGCACCTGCCGGACGCAGTGCCGTTCCGGCGCGGCGCCGTGCAACCAGGCCCCCTGGGCGGAGGCGAAACCGGCGCGGACCATCCGCCGCCACCACTGCCCGAAGCGGGTCATCGCCGCGTCGTGCCACGCCATGTCGTCGGCGAGCCGGACGACCTTGCCCCCGCGCCGCCGCAGGCGGACGCAGAGTTCGGGCTCCTCGCCGGCGATCAGGGTCGGGTCGAAGCCGCCGACGGCCCGGAGGTCGGCGACCCGCATCATCGCGATCCCGCCGCAGGCGAGGGCCTCGCCGGCGGGCCGGTCCCACTCCAGGTCGGCCAGGCGGTTGTAGATCGTCCGGTCGCGATACTGCTCGCGGAGCCGGCCGCAGACGACCGAGCAGTCGGGGCGGCCGTCGAGCTCGACGGCCGCCCGCTCGAGCCAGCCGGCGACGACCGAGCAGTCGCCGTCGACGAACTGGACATAGTCGACGCCGGGGTCGAGCTCGAGCAGCCGACCCAGGCCGGCGTTGCGGGCGCGGGCGGCCGTGAACGGGGTCGACATGTCGAGCTCGACGACCTCGACCCCGAGCGACCGCGCCATCGCGACGCTCCCGTCGGTCGAGCCCGAGTCGACGTAGACGACGACGCGGCCCCGCCCGACGACCGACCCCAGGCAACGCCGCAGGCGGTCCCCCTCGTTGCGCCCGATGACGACCAGCCCGAGCTCGCTCACGGCAACGCCCCCCCGTGGATCATCCCCCGCGCCCGGGCCGGGCCGGAACCCCCGCGCGTGGCCCGCCCCGCGGCCAGGACCGCCTCGGCCGCCGTGGCGAAGTCGTCGCGGACGAGCAGGCCGGGCGCCGCCCCGGCCTCGGCGTCGGCGAGCTCCTTGCCCGTCCGGACGAGGATCGAGCCGCGGCAGCCGGCGTTGATCCCGGCCAGGGCGTCGCTGATCATGTCGCCGATCATCCACGAGGCGCCGAGGTCGAGGCCGAGCTCGCTGGCGGCCCGGAGCAGCATCCCGGGGCCCGGCTTGCGGTCGGGGTGCTCCAGGGCCGTCCGGTCATCGCCCCGCGGCGCGACCGGGCAATCGTAGATGGCGTCCACGGCCGCCCCCGCCTCGGCGAGTCGGGCACGCATCGCGTCGTGGACCGCCGCGACCTGGGCCCGCGTCGCCATCCCCCGGCCGATCACCGACTGGTTCGAGACGACGACCCGGACGAAGCCCGCCGCGCCGAGCCGCCGCAGGCCCTCGGCCACGCCGGGCAGCAGCCGGACCCGCGCCGGGTCGGCGAGGTAGGGGACGTGCTCGATGATCGTGCCGTCGCGGTCGAGGAAGACCGCCGGCCGTCGGCCGGCGGCGAGGACCGTCGGGAAGTCGGCCCGCGCCGCCGCGAGCGCCTCGGGCGTGCCGATGTCGCGGTGGTAGCCCCCCCAGGCCCACCCCCGCATCCGGCCGACGAACCGGGGCAGGACATCGAAGCCGAGGTCGAACGCCCCCAGGGCCGCGACCTCGCGATACGCCGACGCGTCGAGCACGTAGACGCCCGCGTTGGCCAGGTCGCCCCGGGGCTCGGCCGGCTTCTCGACGAAGGAGACGACCCGGCCGGCGTCGTCCAGCTCGGCGATCCCGCAGGCCCTCGGGTCCGGCGCCCGGAACAGGAGCATCGTCGCCGGGTCGTCGTGGGCGCGGTGGTAGGCGAGCAGGGCCCGGAGGTCCACGTCGCTCAGGTTGTCGGCGTAGAGGATCAGGACCTCGTCGGCGTCGTCGGCCAGGTGCGGGTTGGCGGCGACCGTCCCGGCCGAGCCGAGCAGGGTCGGCTCGTGTGCCTCGACCAGGCGGATCGGGCCGCCGCGATTCGCCCCGGCGATGAAGTCGCGGACGCGGTCGGACAGGGCGTGGGTGTTGACGACCGCCTCGGCGACGCCGGCGTCGCCGAGGCGGTCGAGCCAGTAGGCGAGCAGCGGGCGGCCGGCGACCGGCACGAGGCACTTGGGGACGGTGTCGGTCAGGGGGCGCAGCCGGCTCCCCAGCCCCGCCGCCAGCAACAGTGCCTTGACCCGCCTCGCCATCGGCTCCGGTCCCTTTCTCGGTCGGCTCGGGCTCAGGACGCGACCGCCGCGGCCGCCGCCACGGGCCGACCGGCGGCGAGCCGCCGCCGGAAGAGGTCGGCCAGGGGCTCGAGGCAGTCGTCGATCTGGAACTTGCGGAGGATCTGCTCGCGACCGCCGCGCGCCAGCCGGTCGGCCAGGGCCGGGTCCTCGATCAGGCGTCGCAGGGCGTCGGCCAGGCCGACGACGTCGCCGGGCTCGACCAGGAGGCCGGAGCGGTCGTGCTCGAGGATGTCGGGGATGCCGGCCAGCCGCGTCGAGACCGACGGAGCGCCGCAGGCCATCGCCTCCATCAGGGTCCGGGGCGTGCCGTCGACGTCGTTGTCGCTCGACCAGACGCAGGGCTGCGCGAAGAGGTCGCCGCCGGCGAGGAAGTCGGGCAGCTCCTCCTGCAAGAGCGGCTTGCCGGTGATCGTGACGACCCCCTCCAGGCCGAGCCGCGCGACCTGCTCGCGCAGGCGGGCCTCCCAGGGGCCGTCGCCGGCGATGACGCAGTCGAACGCCAGGCCGCGGTCGGCCAGGGCCCGGCAGGCGTCGACCAGGACGTGGAACCCCTTCTTCTCGACCAGGCGGCCGACCGACAGGATGCGCGGGCGGCGGTCGCCGCGCGGCGGCCGTCGGAAGGCGAAGGCGTCGGCGTCGATGCCGCAGTAGACGACGTGCAATCGCTCGTCGCGGGCCCCGAGTTTCTTGTAGAAGTCGCGGTGGAACTCGGAGATGCAGACGATGAAGTCGGCCCGCCGCACCTTGTCGCGCAGGGCGACGCGGTCGCGGAAGAGGTCGACGGCGTGGCCGGTGAAGCTGAAGGGGACGCCGAGCAGCCAGGCGCCGTACATGCCGACGGTCGCCGCCGAGTGGGCCCAGTGGGCGTGGACCAGCGCGACCGGCTCGTCGCCGTCGCGGAGCCGGCGGGCCCAGTGGCAGGCGACGAAGGCGTGCGCGATCGAGGCCAGCCGCCCGCGGAAGGACTCGCGCTCGCCGACGAGGGCGTTGCCCAGGACCTCGAAGAAGCGACGCCCGAAGAGCAGGGGGGCCAGCAGCACCGACAGGGCGAACGACGCCGGGGGCAGGGGGTAGATCCGCCGCGTCTGGCGGTCCAGCCGCGCCGCCCAGGGGGAGCCGAAGAAGTTCTGGTGCGGCCCCCGGAGCGAATGCAGGGCGAACGGGATGCCCTTGCGCTCCATGACCTCGAGCTCGGCGGCGACCCAGGCGTTGCCGATGCCGCTCGTCGTGATGTAGTGGATCATCGGTCGGGGGCCGCTCGGGGGGTCGTGCCGTCGAAGGGGGGGAGGCGGTCGGCCGGCACGTCGGCCAGCCGCGGGGCGTCGGCGTCGCGCGGCGAGAGGAGCGGCGGGCCGGCCAGCGGCCAGGCGATGCCGAGGTCCGGGTCGTCCCAGCGGACGACCCCCTCGTCGCCGGGGCTGTAACCGGTCGTGCACTTGTAGCCGACCAGCGCCTCGGCGTCGCCGACGACGAGGAAGCCGTGCGCGAAGCCCGGCGGCACGTAGAGCCGCGTCGGGTCGTCGGCCGCCAGCGGCACGGCCACGTGCCGGCCGAAGTGGGGCGAGCCGCGGCGGATGTCGACGGCCACGTCGAGGATCGCCCCGCGGAGGGCCTGGATCAGCTTCCCCTGGCCGTTGGGGTGCTGGTAGTGCAGCCCCCGGAGCACGCCGGGCCGCGAGCACGACAGGTTGTCCTGGACGAAGTCGCGGGGCAGCCCCGGGTGTGCGCGGTAGGGGTCGCGGCCCCAGGCCTCGACGAACCAGCCGCGGTCGTCGCGGTAGACCCGGGGCCGGACCAGCAGGACGCCGGGCAAGACGGTCGCGATGACTTCCACGATCGGTCTCCCTGTCCGGTCGGCCCCGGCGGCGCCGGCCCGCGGCGCCGCGGGCGCCCCAATTGTAGAACGTCGCGGGGGATCTTCCCAAGGGGGTCGTCCCGGCACGCGGGGTCGGGCCGGGACGCGGGCGCGGGGGGCGGGGCGGGGACGGCTCGATTCAATACGCGCCGCGGCAGGACAGCACGGCCGGGATCGTCCGGGCGAGGATCTCGAGGTCCAGCAGGAGGCCCTGGCCCTCGATGTACTCGAGATCGAGCTCGACCTGGCGGTCGAAGGGCAGGTCGGCCCGGCCGTTGACCTGCCAGAGGCATGTCAGGCCCGGCGTGACCTCGAGGCGGCGGCGGTCCCGGTCGTCGTACCGGGCGACCTCGCGGGGCAAGGCCGGCCGGGGGCCGACCAGCGTCATGTCCCCCTTCAGCACGTTGAGGAACTGCGGCAGCTCGTCGATGCTGGTGCGGCGGATGAGCCGGCCGATCCACGTGACCCGCGGGTCGCGCCGCATCTTGAAGGTGTGCCCCGAGTCGTGGTGGTTGAACGCCAGCAGGTCCGCCTGGAGCCGCTCGGCGCCGACGACCATCGACCGGAACTTGTAGAAGTCGAAGGCCCGACCGTCCTTGCCGACCCGCTTCTGGACGAACAGCACCGGGCCGCCGTCGCGGAGCTTGATCAAAAGCGCCGTGACCAGCAGCACCGGCCCCAGCGCGATCAGGGCCGCGACCGAGGCCACGACGTCGATGCCGCGCTTCGCCGCCAGGTAGGCCCGCCGCCGCGCCGTCGCGGCCCTCGCGGCGCGATCGGCTCGCTGGAGCTCGTCGACCTCGAGGCCATAGCCCAGGTAGGCCTGGCCGAGGTCTTGCACCGGGAGGATCGGTGATGGCCCGCTCATGGTTCGCAGGATCTCCCGAGGTCTGGGTCGGACGTCGCGTCGCGCCGGGAGAGGGAGTCGTTCCGGAGGACCGGGGCCCGGTCCGGGGCGGGCGACCGGACCTCGGTCGCCCTTCCGTTGTCTTATCCCCGACCCGACCCCCCGGCGGCACGCGGCTCGCAAGGGTGGCGGGCGGGGCGGATCGGTCGTCGTGGTGCTCGTTCGCGGTCGACTCGCTCCATCGGGCCCGGGCGCCCGACATCGGGCTCGGCATGCGTCCCATCGAGTGGTCCGCATCGGACCTCGCTCCCCTGTTGGGTCGCGTGCAAGGTCCAATGCGACGTCGCTGCCGTGCCCCTAATCTATGCCAACATCCTCCCCCCCTTGCAAGGACCAAGTTGGTCGATTTCGGAAAATTACGTCCAGGTTGATCGGCGGCAACATGGCCCACGACCCGCTTCGGGCCACGATTTGGGCGTGAACGTATTCCTTTGCACGATTGTCGTCGATTTATGCAATCCTGCGACGATGGCCGGCGGCACGCCCGCTCCGGGCCGTTGAAGGCCGGTGGATTCCGGGCCGGGGACGGGTCGTCGGCCGCGACTTACCCGGTAGAATATGGTGATGACCTTCCCCACGATCGAGACCCTGACGTTGCCCGCGGGCGACAGACTGCCGCCGGCCCGCCCGAGAAAATCGCGCGGGCCGTCGCGGCGTGACCTAGAGCAACGTGGGAGGGAGGTCGCATGACCGACGAACCGCGGGCCATCGGGCCGGACGACGGGCGCGACGACGACGGGGGGGCCGAGCCGCTGGGCGACCCGCCGAACCGCTTCGTGCTGCGGGCGGTGCGGGCCGTGCTGTTCCTCTACATGCTCCCGCTGGTCGCGGTCGCGATGCTGGTCGTCGGCGTCGCGCTGGCGGCCTGGCGGACGACCCTGGCCGTCGAGCGGCTCGGCCGACGGCTCCTGGGGAAGGGCCCCGGCGACCGGCCGGGTCCCGGCGCCGAGGCGGGGGCCGAGGCGCGCCCCGTGTCGTTCCCGATCGCCCCGCATCGGCGGGAGGTCGGGGTGGTGGCCCGGCGGCCGTCGCGGCGCGGCTGAGCCGGCGGCCCCTTGGCGGCGCGACCGCCGCGCCGTTACGTTCGGAGGGGACCGGGGCCGTCGTCGGGCCCCGTCGGGACGCGACGACCGGGGCCCGCCACCGCCATGATCATCTCGCAGACGCCCTACCGCGTCAGCTTCGCCGGCGGCGGCACCGACCTGCCGGCCTTCTACCGCCACGAGCCGGGGGCGGTCCTGAGCACGACCATCGACCAGCACATGTACGTCAACCTCCACCGGCGGTTCGAGCCGACGATCCGCGTCGCCTACTCGCGCACCGAGGTCGCCGACCGCGTCGACGCCATCGGCCACGACCTGGTCCGCGAGGCCCTCCGACTGGTCGGCATCGACGAGCCCCTGGAGATCACCACCGTCGGCGACGTCCCCGCCGGCACCGGCATGGGCTCCAGCTCCAGCCTCACGACCGGCCTGCTCAACGCCCTGCACGCCTACCGCGGCCGGGTCGTCGGCCGGGCCCGGCTGGCCGAGGAGGCCTGCCGCATCGAGATCGACGTGCTCGGCAAGCCGATCGGCCGCCAGGACCAGTACGCCGCCGCCTTCGGCGGCCTGAACTACTTCCGCTTCCACCCGGACGACACCGTCGACGTCGAGCCCGTCCCCTGCGGCGCCGGCACGCTCGACGAGCTCGAGCGCCGCGCCCTGCTCTTCTACACCGGCCAGACCCGCGACGCCGACGGCATCCTCCGCCGCCAGTCGGCGGGGACGGCCGATCGCCTCGCGGTCCTCCGGCGGATGCGCGACCTGGCCGACGCCATGCGGCAGGCCCTCTCCGGGCCCGGCGACCTGGCCGACTTCGCGACCTTGCTGCACGAGGGCTGGGAGCTGAAGCGCTCGCTCGGCTTCGGCATCAGCACCGGGCCGGTCGACGATTGGTACGACGCGGCCCGCCGTGCCGGGGCCGAGGGGGGCAAGCTCCTGGGCGCCGGCGGCGGCGGCTTCCTGCTCCTGCTCGCCCCCCCCGAGCGCCACCGCGCCATCCGCGAGGCCCTCGGCCGCCCCCGCGAGCTCCCCTTCCGCATCGCCCGCCACGGCAGCCGGATCATCTTCTACCAGGACTGACCCGCGCCGTTTAGGGTAAGGACGACGCCGAGCGAGGGACGAGGAGGAAGTCATGGTCAAGATCCTGCGGGGCGTGATCCGCGGCCGGACGATCGAGCTGGAGGCCGAGCCCGGCATCGAGGACGGCCGGAGGGTCGAGGTCGTGGTGCGGTCGAAGACGCCCCCCGGCCCGCCACCTCTCTGGCGCCCCGGGGGCACCGAGACCGCCGCCGGCATGATGGCCGGACACTGGACCGAGGACGACGATCGCATCCTCGACGAGATCGAGAGGGAGCGTCACCGGCCCTCGACGCGCGAGGTCCCGGCGTGAGCTTCCTCCTCGACACCAACATCCTCTCCGCGCACCTACGCCGGCCCTCGGGCCTGGCTCACCGCTTCGTCCAGCACTCCGGCCGGCTCTACACTTCGACCGTCTCGCTGTCGGAGTTGTACGTCTGGGTATTCGCCCGTCCCGACTCGGCCCCGGCCCGCACGGCCGTCGAGGCGATGCTCGCGTACGAGGTCAACGTCATCCCCTTCGACGCCGACTGTGCCGAGCAATTCGGCCAAGTCCGGGCGGAGCTGCGCCCGAAGGGCATCAACGTCGACAACATGGACCTGCTGATCGCCGCCACCGCCCTCGTCTACGACCTGACCCTGGTGACGCACAACACGGCGCACTTCGAGAACATCCCAGCTTTGTGTACAAATTTTCAATTAGGCTGATTCGGAATTGGGATGACAGCCGGTTTTGGCGTCAGGAGAGTGGATCTATGGGGATATCAGCCAGATCCCGCCGGATGCCAGGATCGCGGCCTAATCTCCCGAATTTGTA
>DASZMJ010000307.1:0-7039 GCA_035551935.1 Isosphaeraceae bacterium
TACAAATTCGGGAGATTAGGCCGCGATCCTGGCATCCGGCGGGATCTGGCTGATATCCCCATAGATCCACTCTCCTGACGCCAAAACCGGCTGTCATCCCAATTCCGAATCAGCCTAATTGAAAATTTGTACACAAAGCTGATTAGCCAGGGCCGTTACATTGTTCAGAGCACCCGAACCCCCTTCCACGCCCATGATCCGCGGCTCCAGGTCCAGCCCGTGTTGCCCGATCGGGGGCCGGGGGCTAGGATGAGGCCCGAACCGCCGCCGGGGAAAGGGAGTTCCCACGCCGATGGCCGAGACCGACGTCGATCTCAAGACGCTGAAGCCCGGGCGGGTCTGCATCCTGAAGCCGAGCTCGCTAGGGGACATCGTACATGCGCTGCCGGTCCTCGCGGCGCTGAGGGAGCGTTGGCCGGAAGCGAAGATGGCGTGGGTGGTGAACAAGGGATTGCGGGCGTTGCTGGACGGGCATCCGGACCTGGATGAAGTGATCCCGTTCGACCGGGCGAGGGCCGGGGCGGGGGGGTTCGGGAGGTTCCTGGTCGAGCTGAGGCGACGAAGGTTCGACGTGACGATCGACCTGCAAGGGTTGCTCCGCTCGGCGATCATGACGGCGGCGACGGGGGCGACGGTGCGGGTGGGCTCGTCGCGGGCGCGGGAAGGGGCGGCGCGGTTCGGGTTCTACACGCATCGGGTCGACCACCCGCCGCTGTCGGAGGTCCACGCGGTGGATCGCCTGCTGGCGATCGCCGCGGCGTTCGGCGCCGCGGTCGATCGGCCGAGGTTCGCGTTGCCGATCGCCGACGAAGATCGGCGCTGGGCGCGGGAGGCACTCGAAGGACAGCTCGGCCCGAGGCTCGTGCTCAACCCGGGGGCGCGGTGGGCGACGAAGCGCTGGCCGCCGGAGCACTTCGCCGAGGTCGGGCGGCGGGCGGCGTTGACGCGCGGGGCGAGCCTGGTCGTCGTCGGGGCGGCGGAGGACCGGGCGTTGGTCGACGCCCTCAAGGCGCGGCTGGGGCTGCTGCCGTGCGTGGACCTCTGCGGCCGGACGAGCCTCATGAGGCTCGCGGCCGTCGCGGCCGAGTCGGCGGTCGTCCTCTCCAACGACACCGGCCCGCTCCACCTCGCCGCCGCGGCCGGCGCCCGCGTCGTCGGCCTCTACACCTGCACCAGCCCCGTCGAGACCGGCCCCTACGGCCCCCGCGCCGTCGCCGTCGCCACCCGCGTCGCCTGCGCCGCCAGCTACCTCGGCAAGTGCAACCGGCTCGACTGCATGAGCGAGCTGACCGCGGACCGCGTCTGGGAAGCGGTGCGAGGACAACTGGACGCGGCTTGAGAGGGGAGAGGGAATCGAACCGCAGACGACGCAGGTTTCGCAGAGGAAAGAAAATGGTTCAATTTTATATTTTCTTTCCTCTGCGAAACCTGCGTCGTCTGCGGTTCGATCCTCTTCTTCCACCCATCATCACCAACGCCCCCATCAGCGCCTGGAAGGCCACGAGCGGGGCGAACTGGGTCCACCGGCGCGCGGGGGGCAATTGCGACACGACCGGCCAGGTCCAGGAGACGAGGGTGCGGTCGAAGCGGTCGCCGTACCAGGGGCGGGGGCCGGGGGGATCGGGCGGGATCAGGCGATAGAGCGAGCGGTCGTGGCGGGGGTCGCTGGGCAAGGGGTCGCCGCGCCAGAGGGGGAGCGCGACGTTGAAGACGGGGTCGACGTAGTTCGGGTCGAGCCGCGCGCCGACGCCCTGGCAGAGTAGCATCACGGTCGCGCCCCAGAGCGTCAGGGCCGTCGCGAGGACCGTGAAGAACGTCGCGCCGACGCGCACGCCCAGCAACGCCGCCACCGGCAGCATCGCGAAGGGTAACAGCGGCACGAGCAATCGCGGGCCGGTCGCGAGGCCGCCGGTCCACTCGGGATAGCTCAGGTTCACGAGGAAGACCGCCAGGCACGTCGCCAGCGACACGACCGCCACGCCCCAGCGTCGTTTCGCGACGAGCACCAGCCAGCCGGGCAGGGCTAAGGCCACGATCGGCGCGAACCAGAGCAAGCCCCGCCGCCGGCCCCACAACAATTCCGGCACGAGCGACCACCCCGGCCTCCGCAAGCCCAGCGGGTTCGCCGCCGAGTGGACGCGGGCGAAGATCGCCGTATCGTGATGAAAATACCCCATGTCGAACGGCGAGCCGAACGCGACCGCGTTGTACGCCAGCATCCCCAACGTCGGCACCAGCGCCCCGAGGCCGAACGCGGCGACGCTCGCGAACCGGACGCGACCGCTCATCCATAAGATGAGCAAATATAAGCCGAATATTGCGGAAATCGGCCCGACTTGCAGCTCGATCGTCGCCGCCAGCGCGGCGAGGAAGCCGGCGAGGGCGGCGCGCGGACGGGGCCGGCGACGCTCGAGCGTCTGGAGGAGGGCGAATGACGCGAGCAGGGCGAAGGCGGTGGCCTGGTGGCCATAGGCGAGCGTCGCGTAGGCGAAGGCGGGCGTCGCCAGGCCGTAGGAGAGCCCCACGAGCGCGGCCCGACGCGGGCCGCAGCCGAGGGATCGGGCCAGGAAGACGAGCAAGGACCCCGTCAACGCCGTCAACACGCCCGAGGTGCCCAGGGTCGTCCAGTAGTCGGCCGGCCAGCGGGGGATCTCGGGCCCCTTGCGGCCGAGGGGGTGGTCGGGCAGGTGGAGGAGGGCCTTCGCCGTCGCATACACGGGGACGGCGAGGAACGAGTAGCCGGGGAGCTTGTCGGAGTAGTAGTGGCCGTCGTATTTCGCGCGGTCGTGGGTGTGGTCCTCGAGGCCGTCGATGCGGACGGTGCCCCGATCGACGAGCGCGTACGTCAGCATCAAGCGGCTCGACACGTTCCAGTCGCGCGTGTGCCAGAAGAAGGCGTAGCTGCCGAGGAGCGTGAGGAAGACGAGGCCGGCGGCGCGTCGATAGGCATCGCTCCGCATCCATCTCCCGATCCCCCCGATCGCCGCGCTCGCGACCCCGGCCGCGAGCAAGGCCGAGCCGGCCTGGATGGGGATGAAGTAACGATCCCAGGCCATCGGGATGTACGCGGTGACGACGACGAGGGCCAGCCATGCCTGGAGCAACACCGCCCAGGCCGTCGGCGGCTTGCCGTCGCGGTACTGGCGGAGGCCGCGGCGCAGCGCATAGAGTGCGCCGAGGGCGACCCAGGGGGTCCAGACGAGGCAGGGGCGGTCGAGCGGCCAATCGACCTTCTTGATCGAGCTCGCCCGCGGCGGGCCGAACGGGCCGTAGCGGCCGAAGCCCTGGATCAGGACGGCGCGGGCCTTCTCGTACGGGGTATCGAGGAGGTTCTTCTTGAAATCCGGGTGCTCCTGCTGCCCGCGCGAGATCAGGACGCGATACTCGACGATCCGCTTCGTCCGCTCCCAGATCGATTGGTTCGATTCCGCCGCCGGCACGAGCGCGCCGGGGCGCTTCGGCCGCGCGGTGACGGTCGGGTTGAGCGCGACGAAGGTCGCGAACGCGGCCGGCGCGGCGAGGATCGCGGCCGACAGGAACAGGAGCCGGCGCCGGATCGGGAACCGCCCCAATGCGAGGCCGAGCAGCGCGAAGGCGGCGACGATCATCAAGGCGAGGCCGCCGGTGAGCTTGGTCAGCACGGCGAGGCCACCGAGCGCGCCGAGCGCCGGCGCGACCAGCAGGACCTTCGGAACCTTGAGACGCCCTTCCAGCGTCGCGCGCCAGGCCCAGAGGGCGAGGAAGGCGGTACTGAGGACGAGGCCCTCGACGATGGCATCCGACATGGCGCGGCGGCAGTGCATCCGGAAGTCGGCGTCGAGGCCGAGGAAGAACGCCGCGAGCAGGCCGGCGCGGGGGCCGAAGGCGAGCGTGCCGAGGCCGTAGAGGGCCACGCACGCGACCGTGCCGAAGGCGACGGACCACCACCGCGCGGCGACGAGCGAGCCGGGGACGGTGTCGGCCCGGGTGTGGATGTCGTGGTACCAGAGGACCGCCGCGGCGGGGGGCTGGCGGGGCATCCCGAGGGCGCGGAGGGTGCCGCCGAAGAGGTACTTGGGCAAGGGAGGGAGGTCGAGCGCGGGGTGCTCGAGCCACGCGGGGTCGTCGCGGCGGCCGTCGAGGAAGAGGTCGGCGTAGTACGTCTGCGAAAGATAGGCCGATTCGTCCACGAAGTGCGGCTCGGCCGCGAGGTCGCGGCCGAAGGTCGCCAGCGCGACCGCGGCGACGAGCAGGGCACCGAGCCAGATCGACCGTGCCGACTGCGCCCGTCGGCGACGATCGGCGAAAGGCTGCGCGTCGGGCAGAGCAGGTACGGCTTCGGTCGCGATCTCGGTCGGCACGGGTCGTTCGGTCCCGCGGGTCGGGCAAGGTTTCGGGCCGGCGGACCCGGCCTTCGGAGCAATCATTGTAGAAACGAGTCGGGTTTTTTGGCAACGGCCGGAACGTCGGCTAAGTTTGCTCAACGATCCCCCGACGGGATCGCCGCCCGCTTTCCGCACGGCCGCGGGTCGCGACGGATCTGCCTTCGATGGCGGTCCGATCGAGCTTGTCGGTGGTGCGGGCCGCGGCCACGCCCCGCGGGGCGTGCGGGGACGTGATCGAGACCGAGACCGACACCTTTGGAGCCGACAACCACGAGCCTCCCGCCGCGACCGACCCGCGAAGTCCCCGGTCCCAGCGGCCTCGATCCGCGCCGAGCCGACCTCGGCGGCGTGTCGGGCCGCCCGCGTCGAGCGTCCCGGCGCGGCCGGCGTCGTCGAAGGGGGCCGATCGGCGTGGTGTCCGAGGACCGGAGGACCTGACCATGAAGAGCTTGCGAACGACCCCCGGGCGGAGCTGGATCACCGGACGGCGGCTGGCCCTGCTCACCTTCGCCGTCGCGGCCCTGGCGCTCGACGGCTGCTCGATGTTCGGCGGCGGCGGTGGCTGCTCGACCTGCGGCAAGCACCGCCTCTTCGGCCGTCGCCGCTCGGCCGAGGTCTACGCGGCGCCGCCGGCCGTCGAGATGCCCGTCGGCGGCGTCGTCACCCCGGGCGTGACCTCGCCGGGCGTGGGCTCGCCGACCGGCGGCGAGATGGAGAACAACCCCGACCTCTCGCCGCTGCCCGGGCCCGCCGAGCCGGCCGGCTCGGGCACCGGCACCGGCGGCTCGACGCAGAGCCGCAAGCCGGCCGGGACCGGCACCACGATGTCCTACCCGTCGAACCTCCGCTCGCGCGCCCGGCGAAATTCGCCGGGCGGGCAGAGCCTGGTCCGCGCCCTCCCGACCTTCGAGCCGGCCCCCGGGCCGGCTCGGAGGGGGACCTCCGCCGCCTCGGCCACGGCCGACGACCTCCTGAACGACCTCCCGCCGCCGGCCAGCGACGTCTCGCCGCCGGCCGCCCCCGCCGCCGAGACGCCCGCCGCGACCACCCCGCCCAACACCCCCTCCCGCGCCGCCGCGACCCCCGCCAACGACAAGCCGGTGACGACCGCCAGCGCCACCGTCGAGGCCCCCGGCGCCGCGCCGGGCATCCGGCGATTCCTGGTCGTCGAGCCGAAGTTGGCCGGCGGCAGCGTGCCGTCGGCGGAGGGCTGGGCCTGGCTCGCCGACAAGGGGTACAAGACCGCGCTCGACCTCCGCGAGCCCGCCGAGCTGAAGGGGACCGACATCGCCGCGGTCAGCCACCACGGCCTCCGATACGTCGCGTTGCCGATCGCCGCCGGGTCGATCACCGAGGAGAACGTCCGCCAGTTCGACGCCGAGGTCGCTCAGGCCGGCGCCCGGCCGTTGTTCTTCTTCGACGGCGACGGCGCCCGGGCCGCGGCGCTCTGGTACGTCCACCTGATCGCCGTCGGCCGGATGGACGCCAGGTCGGCGCGGCACGAGGTCGAGCAGGTCGGCCGGATCGATTCGGCGCTGTTCGCATCCGCCGACCGCTACCTCGACAAGCTCGCCGCCGGCCGCCGCGCCGCCACCGACCCGACCCCGCCGTCGCCGACCCCCGCCGCCGAGACGCCCGCCGAATCCTCGACCGCCCCCACGCCCGCGCAGGCGCCGACCCCGACGAGCTACAGCATCGCCTTGCGACAGCCGGCCCCGCTCGCGTCGACCGCGCCGACGCCCGCCGAGCTCTCGCCGTGGCGGACCATCGGCGCCATGCTCCTGTCGGCATTGGCCGTGCCGCTGGCGTTCCTCGGCCGCTCGGCCCTCGGCGTCACGCTCCGGAGGCGTGTCCGGGCCAGCCTGCCGGCGCCGGCGCCGACACCGTCGTCGGCTCGCGACGGGTCGGATGCGTGAACGTCAGAGATTGCGCGTGCAAGGCGATCCCGGGCCCGCCGTCGGGCGCGCGGAGGACGGTCGCCGCCCCATATTTCCGGTCGCCGACGATCGGCAATCCCCGCGCCGCCAGTTGCACGCGGAGCTGATGCCCCCGGCCCGTCGTCGGCCGCAGCTCGAATGTGGTCGTCCGCGGCCCGCGGCCGACGACCCGGAACGCCAGCCGCGCCGCTTTTCCTCCCGGCGTCCCCGCCGGCACCACCTCGACGACGTTCCGCCGCTCGTCCTTGCGGAGCGTGTCCTCCCACTCCCCCTCGTCCTCTCGGCAACTCCCCTCGACCACCGCCCGGTACACCTTCTCGACCGTCCCCTCCCGGAACTGCTCCGACAGCCTCGCCGCCGCCTTGCTCGTCTTCGCCACGAGCACCACCCCCGACACCGGCCGGTCGAGCCGGTGCACGAGGCCGACGTACACATTGCCCGGCTTCTGGAATCGTCGCTTCAAGTCCTCGCGCACCATGTCCACCAGCGCCGGCTCCCCCGTCGCGTCCCCCTGCGTCAGCACCCCCGCCGGCTTGTTCACGGCGAGGCAGTGGTTGTCTTCGTAGAGGCGATCGAGCACGGTCGGCATTGTACCCCAAATGCCCGCCTTGACAGGCCCCGCCCTTCGGGCGAATCATGGGGGGAACGATCGTGCGAACAGTCACTGTCCACGAACGAGGGGTCACGATGTAGGCAGTCACCCTCGACGCGACGCTGCGGGCCAAGCTCGACAACCTC
>DASZMJ010000308.1:0-8792 GCA_035551935.1 Isosphaeraceae bacterium
CGATCGATGACCATGTGGATCGGTTCGTCGGCTACCTCGGGGGCCTGACGTCGCACGAGGCGCTGACGAAGGCCGGTGTCCTCTCGGAGGAATTCTGGCTGAGATCAGTCCTGTGAAAAAACTACTGCGGACCTGCTTAGCCTCAAACGCTCAAAAAGATTTAAAGCCCGATTCACGGAGTTCAGGCAGTTCTCAAAATGATCCGTAAATCCCAAAATGTACATAGGTCGGCCTTCGGCGGCCATCTGTTCGTATGGGCGTTGTCTCTCGGCGATCTCATCGAGCACGGCTTTTCGTGACATTTGATATTCATAAATTGATTTATCGACCAATCGGGCGAAATTGCGTCGATACAGCCTCCCCTTGGAAGTGACTCCCGGATCGCCGAGGAAGAAGGCGTGCAGCAGCGACCAGCCTTGCAGGCGAACCGCCGAGCAATCGGAGAGATCGGGCATCTTGCATTCGGTGTAGTTCATGCTTCGGGCCACCTCGGGTCATGACGCGGCAATTCGGAGCGTCCATGCGTGCAATTTCATCGACTGGACAGTACCACGGGATTAACGGGAAATAAAGGGGATTATTTCCCGCTATGGCAATGATTGCATGCAACATTGCTGTTTCATAACCTCGTTGTTATGCAACGCCAATCAGGGATGCCGCCCGAAGCACGCATGCGTGCCAAAGGCGGCGGGGAGTTTTGATGTATCCGCTCGCCGCGGGGTGGCCAGGACAACTCTTGTTGTCCTGGCGGCGAAGCCGCGAGAGGCGGGCCGTCTCGACTCGACCGTTCGGCCGGCCCTCACCGGGCCTTGCGTCGCCGTCGCGACCACGGGCGTCGGCCGGGCCGACCGGCGGCGGTTGCCGTGGGGGCGGCTCGCTGTCGTCGCCCGGGAGAATCGTCCCGTTGTTGCCGACGTGGATGCCGGGCGTCCGCAGGCCGTAGTTCCCCAGACAGGTACCGACCCGGGCCGTCGTCATCGAGTGGCCCAATGCAACTCGGCCGGGGTTTGTGCCGTCGCCATCGAGATAAGCGACGCCGCTGATCCGCTCGGCGCGGACGCCGGGCGGCATCCGCGGGTAACGCGGGGTGGAGGTGCCAGCTCATGAAGCATCTGGTTGAAGGCATAGGCTCGCATGGTGCGGGCGCTGGCCGCCGGCTTGTCTTCCCGCTGTGACGCTGCGGCTTTCGCCCGCACGGCATGGCAAGAGGCGCGTACAGCGAGGTAGTCAGCGGCTTCCACGAGCAACCTGCCGGCCATGACGGTCAGGCCCGCCCCGAGCACCCCGAAGACGCCCAGCGGCAGCGCGGCGAAGATGCCGATGCCGCCGGCGATGACCAGAACCTTGCCGATCCGCCGTAGCCGGCGGCCGCGGCGGTCAAGCTGCCGCGCCAGGAGTGCCGCGGTGCCGGGCAGGCTGTTGGTCGCCGGTGCTGTTATCATACCCTCCGTCGCTGTTGGCCCATCTCTGGAGACTGTAACACACCTACCACGAGCGGAGAGGCGTCGCAATCATGGATGATGCACCCGGCTTGGCAACTCGCGTCGGGTGTGATACGCTAGGGAATCGAAGGAGAAACGATATCATGACCATCCATTTACCAAACGACGTAGAACGCTCGATCAATGCCGCCGTCCATAGCGGCCGGTTCGCCTCGGCCGACGAGCTGGTCGCCCAGGCCGTGCGTTCCTTCCTGCACACGCCCCCTGCCCCCCAGGACGCGCCCGGTTTAGGCTCGATCGGCGCGATGCGCGACGCTGCCGACGAGCTGGACGAGATCGTCGCCGACGCCTACCGCCGTCGGCGGGAAGAAACCTGGCGGGATATCTCCGTTGAATAAGGCGCTGCTCGATACGGACATCTATTCCGAGATCCTCAAGGCGATCAACCCGACCGTCGCCCAGAACGCGATGGCTTATCGCCAAGCCCAAGGCATTCTGACCTTCTCGACAATCACCGTCATGGAGGTCATCCGGGGCTTCCAACGCAACCAGAGCATCCGCCGCCTCAATGCCTTCCTTGCCGCCGCCGCCCAGGAAGAAATTCTCCCCTTTAACCAGCCCGCCGCCGAGCTGGCCGGGAAGATCGCGGGCGACCTGGAGCGCATCGGGCATCCCATCGGTCTGGCCGATCCGATGATCGCCGCCATCGCCCTGCATCACGGCCTGGAGCTGGTCACGGGCAACACCGCGCATTTCCAGTACATCCAGCAGCTGGGCTATCCCCTCATCCTGGTCAACTGGCGTTAAGCCCGGCTGCTCTCTCCCTACCGAACTTTGAGGGATAGTATTTAATTTCTATATACATACACATTTGGATAATCAAAAACCAGAAACGCCATAGTCTTGCACCGTGAAATCGCCGCACCAGGCCGAGCCTCCCCTGCCCCTCCGCCCAGCGTCGCCGGGCAGTTTGAGGTATGGCGTCCGCGCGGGGTGGCCAGGACGACAAGAGTTGTCCTGGCGGCGAAGCCGCGAGAGGCGGGCCGTCTCGACTCGACCGTTCGGCCGGCCCTCACCGGGCCTTGCGTCGCCGTCGCGACCACGGGCGTCGGCCGGGCCGACCGGCGGCGGTTGCCGTCAGCAGGGGGCGGGTCCGGGTCGCGGTGGCCATCGTCGTCGGGCCTCCGCCGGGGTATGACTCCACGATAACCGATCGGCGCGGGCGGCGCCCCGGCCTCACGGCCCCGGGGCGGTCGGCCTGGCCGCGGGGCGGGCGCGCCGGTAGAGGACATACTCGCCGTTGCGGTCCACCTCGTCGTAGAGGCGCCGGACCTCCGGGGTCAGCAGGTCGTCGCGGCCCTCGGCCCGGACCAGCCAGTCGGGCGGGTTGCGGCCGAGGTCGTCGAGGAAGCGTCGGCCGAGCCGCGCGAAGAAGGCCCGCTCCGCCCGCTCGACGGGGACGAACTCGTACATCGACGCGAGCACGTGGCGCGACCCGGGCCGGTTCGGCAGGCGGGCCATCATGCCGACGGACTCGACGTAGTCGTCGACCAGCAGGATCGTCTCGTCGGCCGGGACCCGGGCCCGGATCAAGGCCTCGAGCCGCGTCGCCTTGGTGCCCCGCGTCGCCTTGGCGAGCCCGAGGTAGGCGTTGAAGACCTGGACGCTCGAGACGCAGCCCAGCGCCAGGAGGGCCGCCAGGGCCCCGGGCACCAGCCCGTCGGGCCGACGACGCGGCATCGCCAGCGCCAGCCAGCCGGCCCCGGCGAGCAGCCCGGCGCTCCAGCCCACGAGATAATGATAGTGGAGGAACTGGTAGCCGCTGATGAACGTCGTCGCGACCTGGGTCGCGAACCAGGCGACGGCGAACGTCGCGACCGCCCTCGGCAAGGGGTCGAGCCGGCGTCGTCGGCCCGCGACCGCCAGCGCCCCGAGCAGCGCGGCGAGCCAGCCGACGACCCCGCGGGCGACGTTGTCGCGGAAGTCGTAGAGCACCTTCCCCGGCGACCGATACGCCCCGGTCCCCACGCCCGCCGCGTACGAGCCCGCCCCGAGGACCGCCTCGTCGAGCATGGGGCGGAGGTAGCCCCCCGCGGCGGCGAGGCCGAGGACCATGCCGGCCGCCGTCAGGCCGCCGAGCACGTAGCCGCCGAGCGCCGCCGACCGGCCGCCGCGGGCCCGCACGGCCGCCGTCGCGAGGATCGCCCCCTCGATCGCCGGCGCGGCCAGCAGCCCCGACAGCGCCGCGGCCAGGCCGACGAGCAGGCCCCCCGCCCAGCAGGTCGCCGCGACCTGCCACCGCGACCGCCGGCCGACCCCGAGGCATACCAGCGCGATCCCGAGCGAGAACGGCGCCGCCGCGTAGACGTTGTTCGAGTGCGGGAACCAGAACGGCATCGACGTGGCGACCGCGGCCCCGCCGAAGGCCAGGGCGACGGCGCCCCGCAGGCCCGCGAGCCGCAGGGTCGCCGCCATTCCCAGCGCCGCGGCGACCGTCAGGGCCGCGTCGGTCAGGTACATCGCCCAATGGGGGCGGCCGGTCGCCCAGTAGAACTGGCCGATCCAGTAGATCGGCGGCAGCTTGTTGTCCCACATGTCGACGTAGGGCCGCAGGCCCTCGTTCATCAGCCGCGAGATCAGCATCCAGCCGCCGATGTCCGAGTTCCACTCGTTGCGCAGGGCCCCGAGCCGGCAGGCCAGGCCCCCCGAGACGATCAGCAGCAGGGTCGTCGCGGCGGCGCGGGCCGCCCCCGTCGACCGCCGGGGGCGGCCGCCGGCCGCGGGGCTCGCGGCGTCGAGCGGCGGGGCATCCGGTGTCGTCATCGCCTGGGCCATCTCCCCGTCGAGATCATGGTTGGTTCATCCACGTGATTCATATAAGAAATCCTATAATCAATCAACTCAGGGACGTCCCCGGCCGGCTCAGGCGCGGACGATCCGGTCGCGGTGGTCGGCGACGGCGCGGGTGGCGTTGCGGGTGTCGACGACGAGCGGGGAGGAGGCGACGATCGAGGTCCAATCATAAGAGGAATGGTCGGTGACGATCAGGACGCAGTCCTGCGCGGCGAGGGTCTCCGGGTCGAGCGGGACGCTGGTGAGCCGGAGGTGGGGGTGGCGGCGGGTCGTCGGCAAGGTCGGGATGTGGGGGTCGTTGTACGAGACGATCGCGCCCTTGTCCATCAGGAGGTCCATCAGCTCGAAGCCGGGCGACTCGCGCGCGTCGTCGACGTCGCGCTTGTAGGCCATGCCGAGCAGGAGTATGCGGCTCCCCTTCAGGGGCTTGCCGCGGTCGTTCAGGGCGTCGGCGACCTTGCCGACGACGAACCGCGGCATGCCGGTGTTGATCTCGCCGGCCAGCTCGATGAACCGGGTCGACAGGCCGTGCTTGCGCGCGACCCAGGTCAGATAGAAGGGGTCGACCGGGATGCAGTGGCCGCCGAGCCCCGGGCCGGGCTCGAACGCCTGGAAGCCGAACGGCTTGGTCCGCGCCGCGGCGATGACCTCCCAGACGTCGATCCCCATGCGGTCGTAGAGGACTTTCAATTCATTAACTAAAGCAATGTTAACTGACCTATATGTATTCTCGAGGATCTTGCACGCCTCGGCGACCTCGAGGGTCGAGGCCGGCACGACCCGGACGACGACCTGTTCATAGAGGGCCGAGGCCAGCTCGAGGGCCGTCGGGTCGTGGCCGCCGACGACCTTGGGGATCGTCGGCGCCGAGAACGAGGGGTTGCCGGGGTCCTCGCGCTCGGGGCTGTAGGCGAGGAAGTAGTCGGCCCCGGCGCGGAGGCCGCGGCCCTGGCCGTCGAGGATCGGCAGGACGACCTCGCGGGTCGTGCCGGGATACGTCGTCGACTCGAGGACGACGAGCTGCCCGGGGCGGAGGCGGGCGGCGACGGCCTCGGCCGAGGCGACGACGAAGGAGAGGTCGGGGTCGCGGGCGGCGGTCAGGGGGGTCGGCACGCAGATCAGGACCGCGTCGGGCTCGTCGAGCCGGTCGAAGCGGTCGGTCGGCTCGAACCGGCCGGAGTCGATCAGGCGGCCGACGACCTCGGCGGGGATGTGGCCGATGTAGCTCTCGCCGCGGGCGAGCCGCGCGACCTTGGCCGGGTCGACGTCGAAGCCCAGGACCCGGAAGCCGCGCTCGGCGAAGGCGCGGGCCAGCGGCAGGCCGACGTAGCCGAGGCCGATGACCCCGACCCGCGCCTCCTTCCGGCCGATCCTGTCCCGCAGCGCCTCGGCGGCGTTGCCCGGGTCGTCGCCCATGCTCAACGTCCGCGCCCCCCCGGATGGCCCCGGCCGCGTTGCCGGTCGGTTCCCGACCAAGCTTACCCTAACACGGCGCGGGCCCATCCCGGTAGCCGATCCGCGGCGCGGTGGGCTCGTCTCGCCCCGGGGGCGGGCCGGTTGGGTTCGTTCGGCGCCGCCGCGGGCCGTCGGCACGCCTTGCCCGGACCCCCCAAGGCCCCGTTCGGTTCGTTCCGCGCCGGCGCGGGGCGAAGTGGCTTCGCCTCGATCGACGCCCCGGCCCGCTCCCTCCTGTCCTCGACCCCTGGCCCCCGACCCCGGACCCCCACCGGAGATTGGGCTCGTAGATTGGGTTCGTTTTGGCGGCGCCGCGGCCCGAGATCGGGTTCGTTTTGGGCGCCGGACGCCGCGCCGTCGGTCCGATCCGCGCCGCCTCGATCCCCCGGCAGAGCCCGCCCAGATCCCCCAGCGCGCCGTTCGGTTCGTTCCGAATCGGGGCCCGGTGCCGGCACGGACCCCGCAGGCCCCCCAGTGCCCCGTTCGGTTCGTTCCGAAAAGCCGGGGCCGGGGGTCGGGGCCAGGGGCCGGGGCCCCTTCGGTCCGTCCCGCGGCGGGCCGCTGGGTTCGGCTGGCGCGCGTGGGACCGGAGGCCGGATTGGGTTCGTTTTGCGCCGCGGCGCCGGCCGAAGTGGCTTCGTTTCGCGCCGCGACGACCTCGTCGCCGCGTCCCCCGGCCCCGGACCCCGGGCCCCCCGGGATGGGGACCGAACCGGCCCGTCGGTTCGTTCCGCGCGGCGCGCGGTGGGTCCGTTTCGCGCGGCGCGGTGGCGCCGATCCTCTCCTCCCAGGCCCTTGGCCCCCTGCCCTTCGCCCGTTGCCCTCTGCCATTGGCTCATGGCCCTTGGCCATCCCCCACCACGACCTCGGCGCGCAACGAACCCCTCCCGAGCGAGGGGCTCGCCCCCTCCTTAGTTGGAATCGCCGCCGAAAACCGGCAGGAATTCCGGCGACTTCGGCGCATTTCCCTCGCGCCGGCGGCATCGGGACCGGGGGCGACCGACTCCTTGCCCTCGATGTCCCGCCCGCCGCGGGCCGTAGGGGCAAGGGGACATTCTTATTTCTTGAAGATATTTGGGTAATTTGGGAGGATATTCTGATCGACGGGTATCGATGTGGAAACTGCCAATTTTACGCAAACATCTTCATCCCTTTTCTTTGCCTCCCCTTTCCTTTGCCTCGAGGGCGGCGGCGAGCCGAGTGAGCCACTGGCACGGGGCCGGGGTCGGGTGCGAGGATGTCATGGGCGGCTCCGTCCGGGGCGATCGGCTGGGGTGGTAACCGCCATGGTCCCGGTCGGGCCGGCTCCCGTCCATCGACCGCCGGCCTGGGGGACGAACGCAGGAAGTCGTGGGAGGCGCAGCCATGAGCAAGAGGAGGCTTGCCCGACCGGGAGGGACGTGCTTTGCCGCCTCCTGGGGACGCGGAACGCATTCCTTCACTGGTCCGCCGAAGGGCACCGTGCCCGCACCCGGTCGCCGTGAGGTCTGGCCTCTCGTCGTGCCGGTGCTCGTCGCGGTTGTGCTCGCGCGGTGGGGCATCGGGTCATGCCACGCGGGGGCCGCGCCGACCCCGTTGGACAGGCCCGCCGTCCTGGGCAGCATCGCGGTGCCGGATCAGCCGGACTCGCTCGCCTGGTCGGCGGACGGTGCCTACCTCGCGGCCGGCAACATCGACTCCGGCAATGTCTTCGTCGTGAACGTCGCCAAGGCGTCCGTCACCGCCACCTTCAAGGCCGCAGGTCGGGTCCAGGGGCTGGCCTTCTCGCCGGACGGGAAGTGGCTGGCCGTGATCACCACCCCGTCCGCTCCCGCCGGCGCGACGCCCGGCGAACTCGTCGTGCTCGCCGTCCCGGCGTTTACCGCCAGCTTTACGGCCAAGGCCGGAGGGCCCAGGTTCGGCTTCTTCGACCTCGCCTGGGCCGCGGACAGCACGGCCCTGTACGCGATCGACTGTCGGGACGTCTTATGGGATCAGACGACCGCCGAGAGGACGGCGATTCGCCGCTGGGCCGTGCCCGCTTTCGCCGAGCGCTCGGCGATCCGGGCCTTGAAGACCGGCCGATACGCCGCCCTCGCCGTGACGCCCGACGGCCGCACCTTGGCCGTCGCCGAGGATACCGGTCTGAAGATCGGCCCGCAGGTGGTCCGGCTGTTCGACCTGGACAGAGGGGTCGAACGGTCCTCGTTCGAGGTCGGGGCCACCCAGCCCTTTACCCGCCGTTTGGGGTTCACGCCCAACGGCAAGGCGGTCGGTGTTTTCGAACCGAGCAAGCTGTCGTGGTGGGACGTCGCCACGGGTCGGCCGACGGAACCCGACTCAGCCCGTGTCGCCATCCCGCCGGCCGGCCTGAGCCCTGCCCCGCACGCCCTCGCCCTCTCGCCCGACGGAAAGAGGCGGGCGCACGGATACGAGCAACACCCGATCACCGGCATGGGGCTGAACGACATCTTGTTCGCCCCGAAGGACCGGTTCGGCACCTTCGTCCGGATGATCGACAGCACAACCTCGAAGACATGGACCTGGCGCGTCGGCGAGCTGTCCCAAGGGTATGCCGACGCGCCCGCGGTCGCGTTCTCCCCCGACGAGACCAGGCTCGCCGCGACGGTCAAACAGCAGATCGGCGGGTCGATTCTGATCTGGGCCGTCCCGAAATAGCGCCGTCCCGTCGCGAAAGGTTGATTCGTAATCGACGGTCGGAGAGAGAGAAGGGGCCTCCGGATCGCCTCGGCACTGCCCATCAGGGGCTTAAGGGCACATTCTTATTTCTTGAAGATATTTGGGTGATTTGGGCGGATATTCTGATCGACGGGTACCGATGTGGAAACTGTCCATTTTACGCAAACATCTTCAAGAAATAAGAATGTCCCGAATGCCACGAAGTTAAGCCGCAAGTCCTTCGCCCGCCAAGTCCTTGTGGTATTCTCGCCGGGGCTTGGTCATGCGGGGGTACTGCTTCGGCCGGCGCTTCTTCACTCGCGGCTCGAACCGGCCGCGGCGCGACGGGTTGACCGCCAGCACGGACTCGTCGGTCCCCCCCTC
>DASZMJ010000309.1:0-3670 GCA_035551935.1 Isosphaeraceae bacterium
CTCCCAGCGCGTCGCCTCCTTCTTCACCGTCGTCCCGTGCGTCGCCCCCGCGCGGAAGACCTCCTTGCCGAGCAGGGCGTTCAGCACCGACGACTTGCCGCGGCTCACCATGCCGAACGCGGCGATCTCGACCGTGTTCTCGTCGAGCTTTCGCGCGAGGTCGCGGAGGTCGCGCACCTCCTCGGTGAGTGCGCGTTCCTCCTCGGGGGTGAGGTGCAGGCCGGCGAGCGTCGCGTCGATCGTCTCGCGGGCGCGGCCGACGAGGGCGTCGGACTCGTCCAGCTCGTCGAGCACGGCGGTGAGGTCGGCGTCGGCCATGGTTCAGTCGCCCTTCCGGCCGTCGAGCCGATGGAGGAGGCGTTCGCACCAGACGGCCGCGTCGAAGAGCCGGGTGCTGTCGTCGGGAGGGCCGATGAGCTGGGCGGCCAGAGGCAGGCCGTCCGGCGACAGGCCGATCGGCATCGAGAGCGTCTCCAGGTTCAGGTAATTCCAGGGCGCGTTGAATGCCGGGTCGCCCGTCGTCTCGGCGCCGGGGGCCGGGCCGGTCGTCGCGGGGACGAGCAAGGCGTCGATCGACGGGTCGAGCATGTCTCCCAGCGCCGCGAGCATCTCCGTCCGGAAGTAGAGGGCCCGGACATAGTCGGTCGCCTTGACCAATTGTCCTTCCCCGATCAGGTCGGCGAACCGCGGCGGATAGTCCTCGACGTCCTCCGAGAATCGCCGCGCGTGGAGCGCCGCGACCTCGGCGGCCATGATCGTGCGGAGGCCGATCAGGGTCCGCTCGAAGTGTCCGGGGCAGGGGAGGTCCACGATCTCCGCCCCCGCGGAACACCAGGCCGCGGCCGCCCGATCGAGCGCGGAGCGGATCGGAGGCTCGGCCCGTTCGTCGAAGAACCCGCGGAGCCTCGCGAATCTCGGAGGTCCGACCGGCTCGCCCGCCGCTTCATCGATCAGGGCCTCTTGAATCATGGCCAGGTCGGCGACGGTCCGCGCCATCGAGCCGACCGTGTCGAGGCTCGGCGCCAGCGGGACGATGCCCGCGACCGGCTCGCGCGACCACGACGCCGGCTTCCAGCTCGCGATGCCGCAGAACGAGGCCGGCCTCGTCAGCGAGCCGGCCGTCTGCGAGCCGATCGCCGCCAGGCACATCCCCGTCGCCACCGCCGCCGCCGACCCGCTCGACGAACCGCCCGGCGTCCGGCCGAGGTCCCACGGGTTCCGCGTCGGCGGCGGGTCGATGAAGGCGTAGGGGGTGGTCACCGTCTTGCCGAGGATCACCGCGCCCATCAGCCGAAAGGTCGCGACCGGCTCCGCGTCGGCGACGGCCGGCACGAGCGACCAGCGCCCGGCGCCGGCCCTCGTGACGAAGCCCTCGACGTCGATGATGTCCTTGACCCCGACCGGGATGCCGTGCAAGGGCCCGCGATCCTCACCCCTGGCCAGCTCATCGTCGAGCGCGCGTGCCTGCTCGATCGCCCCGGATCGATCGACCACGACCCATGCCCGGACCTTCGGCTCCCACTCATCGATCGCCGCCAGGCAGCGTTCGACCAGCCCGACGCAAGTCGTTCGGCCGGCGCGCAGGGCCTCGGCCGCCCCTGCGATCGTCTCTTCGCGTCTCGGGAACAGCCGGAGCGTCATGCCTTCTTCTCCGCCCTGGGGCCGAAGACGCGCGAGGCCACCTTCTGCATCGCCTGCTTGGCGAACTCCGCCAGGAAATCCGCGCGGCTCGTCAGGTCGAACTGGCGGACCAGCGCCGCCTGCATCCCCCCGTCGCCCCACTCCTGGCCGCGGCGGAAATAGTCCATGAACGTGCGGCCCGAGATGTGGGTCAGGTACGCCATCGACACGCCCTGGACCGCCCCCCCCGCCGCGTAGCCGACCAGGGTCGACTTGAACAGGCCCGCCACCAGCGAGGTCGTGGCCTCGACCAATCCGAGCTTGAGCAGGAGCTGGATCATCTGCGACCCGACCATCCGCGCGTGGGCCGAGTTCATCGTCACGCCGTAGGCCGCGGCGATCTCCGAGATCATCTGGAACTGCACGGCGCCGGTCGCCATCAGGTCGAGCGCCGGGATCGGGTTGGTGAAGACGGTGCTCGCCGTGATCCACTGGAACCGGTCGATCACGGCCCTCGCCTTGGCGTCGCGTTCCATGCTCACCTCGTCCTGGGCCGACTTGCTCAAGAGGTGGGCCCGCAGGAGCAGGTTCCCGGCCCGGAGTGCATCCCCCTCGCGTTCGAGCACCGCACCGATCCGGTCGCGGAGCGGGCCGAGGTCGGGCGGCTCGGCCTCGTGCTCGACCTCCACTGTCCCGTCGGTCCGGACGACCCGCACGGCCACCGGCCTCGGCGCCGCGGCCACGGCGATCACGTCGCTCGGGGCCACGAGCCCGCCCAGCCGCTCGCGGAGCTTGGCCAGGATCGCCTCGCGGTCGGAGTCGAGCAAGCGGTCCTTCTTGTTCAGGACGACGATCGACCGCTTCCCCTGCTTCGCCAGGGCCAGCATCGGCTCGAACTCGGAGCGGATCAGGTCGTGGTCGACGACGAACAGGAGCAGGTCGGCCCTCGCGGCGAGGTCGCGCGCCTCGGCCTCGCGCGAAGCTCCGGCGTCACCGATCTCGGAGAGGCCGGGCGTATCAGTCAGGACGACCGTGCCTTCGACGTCGTCGAGCTCGTACGAATGGACCTCGCCCCGGCGCGTTGTGCCCATCGTGACCGCGGTCTCGCCCGCGTCGCGGCCGAGCAGTGCATTGATCAGGGATGTTTTGCCGGCCGATCCCGTGCCGAAGATGACGACGTGGAATGTGCGGGCCCGGCGGTCGGCGCGGATCTTCTCGAGCTCCTTGCGGAGCCGGTCCCGCGCCTGCTCGCTCGAGAGCTGGGCGATGACGCCCTCGGCCTTGTCGGCCTGGACGTCCGCGGCCTGGACGATGTCGTCGGGCGCGCGGACCGGCCGGGACTCGCGGCCGTGACCCATGCTCCACATCAGCCGCGCCGCGGCGATCCCGCAAAGGCTCGCGGCGACCACGGCGAAGACGATCACCCCGGAGGCCAGCCCGGGGGAGACCTTCGCCAGCCGATCGTGCAGCTCGCCGACGCCCGCGATCAGCCAGGCCGTGGCCCCGAACGCGACCCCCAGCGCCAGGCACGCCGCGATGCCGAGCCGAGCCTTGCGCATCCGCCCCACCTCTCGACGAACCGGCCCGATCCCCTACCTTCTCATTCGGCCGCTGTCGCGGGATCTTGGGCCGTATCCATCGTATCCGACGCGAAGGGGGGCGTCACCCGCCGATCGAGTGCATCAGCCGGTCGGGCTTGATGAACCGCGCGGTGTTGATTTCATGCCCTTCCCACTTCTCGGCAACCGAATCCTTCAGCGCCTTCACGAGCGCCGCATCGTCGGCCCCGCCGCGGATCAGGGCGCGGATGTCGGTCTCCTCGAGCGAGAACAGGCAGTTGCGGAGCTTCCCGTCGGCCGTCAGCCGGACCCGGTTGCAGCTCATGCAGAACGGCCGGCTCACCGACGCGATCATGCCGACCCGGCCGATGCCGTCGAGGTACACATAATCCTGGGCCGGCGCCCGCGGGTCCTGGTTTTCCGCCGCCGCGAGCGGGCCGATGCCCGCGGCCAGGAGGTCGAGGATCTCCGCCGCGAACAGGACCTTGCCC
>DASZMJ010000310.1:0-1554 GCA_035551935.1 Isosphaeraceae bacterium
CCTCGACCTGCTCGCGGCGACGGGCGAGCCGCTCTCGGGGCTCGTCGACGCGCTGCCGCGCTACGCGATGGTCAAGGATTCGTACCCACGCGGCGCGGGCGACCCCGGCCCGATCTTCGAGGCCCTGGCCGCAGGCCACCCCGAGGCCGAGGCCGACCGCCACGACGGCCTCCGCCTGGACTGGCCCGACGCCTGGGCGCACGTCCGGGCGAGCAACACCGAGCCGATCGTCCGGGTGATCGCCGAGGCCGCCGATCCGTCCCGGGCCCGCGCCCTGGCCGACGCGCTCGGCCGCCAGGTCGCCGCCGGCGGGAGGGAGCCGTGACGACCTGGCCCGAGTACGAGACCGCCCCGGCCGCCGCCTTCGTCGACGTCGACGGGACCCTGCTGGCCGAGACGACCACCTATCTCTTCGCGCGGATCATGCGGCGGATGGGCCTGATCAAGCGGTCGTTCGTCCTCCGCGCGGCGTACCACGGCCTCCAGCACAAGCTCGGCCGGCTCGACTACGGCCAGCTCGTCGCCTTCGGCCTGCGGAACATCGCCAAGATCCCCGTCGTCGACCTCGAGCGGATCGCCTACGAGAACTTCAAGGATTACGTGAAGCCCCGGCTCTTCGAGGGGGTGGTCGAGCATTTCAACGGCCTCCGCAAGCGGGGCACGGCCGTCGTGCTCGTCTCGTCGTCGCCGGCGATCGTGATCAACCCCCTGGCGATCTTCCTCGGCTGCACCGACACGCTCACGACGCCGGTGCGCTACGAGCGGGGCCGGATGGTCGGCCTGGGCGAGGGGCCGCCGTGCTACGGGGAGGGGAAGCTCTACTGGGCGAGCCGCTGGGCCGAGGCCAACGCCATCGACCTGGCCGACGCCGCGGCCTACGCCGACAACTGGAGCGACCGCGCCCTGCTGGAGCGTGTCGGCCGCCCGGTGGCCGTCCACCCGCACCGGATGCTCAAGCGGCTGGCGCTCCGCCGCGGCTGGACCGTCGTGAACCCCCGCAGGCCGCCGCGCGCGGCACGTCGCTCGGGTCTCTCGCAGGGTCCGCCGTGAGGCCCCTACGAGGCCGTCAGGCCTCGACCGGCTCCGCCTTCCGCCCACCCATCACGACGACCCACCGCCGCCCCACTCCCGCCAGGATCACCGCGGCACAGACCAGGAGCATCGCCGTCAGGCCGATGTTCAGCCACCCCCGCAAGGCCGTCGCCGGCACCTTCGTCATCGCGAAGAACTTCCCGGTGATCTCCAGGTAGCCCGTCGTCGCGGTCGTCGCCAGGACGAACGCCATCGGCACGAGCGTCACCGCCGCGTACCGGGCGCGGCCCGAGTTCACGAGCACCGCCGTCACGACCGCCAGCGCGATCACCGCCAGGAGCTGGTTCGCCATCCCGAACATCGGCCAGATCGTCTCGACCGAGCCGGTGTAGATGAAATAGGCCCAGCCGAACGTCACCAGCCCCGTCGCCAGGATCGACGCCGGGAGCCAGTCGAGATTCCCCAGAGGTTTCCAGAGGCGCCCGAGGAACTCCTGCACCATGAACCGGCCGATCCGCGTGC
>DASZMJ010000311.1:0-54299 GCA_035551935.1 Isosphaeraceae bacterium
TGCCTGACGTACACGCCGGAACGCTGGGCCCAGTTCTGGAGCCGGATCGACCGCAGCGGCTTCCCGGCGGCGGCGTGACCGATCGTGACGATTGTTACATGATTCGCCGGCCGCACCCCAATAGTAGAAACATAATTTCCATTATCAGACGCTGGCTCCTCGCGGGCCTCACCGGTTCAAGACGATGGACGCGGGGACTGGTGGGGCGAAATCCCGCTCGGGCAGCTCGTATGGTCCCGCTCTTCGTACCGCTCACTTGACATTCGCCCGCGGCAGTTGTACTATTGAGCTAGTTCAATAGAACAATGAACGACGTCTCTCGGTTGCGGACCGGGCCGCTGAGCTTCCGTCTTCAAGGAGCGAAGGCCTGGTTCAAGCTCGAACGAGGACGGTCGAGGGTCTTCCATGAGCACCGAGGATCACGCCTTCGCCCGACGACCCGACCTGGACGCCCTACGGGCGGGCGCCATGCTGCTGGGGATCGTCCTGCACGCGTCCCTCTCGTTCTTCGCATCCTTCTGGATGGTCACGGATCGTCGGCAGGGTCCTGGTTTCGGGGTCGTCTTCTCGGCGATCCATGGCTTCCGGATGCCGCTGTTCTTCGTCATGAGCGGCTTCTTCAGCGCGATGCTGCTGCATCGTCGAGGCCGTGGGGCGCTGGTCAAGCACCGGTTCCACCGGGTGTTCCTGCCGTTGCTAGCGGGGATGTTCACCATCGTCCCACTCACGATCGGGGTTTCCACCCTCGCGATGTCGTCCGCCTCCCGGAAGCCCGGCGGTGTCCCGACGACCGGGGGGGCGTCGGACATCGGGGCGGCCGCGGGCGCGGGCGACCTCGGCGCCATCGAGCGGCACCTGGCGGCCGGGGCGGCGGTCGACGGCCCGGACGGCCAATTCGGCACGACCCCGTTGCAGCGGGCGGCGGGGGCGGGTCGCGCGGAGGCCGTCGAGCTACTCATCCGGCGCGGCGCGAACGTGAACGCCGTCGATCGGGCCCGCAGCACGCCCCTCCACTTGGCGGCCTTCCTGGGCCACGAGAAGGCCGTCCACGCGCTCGTCCGGAACGGCGCGGACGTCAACGCGGCGAACTCCCGAGGCGAGACGCCGCTGAGTGTCGCGACCGTTGACGAGGGGACGACGCGTTCCATCGCGTCGATGCTCAAGATCGAGCTCGACGAGGAGGGGCTGGGGAGCCGCAAGGCCGCGATCGCGGAGTACCTTCGCCAGCGGGGCGCGACGGCGGGGAAGACGGCGGGCGTGGCGGACCTGCTGATGCAAATACCCCTGTTCAACCACCTCTGGTTCCTCTGGTTCCTCTGGTGGCTCGTCCTCGGCTATGCGGCCGTCTCCGCCCTCGGATCGCGGCTCCCGTCGATCCGGCTGCCCGCGTGGCCGGTCCTCTCGCCCGCCCGCTACCTCTGGCTGATCCCCCTGACGATGATCCCGCAGTGGTTCATGGGAGACGGCGGCACCTCCCCGATCTTCGGGCCGGATACGTCCGGCGGTCTCCTGCCGATTCCGCACGTGTTCGCCTATTACGCGATCTTCTTCGGCTTCGGGGCGGCCTATTTCGGCTGCGACGACCGGTCCGGTCGAGTCGGCGAGCGCTGGTGGCTCCCGCTCGCGATCGGGCTCCTCGTCATCTTGCCGCTGGGGATGGCCCTCACGGGGGGGTGGACAGGTCCCGCGGGCTCCGGGCTCGCCCCGCTGCCGCGCCGGGTCCTCTCCGTGGCTTCGCTGGCGGCCTACCCCTGGCTCATCACCTTCGGCCTCATGGGGTTGTTCCGGCGGGCCTGCCCCGTCGAGAGCCCGAGGATGCGGTACCTCTCGGACTCGGCGTACTGGCTCTACCTCGCCCATCTGCCGCTGATCATCGCGGCCCAGTACTTGGTACGGGACTGGCCGGTCCCGGCGCCCGCGAAGTTCCTGCTCATCGTCGCGGTCGTGACCTCCTTCCTGTTGTGGACGTATCAGTCCCTCGTGCGCTACACCTGGCTGGGACGATTCCTGAACGGGCCGCGCACCCGGCCCGCGCGGGCCGGTGCACCCGCAGTCGTCGCCTGAAGCTGTGCCACGCCGGTGCCGTCTGATCCCAGCCCCCCGGCCCTTCGGCCCGGTCGGGCCTACGACAAGGCCCTCCACTCCGCGACGCGGCCTTCCCGGCCGACCCGTACCGACGCTTGAGATGCCGCCGGCACGGAAAAGGGCCCATGATCGGGCGATCGGCCCGCGCGGCATCCCGACCCTGCGCGGGACCGGGCTCCAGATCGGTCAAGACACGGGGCCGCGCCTTGCACTGACGATGCACATACGGTATCATGACAAGGAACTTGAGACATCCATCTTTCGGGAGGCGAGATCATGGCGCCGAGAGGCCTCTCCGCTGCGACCAGGAAAGGTTTGCCAAGACCGACTCCCAACCTGACGGTCCGAATGAACCCTCAATTCCGGGAGTGGCTGGACAAGGCCGCCCTTCATTCCAGGTTGAACGTGTCTGGTTTTATCGAATTTGCTGTGATCGCCTATGCGATGCAGCAAGGGTTCGACGAGCCGCCACCCAAGCGATGAGGACGACCCGCATGCCCTCCACCCTCAGCGTTTCGCTCTCCGTGACGGTCGATGTCCACGAGATTGAAGGCGGCGGCTTCTGGGGCGAGGTCCGTGAGTTTCCGGGATGTGTGGCCCAGGCCGAAACCCTGGAGGGACTCCAGTCCAGTATCTCTCGAGCGATCAGGGACTGGTGGGCTGAACCCGGTGTGAAGACGGAAGAGGCGGCGAGGGAGCTGGCCGCGATCCAAGGTCGCAACGAGATCCCGGACGGTCCCTATCCACTTCCTTACGGCTACCAGCCCCCGCCCTCCTGGACGGAGGCGGATGAGGATGAGTGACGCGGGGTCGGCCGGGACCCCATCCCTCATCCGTTATGCCGACATCCTCTTCGTGAAGGATGTCCTGGACCCGAACGGGCGGAACCCGAAGCAACGCCGTGTTGTCGTGCTCACGCCCGACACCGCCTTGGCGGCCGGCTTCCCGATCGTGGCCGCCCCGGTCACCAGCCAAATCCCACCCGTCTTGACCGCCGACCACGTCATCCTTCCTTTCAAGAACCCGCCCGGCACCAGACATCCCGCGACCGGTTTGACCAGGAGGGCGGGCATCGTCCGTACCTGGCTCGTGGTCGTCGACCCGCAAGATATCCTCCCAGGTCGCTCGGGGTACGTACCGCCCACCAACATGAGCGTCGTCCACTCGAAAACCGCAGCCGGCGCCAGGGCCCTCGGCGGCTGGCCTTGATCTCGTTCGGCTGTAACCAAGAGCCGCACCCTCGACGCAGCGCCCGCCGTGGTTCGGGCGTAGGGGCCATGATCGGACCTATGACGCACGACGACCATCGTCGAGACAACGACGTTGCCTCGACCGCCCGGCGCGCGGCCAGATATCACGGATTGTTATCGTTTAAATCGCCGTGTTATAGTCGATAACAGAGGAAGATAGACGACGCGGCGATCCTCGAGGGCGGGGCCAGTTCGTCGTGAACACGGCATCGGAGGACCTGGCGGAGCTGCGGAATCTGGGCGCGCATCTGTTGCGCGCCAGGCTCGATCGCGGACTCAGCCAGGGCGCGCTGGCCCGGCGGTGCCACCTCGCCCAGTCCCAGGTCTCGTGGTTCGAGTCGGGGCGACGGCGGCCGTCGCTCGAGCAGTTCGTACGGATCGCTCGGGCGCTCGATCTACCGCTCCAGAGGCTGATGAGCGGATCGG
The DNA here is from genome assembly GCA_035551935.1 of Isosphaeraceae bacterium. Lineage (GTDB taxonomy): Bacteria > Planctomycetota > Planctomycetia > Isosphaerales > Isosphaeraceae > DASZMJ01. Next base: position 3,762 of record DASZMJ010000311.1, read on the forward strand.
ACCGGCCGGGGGTCGGCCTGGCGGACCTCGCGCTGGAATTGCGACGTCTGGGCGCCGTCGACCTCTGGGTCGCCGACGCCACCGTCCCCGGCGCCGCGCGCCGACCCGAGGAGGTGATCGCATCGGCCGTGGCCGGCCGCAGCCCGGACCCGAGGGTCGTCGAGGCGATCCCGGCCCTGCTGAGCTGGAATGAGCTCAACCCGCCGATCCTCCGCGCCTTCGGGGCCGCGACGCGGACGGCTTACCGCCTGGCCTGGCTGGCCGACGTCGCGCTGACGATCGAGCGGCGGAAGGGGTTCCCGGGCGGCTGCCGGCGCGGGCCGTTGGAGCGCCTCCTCAAATCCATCGGCCTGCCGCGCGCGGGGGCCGCGTGGGACGACCTGGGCAAGCCGGTCGAGGGCACACCCTCATCCCCGGTCTGGAGGCGTTGGAGGATCCGCTACGGCGCGACCGTGGACGACTTCGACCGACGGGCGAAGAGCCTCGCCTCGCTCGGAGGGCCGGCCGAAGTCCCGTCGACGGCCGTGAGGGGCCGCGCCCGCGCCATCCTTGACGAGCGGGGCCGGAGTCCGCTCGCCACCGAGGCGACACCACCCCGGCGAGCGAAAGCGGTCGCCCGGCGACGGAAGGAGACGGGAGGGGAGCAAGCCGATGGCCGATGACCCGATCCTCGACTTCTTGAAGGCGGTCGACGACGAACTTGCCCGGCACGCCGAGGAGGGGGAAAGGCTCGACCTCCACTTGCTCGGCCGGTCCGCCCTCATCCTCGGGTACAGCGCCCGATTGATGACCAAGGATGTCGACGTCGTCGAGGTCGCCGGGTCGCGACTCCTCGGGATCGCGGTCCGAGTGTTCGGGAAAGGCGGCCCCGGGCATCGCGCGTGGGGCTTCTATCTGGAAACCGTCTCCTCGGGGCTGCCGCCGCTGCCGTTGGGCTACCAGTCCAGGTGCATCGACGTGCCCGGCCCGTGGTCGGTCATCCGGCCGAAACGGCCCGAGGCCCACGACCTGGTCATCTCGAAGCTCCGGCGCTTCCACCTGGGCGATCGAGAGGACGTCCAGATCCTTTGCGATGCCGGCGATCTGTCCCCGGCGACCCTGCGGGAGAGGATCGATCTGGCCTTCGCCTTTCACGCGGACGAAGATGAGGACCCCCATCGCAAGAAAGCCTACTCGAATCTCCGGATCGTGATCGCGTACCTCGAAGGGAAACGGCGAGGGATTTGATCGCCCACGACCCGTGAGGCGCCTTGAGGAGGGCCGGCGGGCGGGGTATCCTAGGGCATTCGGAGATCGCGAATGTCCCATGCGCCGACGCCAGAACCGGAGCCGGAACAGGGACCGCGGGCGGCGAAGGCGCCGGCGCGGGGGTCGCGGCTGGAGGCGATCCACAGGATCAACGCGGACGCGATCGTCGTGGCCAGGGAGGAGGCGCCGAGGCTCCGGCGGCGGCAGAGGGGGTTGTGGGTCGCCGGGGCGGTCGCGGCGGCGGCGGTCGTGACGCCGCTGGCGTGGTGGATCGCGCGATCGGACGCGATCTGGAGGGCGACGCCGGTCGCGACGCCGTCGCCATCGCCGCGGGGAGGGGCGTCCGCCGTCACCCCGGCGCCGGTGCCATTCCCCCGGGGGATGACGGACACTTCGGCGGCGGCGACGTTGGCCGGCCTGAAGGACCCTGACGAGGCGAAGCGGCGGCGGGCGGCGGAGGAGCTGGGGCAGTGGGCGCGGTCGGCGATGATGTCGATGAGCGACCCCGGGGCGAAGTTCCCGATCGTCGCCGCCGCGGCTCTGGCCGGCGCCACGAAGGACCCATCGCCCCGGGTCCGCGAGGCCGTCGCCGCGGCGCTGGGGGGGTTCCCACCGACGGCCGAGGGGATCGAGGCGCTCACGGGCCTCTTGAAGGATGAGGACCGCGCCGTGCGGACGGTCGCGGCCGTCGCCTTGTGCCGGCTCGCCGAGGGGGACGCGGCGGCCGAGGTGCTCGCCGACGCCTGGGACGGCAAGGCCGGCGCGTTCCCGGGCGCCGGCGCGGAGGAGGCGCTGAAGCTCGTCGGGACCAGCCGCGGCAGCTACCGCGCCTTCAGCCAGAACGACCGCTCGGCGCCGGTCGTCCACTGCCTCATCGACGGCCTTAAAGATCAAGACCGCTCGGTCCGGCTCGCCTCGGCGCTGGCGTTGGCGCAGCTCGGCCGGTTCGAGGTCCCGGCCGACCGCGTCGCCCCGGCGCTGGTCAAGGTGCTCCGCAGCCGCGACCCCGCGAAGCGCCGCAAGGCCGCCGAGACCCTCCGCGGCCTGGGCGTCGAGGCCGCCGACGCGATCGAGCCCCTGAAAGAGGCCGCCAAGGACCCCGACCTCGAGGTCCGCCGCCTCGCGGCCGAGCTGCTCCGCCAGATCGCCGCCGCCTCGGCCGCCCAGGGGCCTTGAGCTCAGCGGGGCGGGGCCTGGGCGAGGACGTCGCGATAGGTCGCGACGAGCTGCGCGACGTGGGTCGTCCAGCGGAACTTCGACGCCTGGTCGAGGCCGTCGCGGCGGCGGGCGTGCCAGGAGTCGGAGGAGCGGCGATGCTCGTCGAGCAATGCCGTCGCGGCCTCGGCCCAGGAGGGGACGTCGCCGACGGGGCGATAGACGGCCGCGTCGCCGCCGACCTCGCGGAGCACGGGCAAATCGCTGGCAAGGACCTGGGTGCCGCAGGCGAGCGCCTCGGCCGCGGGCAGGCCGAAGCCTTCGGCGTCGCTGGGCTGGAGCACCAGGTCGGCGCGGCGGTAGACGGCCGCCAACGCGGCGCGGTCGCGGGCCGACCGGGGCGAGAACGGCGGCAGGAACGTGACGGCGTCGAGCACGCCCAACGATCGGGCCTGCCCTTCCTGCTCGGGCGTGAAGGCGCCGCCGACCTTGACGAGCCGGGCGCCGGGCATCGACCGGCGGACGGCGGCGAAGGTGTCGAGCAGGACGTCGATCCGCTTGCGGGGGATGTTGGTGCCGACGTGCAGCAACGTCGGGCCGGCCGATGGGTCGGCCGGGCCGAGGAGGCGGTCGGCCTCGGCGTCGGCGAGCGGATCGGGCTCGGGGGAGCACTCGGGGTGGACGGCCAGGTAGACGACGCGGAGCCGATCGGCCGGCAACAGGTCGTGCCGCCGGATCGCGGCGAGGGTCGCGGCGCTGTCGCAGGCGACGGCGGCGGCACGCTGGAGCCCGGTCAGGATGCGGCGGGTCATGGCGCGGAACCAGGGCGGCCGCGGCTCGAGGGCGGGATCGAGAAGGCAACGGAAAGTGTCGAGGTCGTGGCAGGTCACGACGGCGCGGCCCGTCGGCAGGGCGTGGACGAGCTGGGCGTAGCTGTGATCGACGAGGTGATACAGGTCGAACCGCTCGCGGCGGTCGATCGCGCGGAGGGCGCGGGGATAATCGACCATCCGGTTGAGGGCCCGGTCGGCGTTCCAGGCGACGCCCGCGGCGCGGCCCCCGGCCGGCACGAGCATCGCGCGGCGGCGGAACGGCGGGCGGACCGTCGTCACGACGACCTCGCCGTCGTGGCCGCGCTCGAGGTGCTCGCGGACCATCTCGGCGACCAGGTCCATGCTCGCCCAGCGTTCCTCGAGGTAGTCGCAGACCAGGGCCAGGCGGATCGGTCGGGCGCTCACGGCGACTCGGCTCCGGGCTCGGGGGGTTCGGGAACGATCACGGGTTCGCCGCGCGCGGAGCGGCCGCCGACGAACCGGCGCCGGAGCCGCGCGCGGTCCTCGGGGCCCAGCAGGAACTGGCCGACGACGACGACGAACAGCAGGGCCGACAGCGCCATCTCGACGGCCAACGCGGCCAGGCCCGCGAGCCGCCGAGCGTGGTCGTTGCCGAGCCGGTCGAAGAACGAGGCCGGGTCGTGATGCAGGGCCACCCAGCGGAGGGCGAGGGTATACGCGACACCCCAGGCCGACGGGATCGCCACCGCCCGGAACAGCGGGGCCAGGCGGGTGCCGAAGTCGCGCCGCAGCCGCGCCGGCAGGACGGTGCAATAGACGGCCAGGAACGTCGACGTCGTCCCGAGCAGCGGGCCGGCCACGCCGAAGACGGGGGTCAATGCGATACTGATGATCAAGTTCGCCACCGAGCCGACGGCGATCGGCGTGGCGATCCGGCCGACGCGGCCGGTGCCGGCGAAGCACCAGTTCCAGAGCGAGAAGACGCCGAACCCCAGCGCGTTGACGGCGCCGACGAGGGCGACCCAGGTGCCGGCGTCGACGTCCCGCGCGCCGAGCCAGAGCGCCATGAATCGGCCGTTGAACGCGACGACTGGCCCGAGCCCGGCGACGCCGAGGACCGTGACCAGGCCGGTCAGCTCGACGAGCCGGCGGTTGAACTCGTCGTGCTCGCCGCGGGCGTGCATCTCGGCCAGCGCCGGCCAGCTCGCGTTGCCGATCCCCTGGAGCTGCTGCTGCGCCAACGTCGCCAGCCGGATCGTCAGCACCAGCGCCGTGACCCGATCCGTCCCGAGCATCGAGGCGACGATGAGGTTGTCGGAGAGCAGGCCGAGGCGGCTGCTGACGTTGAAGACCAGCGTCGGCCGGCTCAGGGCCCAGATCGCGCGGCGGGCCTCGGGGTCGGGGTCGCGGACCGATCGCAAGGCGCCGAAGAGGCCGGGGTGGCGCCGCAAGGCGTCCCACGCCAGGGCCGATGCCGTCGCGACGCCGCCGAGGGCCGTCGCGGTGAGCTGCCCCGTGATCCCCCAGCCGGCCCGCGCCATCGCGAGCATCAATGCCGTCGTCGCGAGCGCCTGCGCCGTCAGGATCGCGTGGACGCGATAGCCGCGCTGGCCGGCCTCGGTCAGGGCCCGTAGGGGGATCAGGAAGACCGCCAGCCAGCCGGCCAGGCCGACGAGCCAGCCGCGGTGGAGGTCGGCGCGGAAGGCCGGGACCATGGCCGCCGTGAAACTCGACGGCGGCGGGATCAGGCGGTCGAGGACCAGCTCCAGCGACGCGCCGACCAGGACGATCGGGATCGTGACCCAGAGGTACGCGCGGACGCCCGCCGCGACCGTCTGCCGCAAGGCGTGCTCGTCCCCCTGCCCCAACGCGCGGGCCAGCAACGGGCCGATCGTGCCGCCGAGGCCGAACTCCAGCAACGTCAGGAAGCCGTACAGGTCGATCGCCGCCCGCGCGGCGCCGTAGCGGCCCTCGCCGAGCCAGTCGACGAGGTACGGCGTCGCCAGCAGGCCGACGGCCAGCGTCACCGCCGTGTTGAGCAGCGAGCCGAGGTACGTCAGGGTCGCCAACCGGAGGCGGCTCATGGGGCGCCTTGGGCCTCGGCCAGGTCGACGATCGCCGCGGCGCAGCGGTCCCAGTCCCAGCCGCGGAGGGCCGCGCCCAGCGGCGCGACGGCCGCGCGATAGCCCTCGAGCCGGCCGCGCCAGTCTCGGAGCCGATCGGCGAGGTCGGCCGCGTCGTCGGGGTCGGGTAGGAGCAAGCCGGCCAATTCGGCCGGATAGCGCTCGGCGACGCCGGCCGTGGCGGTGACGAGGGCCGGCAGGCCGCGGCAGAGCGCCTCCTGCACGTTCAGGCCGAAGGGCTCGTACCGCACCGGGCTGGCCAGGGCGTCGCAGGCGGCGAGGACCTCGGGCACGTCGTCGCGGAAGCCGAGGAACTCGATCGACCCGCCGAGCCCGGCGTCGGCCGCCTTCGCCTTCCAGTACGGCAGGCTGCCGCCGGCGCCGACGACCGCCAGTCGCGCGTCCCACGACGAGGCCGAGGCCAGCCGCCGCCAGGCCTCGAAGAGCGTGTCGAACCCCTTGCGCACGTCGGCCAGGGCGCCGACGAAGGCGACCGTCGGCCGGTCGTCGTCCCAGCCGAGCTTCGCCCGCGACCGGGCGCGCTCGGCCGGCCCGATCGGCCCGAACCGCGCCGGGTCGGTGCCGAGGTAGACGGTGTGGACCCGCTCGGGGGGAACGCCGAGGTGCTCGATCACGTCGCGGCGGGTCCGCTCGGAGTTGGCGACGACCAGCCGCGACCGGCCGATCGACGCCCGCTCGGCGGCCTCGTCGTAGCGCCGCAACAGCGCCGCCTTGAGCCGACGCGCCGGGCCGCCGTCCTGCCGCCGCGTCCAGGCCGCATGCACATAATGGACCCAGTTGATGTCATGCCAGCGGCAGTTGCCGCCGTTGACGACCACCCGCGCCCCGCCCTTCGACAGCCGCCGCGCCCAATGCCGGCCGGCGTGGTCGAGCAGGGGATAGCCGAGCATGTGCCTGCCGAAGGGCCGCGGGACCTGATGCAGATGGACCCCCGGCAAGGCGAGCAGGTCGGGCCAGGCACGGTGCGTGACGAGGTGGACCTCGGCCCCCCGCCGGCGCGCGAGGTAGCACGCCAGGGCGTGGTTGCAGCGGTCCATCCCCCCCAGCGGCGTGAAGTCGCCGGTGACGATCACCCAAGGGCCGCGCGCGGGCGGCGCGGGGGTCGTCGCGGGGGTCGTCGCGGTCGTCGCCATCGGTGTCCCTTCGTCAGTCGCGGAGCAAGCCCTCGACCGTCCGCTCGGCGGCGAACCGCCGCTCGTAGACGTCGCGCGCCCGGGCGCCGAGGCGAGCTCGGGCGTCGGGGTCGGCCAGCAAGGTCTCGGCCGCGGCGACGAAGGCGGCCGGGGCGTCGTCCGGCGCGGTCGCGACGCAGCCCAGCTCCGCCCAGATCGGCTCGCTGAGCCGGCCGACGGTCGTCACCGCCGGTAGGCCGTGCGCCAGGACGGCCATCATGCTCCCCCGCCGCGTCGAGACGCCGTCGGGATACGGCTGGATCATCAGGTCGCACGCCTGGAGGTGCCTCGACGCGTCGCGCGCCGCGAGGCCGCCGGTCGCGACCAGCCGGCCGTCGAGGTCGGGCTCGGCCGCGATCAGGTTTTCGGCGAACTTCGGGCCGTTGCGGCCGATCAGCAAGGCGACGCGATCGGGACGGCCCCGGAGCAACGGCGGCAGGGTCGCGCGGAGCAGGTCGGCGACCCAGCCGTGGAAGGTGCCGAAGCTGCCGAGGACCTGCGTTCCCTCGGGCGCGGTGGCGCGTCGGATCGCGGCGACGGCCGGCGGGTCGGCGACCTCGGCGACGTTGCTCGGCACCGGGAGCCACCGCAACGGCCCGGCCGACGGGTGCCGGCGCCGGGGGAGTAGATCGTCCCAGGTCGGCGTCGAGACGTAGAGCCGCGCGCAGGCGGGGACGAGCACGCGGGCCATCAGCCGCTGCGCCGCGGCCACGACCCAGAGCTTGGGGTGGTCGTCGCGTCGGAACGGGTATGCCACCTCGTGGAACATCGCCCGGACCTCGTCGCCGGCCCGGGCGCGGCGCGCGACCCAGCGGCAGAAGCCGAGGTTCATCCCGCGCGCCCCCCACGAATGCGGGGTGTACTGGATCAGGAGCCGCCTCGGGCCCGGGAAGGCGTCGAGCTCGGCCCCCAGCCCTCGCAGGCCGGCCGCCGACCACCGCCCCGCCGCGCGATGGACCTCGACCCCGGCCGGCGCCTCGACCCCCGCGGCCTCCGAGGCCCCCGCGGCCGGCGTCGTCCAGACGTGGACCTCGGCCCCGCGGCCGGCCAACAGCCCCGCCACGATCGCCGTGTAGTCGGCCACGCCGCCGGCCTGCGGCGGGTACTCGCCGGTCAGGACGTGCCAGCGCCCGAGCCCCTTCGGCGCCGTCGACGGCGGGCGATCAGCCTCGGCCTGGGTCGCGGTCAAGGGCGTCGGGCCTCCAGCAGGACGTTGTCGCTGAAGGCCCGGCCGCCGAACCCCCGCGGCCAGTGCCAGGGGACGCCGGGGATGCGGCCCGAGCCGGTGTAATGCACCCGCGCGTCGACCAGGCCGCACTCCCGGGCGATCCGCACGAGGTCGATCTCCAGGAGGGCCGACAGGTGCGCCGGGTAGAGCCCGGGCGCCTCCTGGAAGAACGGGAACTGGTTCTTGAGCACCAGCCCGAGCTTGCTCAGCAGGCTGAGCTGGTTCGGCGTCGTGACGATCACGAGCCCACCCGGCGCCGTGAGGCGGGCCAGCTCGCGGACGAAGGCGCGGGGGTTCTCGACGTGCTCGATCGTCTCGACCGCCGCGACGACCTGCGCCGAGCCGTCGGGCCGGGGGACGCGGCCGGTGTCCATGTCGACCCTGGCGAACTCGGCGTCGTCGGGGAAGCCGTCGTGGCGGACGACGTCGACGCCGACGTAGTGGTCGAACCGCTCGCGAACGAACGGCCGGAGGTTGCCCGTCCCGCAGCCGACGTCGACGAGCGTCCCGCCGCCGGGGTGGCGCTCGCGGACGACCCGGGCCACGAGTCGATACACGGCCGGCGAGTTGGTCGTCCCCTTCGTCTCGAGGGCGCGGTCCTCGGCCGAACGGGCGGTCGCGGTCGTGGTCGTGGTCTCGGGCATCGGCGGGGGCCCCTCGTTGAAGTTCGCGTCAGCCGGCCACGGCGCGGGGGATCACGCTCGCGAGCAGGTCGACGAGGCGGCCGAGCTGCGTCGCCGGGTCGCTCGTCTCCCAGACCCGCCGCCGCGCCGCGGCCCCCATCCGGCGGCGGAGGTCGGTGTCGACGATGAGCTTTCGTAGGCCGTCGGCGACCGCGTCGATATCGCCCGGCGGGGCGAGCACGCCGCAGGTCTCGTCGATCAGCTCGGGCGCCCCGCCCATCGCGATTGTCACGATCGGCAAGCCGGCGTGGAACGCCTCCATGAACGCCAGGCTGAACCCCTCGGGGCCGCGGTTGGCCTGGCACAGGATGTCGGCCGCGGCCAGCAATCGGGGCACGTCGCGACGCTCGCCGAGGAACCGGACGCGGTCGGCCACGCCGAGCTCCTCGACCAGTCGCCCCAATTCCTCGCGGTAGCGGCGCTCATACGGCCGCTGCGAGCCGCCGGCGATCCAGCAGGTCCAGCCGGGCAGGTCGCGGATCAGGGCCAGCGCCCGCAGGTGCTGGTCGGTCCCCTTCCACGGCTCCATGCGGCTGGCCTGCATGATGACCGTGTCGTCGGGGCTCGCGCCCAGCTCCGTGCGGACCTCGGCGCGGACGGCGGGGTCGTCGGTATCGGCGTCGGGCCAGGGGATCGGGTAGTTCAGGACCTCGGCGGGACAATTCGGGAAGATCCGGCGGCCGGTCTCGACGGTGTGCCGGCTGACGCCGATCATGAGGTCCGGCGGCGTCCGCGCGGCCCAGCGGTCGGTCCAGTGGCCGCCGCCGGTCGGGCCGTGCAGGTAGAAGACCAGGGGCAGGCCCGCGTCGCGGACGACCGGCCCGAAGACCGCCTGCGGCCACGAGGCGTGGCAGATGGCGACGTCGAAGCCCGGGCCGTTGCGGATCAGGTCGGCCAGCCGGCGGCGGGCCCGGAGGACGGTCCAGGGGCGGCTGACGCGGGTGGCGCCGAGCAAGGTGACGGGGACCTCGTGCTCGGCCAGCTCGCGGCTGAACCGCCCCTCGACGCAGAGCGCGAAGCGGTGCCGCGCCGGGCCCCAGAGGTCGCGGCGTCGGCCGAGGCTGACCAGGAAGGTCTCGACCCCGCCGAAGAGGTTGCCGATGCCGACGTGCAGGACGTTCATCGCCGCGACCTCACTTCGCCTCGAAGAGGTTGCGGTTGTCGCGGACCCAGGCGATCAGCTTGTCGACCCCCTCGTCGGTCGAGACGCGGGGCGACCAGCCGAGCTTGCGGGCGGCCTTGCGGATGTCGGCCACGAAGACGCGCTGGTCGCCCGGCCGCCAGTCGGCATAGGGCGGGTCGAGCTCGCGGCCGGACTCGCGCTCGAGCTTGGCGACCAGCTCGCGCAGGCTCATCGTGTTGCCGGGCCCGCCGCCGAGGTTGAAGACCTCGCCGCTCACGTCGTCGATCCGCGCCAGGGCCCGCTCGTAGGCGTCGACCAGGTCGCCGACCCAGAGCGTGTCGCGGATCTGCTTGCCGTCGCCGAAGATCGTGAACGGCTGCCCGGTCGTCACCGCGACGCAGAACCAGGCGATCCAGCCCTGATCCTCGATGCCGAATTGCCTCGTCCCATATATGCATGATTGTCTAAATATAACTGTTTTCAATCCATAGATTCGAGCATAATCGCGGACGTACTGGTCGCCGGCGCCCTTGGAGCAGCCGTAGGGGCTGTGGAAGTCGAGCGGCTCGGACTCGTCGACGCCGAAGGGGCGATCCTCGTAGGCGTAGCGGCCGGCGCGCTCGACGACGCGGACGTGCTCGAGGTTGCCGTAGACCTTGTTCGTCGAGCTGTAGAGGACGGCCGGCGCGCCCCCGGCCGCGGTCCGGACGGCCTCGAGGACGTTGAAGGTCCCCAGCGCGTTGATCTCGAAGTCGGCGCGGGGGTCGGCGACGCTGGTCGTGACGGCCACCTGCGCCGCGAGGTGGAGCACGGCGTCGGCGTCGGCGTGTCGGGAGAGGACGTCGGTCATCGCGGCGGCGTCGCGGATGTCGGCCTTGATGAAGTCGGCGACGCCCCGCTCGCGGAGCCAGGCGAGGTTGGCGTCGGCGCCGCGGCGGCTGAGGTTGTCGACCAGGACCACGCGGTGGCCGGCCGCGTGCAGGCGGTCGGCGGCGTGGCAGCCGATGAACCCGGCGCCGCCGGTGATGATCCACTTCTGCTTCGCGGTCGGGACGCTCATGGCACGCGGCGCGGTCGCGGGACCGGCCCTCCGCTTCGGGTTGGCGACGGGTCCGGCTCGGCCGGCCGCGGCGCCGTCATTCGGGGTCGATCCCCGGCAGGGCCGACCGCGGCTTGTCCTTGCCGGCCGGCTTCAACGGGGCGACGCCCCCGTAGGCCATCGGCACCAGCGGCCGGACCGCCGGGGCCCTCACGTCCGCGTCCTCCACGACGACCAGCCAGCCCATCAGCCGGAGCTCGACCCAGACCAACGCCAGGGCGATCGGCATCATGGCCCAGCCGGCCACCGCGTGCTCGATGTCGTCGACGGTCCAGCCCAGGAACTTCGCCGACGTCCCGAACTGATGATAGCACCAGGCCGTCGCCGTGATCCGCAGGATGTTGCTGACCAGGGCGATCGGCACGATGCTGAGGACCAGGACCACCTTCTCCCAGCGCGGCCGGTCGGCCAGCACCGTAACCGTCACCGCGACGATCAAGGCGGCGAAGGCCTCGAGCATCGACAGGCCGTTGCAGGCCTGCGCCACCTCGAGTTCGTGGGTGCCGACGTTGATGACGTTGCCCTCGGCCAGGACCGGCAGGTCCAGCCCCTGGAGCAGGGCCGTGCTGCCGGCCGTCGCCAGCCGCTGGAGCGGGTCGGCCAGGAACATGTTGAGGCTGCCCGGCAGCGGCATCATGAACGCGAGGTAGGCGATCGGCAGGGCCGTCCACCGCAGCAGGTGCCGGCCGCCGAAGGCCAGCGCCAGGCCGGCCAGGGCCGGCAGGATCGACAGGTTCTCGAACCAGATCTCGTTGCGCTGGTAGAGCACGTACCGCAGGCCGAGCACCGCGGCCAGGACCGCCCAGCCCCAGCCCGAGGGGGCCAGCCGCGCCGGGTCGATCCGGTCGCGCCGCTGGTGGAGGATGTAGAGCGCGAAGGGGACGATCAGGAGGCCGTGCGAGTAGCTGGCGTTGCCCATCCAGGAGCGGTACAGGTCGACGAAGTTGGGCGCGTAGGAGGCGGCGAAGGCCGCTGCCACCAGGGCGACCGCCGCCGTGGCCGCGGCCGACCGCGGGGGTCGCTCGGGCTTGGAGATCGCCGCACTATCCACGACTGGCTGCCCCCCGACCCGTCACGTCACTGGCCCGTTGCGTCCCGGCCCGCGCCCCGCGGCCGCGGGGTGCCGACTACATTACCAAGGCCGCCGGGGCGCGACTACACCGCCGCGACCCGTCCCGGCGCGGCTCAGGCCGATGGGCCCGGCGCGCCGGGGGCGGCGTAGGTGTAATTGCTGTACGACGCCTCGACCGGCCGGGCCCCGTTGACCACGGCGCCGAGCACCGGCACGCCGACGGCCGCCAGCCGCTGGTTGGCCCGCTCGACCAGCGAGTAGCGGCTCGAGTCGTGCCGGACGGCCAGCACCGCGCCGTCGCACCAGCGGCCCAGTTGCAGCGCGTCGGGGACGGCCAGCACCGGCGGGGCGTCGACGATCACGATATCGAAGGCCCCGCGGAACTGCGCCAGCAGCGCGCCGAGCCGCTCCCCCTGGAGCAGGCGGCTGGGGTCGTGCCCCGGCGTGCCGGCCGGCAGCAGGTGGAAGCCGCCGGCGTTGCCGATGACGACCAGCGCGGCCTCGGGCTCGACGTCGCCGGCCAGGACGTCGGCCAGGCCCGGCCCCTCGGGCACCTCGAGCAGGGTCCCCAGGGCCGGCCGCCGCAGGTCGGCGTCGATCAGCAGGGTCGTCAGGCCGGCGTTGGCGCACCGCCCGGCCAGTTGCGCCGCCAGGGTCGTCTTGCCCTCCGAGCCGCAGGCGCTGGTGATCAGGATGCAGCGGTGGCCGGCGCCGGGGCGGCGGCCGGCCCAGAGCGTGACGCGGAGGTGGTCGAGGCTCTGGACGAAGGCCTGGACCTCGCGCTGCGATCGCGCCGCCTCGTCGCGCCAGGGCAGGGCCCGGGCGGACCGCTGGGTCGGCAACGGGGGGACGATGCCGATGACGCCCAGCCGCAGCCGGCCGGGCAGCTCGTCGGGGTCGGCGACCCGCTCGGCGTGGACCTCCAGCAGCACGAAGAGGCCCAGCGACAGCACGAGCATCAGGGCCGGCGCCGCGGCGGCCATCATCAGCCGGCGGTCGATGGGGACGTTGCCGGCGGGCTTGGCCTTCGTCACCGCGATCCGCGAGGCGGCCTGCGTCTGGTCGAACTTGACCTGCGCCAGCCGGGCGCTGACCTTCTCGAGCATGCCTTCGATCCGCGCCAGCTCCTGCTTGGCGAAGACGATCTCGACGTTCTCGCGGTCGGCGGCCTTCGCCTCGCTGGTGGCGGTGACCTTGAGGTCCTTGAGCCGCTTCTCGGCCATGCGGCGCCGCTCGGACAGGATCGCGATCCGGGTCTCGACCTCCTTGATCTTCGGCTCGAGGCCGCCGGCCAGCCCCTGCCTCACCCGCCGCTCGACGTCCGGCCGCCGGGCCTCGCGGCGGTCGTTGTATTTCTTCTTCAGGTCGTCCATCCGTTGCAGGATGCCGACGAGGGTCGCGTCGCCGGCGCCCCGGAGGCGGCCGGCGGCCAGGTTGTATCGGTCGTGGAGCAGCTGCCACCTCTCGCGGAGGTCGGCGAGCTCGCGGTCGTTGTCCAGTTGCGCCTCGACCTCCTGCCGGGCCACCGCCGCGGTGGCTGGGTCGTCGCGCTCGGCCTGGTGCCGCTTCAGGAGCGCCTTGGCCTCGCCGATCTCGAACTCGATCTTGGAGAGGTCGTCGAGCAGGCGCTGATAGTCGGACAGCGTCACCGTGTTGCGGAGCGAGTCGAGCCCCTGGGCGCCAGCCCGTGGGTCCCCCTTCTCGGCCACGGCGGCCAGCGGCTGGGCGGCGTTGCGGACCAGGTCGCGGATCTGCCGCCGCTTCTCGTCGACCCGCTCGCCGAGGCTCCGCTCCTCCTCCTCGAGCCGCTTGACCTGCTGGTCGGACTGGTTGCTGGCCCGGTTGCTGGCCCACTCCTTGTAGGCCTCGGCCACGGCGTTGACGATCTTGACGGCCTCCTTGAGGTCCGGCGAGGGAAGCGAGACCTTGATCAGGTGGGTCCCCTTCTGGAGCTCGACCCGCAGCTCCTTGCGGAGGTCGGCCTCGGGGTCCAGCGCCCCGCTGACGCGGGCCAGCGTCACGACGCTGGGGTCGTGCAGGGCGGGGAAGAGGACCTCGGGGTTCTTGACCTGCTGGACGTGGGTCTCGAGCACGACCTCGAAGCCGCCGGCGGGGGTGCCCTGCTGGGCGAAGATCGCCGTGTCCTCGGGCTCGATCTGGAGCAGGGCGGCCGGCTCGTACGTCGGCTTGATCTTGGTGTAGGCCAGGTACGCCAGGCCGACCGACGAGGCGCCCCAGAGCAGGAGGAACTGCCACCAGTAGCGCCGCAGGGCGCGGAGGACGACGCGGGGCGTGATCCCGCGGCCCGACGGCGACGGCGGGGCGGCCTCGGCCCCCTCGTCCCAGGGGGCGACGGGCACCGCCGGCAACGGGGCCGGGGCGGGCTGCCAGGGCTGCGGGACGCCGTCGACGGGCTCCGGCGCGCTCATCGTGTTGCCTCCGGGGGGGTCGCCGCCGCCACGGGTCGCGCGCCGCCGCCGGCCGCGGCGATCCGGCGCTCGATCTCGGGCAGCAAGATCTTGAGGAACGACTCGCACGGCTCCTCGCCCAGCCCCGGCGGGTCGGCCCCCTCCAGGCGGAGCCGCTCGTAGGGGCCGGCCCGCCGCTCGACGTGGACCTTGAACATGCCGGGGATCCGCTCCGATTGCTTCTGGTTGAGCTGGCGGGGGGACCAGGTCCCCTTGTACCACCACGCGTAGTAGACCGTCTCGCGATCGGCCAGGCCCCCCTCCCCCTTGCTGAACAGCAAGGAGGCGAACTCGGCCCGCCGGGCCTTGTCCGCCGGGGTCGGCAGCTCGATGGCGCGGCCGATCGGGCCCAGCTCCAGGCCGTAGCCGGCCCTCGGGTAGCAGACCTCGGGGGAGTGGATGTAGACGCTGGCGGCCGGGCCGTACAGGACGATGATGCGGAGCTTCAGGCCGGTCCGCTCGTCCTCGTAGACCCGCGCGATGTTGCCCGTGCAGCCGGCGCCGCTGGCGATCTCGGGTTCGAGCTCGCCGTCGGTCCCCTTCCACGGGCCCAGCTCCAGCGGCAGCTCCTTGAGCGGGAACGGCGGCATCCGGCCGGCGACGATCTCGCGGTCGACGCGGCGGGCCTGCCAGAACCGCACGGCGGCCGAGCCCAGCAGGAGCGCGCAGGCCAGCGCCACCCGGCCCCAGGGGGTACCGCGCCGCCCCCCGGCCGCGGCGGCGGGGGCGGCGGCGGGGGTCGTGGTCAGTTCGGTCGTGCTCATGCCAGGGGCCGTGGATTCTTGGGGGGACGCCGCGCCCGTCCCGGTCCCGGCGCCGGGCGTCCCCCGAACCAGTCTAATCCGGGTGCATGCAGCGGTCAAACCCCGATCCGGCGCGCCCGGGGGCGGCCATGTTGCCGAAAGTCAACCCGGCGCCGCGCGGCGGCCGGCCGCGGCCGTTCCCTTGACAGGGCGGTCCGGCCCTCGCCTAACATATCAATCGAGGACGGCCGGGCCGGCCGCGACAACAAACGGGGGCGGCCGGGCCGCCGGGGAACCGGGAAGGGGCGCGACGATCGTGGCACGACCAGCGGACGCGGGGCCGTCGGGGCCGAAACCGGGGCCGAAGCCGGGGCCGCCGCGGAAGAAGACGCGGTGGCGGCTGAACGTGCGGGCCGTCGTCGGCCTGGCCGCGGCGGCCCTGGTCGTCGTCGGCGTCGTCGCGGCCCTCGGCGCCTGGCGGGGCGGCGGCGACCAGGGGCTCCGCGAGGCCAGGACGCTGGTCGAGCAGGGCAAGCGGCCGCTGGCGCAACGCTACCTGGAAGAATACCTCAAGAGTCACCCCGACGACACCGAGGCCCTGGCATTGCGGGCCAGGCTCCTGGCCGAGGCGGCGACGACGACGGGCCAGGTCCTCGACGCGGCGCAGGCGACCGACCTGGTCCTCCGCCGCGACCCCGACGGGGCGACGGCCCAGGAGCTGCGCCGCCGCCTCGTGGCGCTGTACCTGCGGCTCGAGGGGGCGGTCCCGCCCGGCGAGGTCCGCTACCGGACCGCCGAGTCGATCGCGCGGGACTACCTCGAGCGGGCGGCCAGGGACAAGGCCGCGGCCGACCCGGCGCGCACCGCCGAGCGGGCCGAGGTCCACCGCCTGCTCGGCCGGGCCCTGGAGGGGGAGTACCGGCTCGGCGACCGCGACGCGCTGACCCGCCGCGCCGCCAAGGACCCGCGGGGCCGCTCCGGCGCGATCGAGGAGCTCGAGGCCGCCGCGGCGCTCGACCCGGCCGACATCGACGGGGCCGAGCGGCTCGCCCGGCTCCAGGTCGAGGCCGGCGGCAAGGGGGGCGAGGCCGCGTCGGCCCGCACCCTCGACGCGATGCTGGCGGCCAACCGCGACGACCCGAAGCGGGCCGCCGCGGCCCACCTGGCGCGGGCCCGCGTCCTGGAGGCGACGGCCGAGGGCCGCCCCGAGCGGGCCGCCGCCGTCGCCGCCGAGCTCGACGCGGCGATCCGCCTGGCCCCGGCCGACGTCGAGGCCCGCCTGGCCAAGGCCGAGCAGGCCGTCGCGCGCAAGGACCTGGCCACCGCCGCGGCCCAGATCGACGCCCTGCCGGAGTCGGCCCGCGACACCCTGCCGGTCCGCGAGTTCCAGGGCCAGCTGGAGCTGCTCCGCAACCACCCCGAGATCGCCGTCGAGAGCTGGCGCAAGGGCCTCCGCCTGGCCGCCGCCGGGCCCGGCGGCGACGCCAAGCTCTACCGGCTGAGCTTCAACCTCGCCCGGATCGACCTCTACCTCGGCCGGATCGCCGAGGCCGACCCCCTGATCGCCCAAGTCCGCCGCCTCAGCGCCGTCAAGGACCCGCCCCCGGCCCGCTTCCTCGACGGCCTGCGGGCCCTGAAGACCAACCGGCCCGCCGCGGCGATCGCCATCCTCCAGGACGTCGCCCTGGGCATCGGCACCCTGCCGGCGAGCCTGCACGCCGAGCTCTACCTGGACCTCGGCGAGGCCTTCGAGGCGGTGCAGGACCCGGCCAAGGCGCTCGAGGCCTACCGCCGCGCCGCCGCGAGCCCGCCGAAGTCGCCCAACGCCTACCGGGCGATCGTCCGGCTGCTGGCCGCCCGCGCCGACAACCGGGGCCTGGACGAGGCCGTCGAGCTGCTGCGGCGCGGCCTGGTCGAGCAGCCCGACGAGCCGACCCTGATGGTCATGTTGGCCGGCGTCCTGCTGACGCAGCAGGAGCGGCTGCCGGCGGCGCGGCGGGACTTCGGCGAGGTCGAGGGGCTGCTCAAGCGGGCCGAGCGGCGGGCCCCCAACGCCCCGGGCCTGGTGGCGGTCCAGGGGCAGTACCTCGCCGACGTCGGCCGGCTCGACGAGGCGGTCCGGCGGCTCGGCACGGCCGCAGAGAAGTTCGACCCGAAGAATGCCGAGCTCTGGCGGCGCTGGGCCGTCGGCCTGGCCGCCCAGGGCAAGGTCGACGAGGCCCTGCGGGCCCTGGAGCGCGGCGCCGCCCCCGAGAACGCCGGCGACCAGTACCCGCTCCGCGTCGAGCGGGCCCACCTGCTCTCGCAGCAGGGCAAGGGCCGCGAGGCGCAGCGGGCCCTGACCCGCGACTGGCAGGCCCTGCCGCCGTCGCAGCGCCCCCTGGCCTGGCGGGCCGCCTCCGAGCTGCTCCGCTCCCTGGGCGACCGCGACGGCGCCCGCAAGGCCCTGCTCCAGTGGGCCGAACTGGCCCCCGACGACCCCACCCCCGGCCTCCGCCTGCTGGAGGTCGGCCTGGCCGACGACGACGCGGCGGCCGTCGAGGACGGCCTGCGGACCCTCAAGGGGCTCCGCGAGGCCGGCGCCGTCTACGGGCCGGTGGCCCGCGCCTACGAGCTGCTCCAGGGCATCCGGCCGACGACCACCGCCGCCGAGCGGGCCCGGCGGCTCGCCGAGGCCGCGCCGGTCGTCGCCGAGGTCCGCCGGCTGGCCCCCAAGCTCTGGGCCGGCGCCATGCTGGCCGGCCTGCTCGATGAGCTCCGCGACCGGCCCGAGCCGGCCATCGCCGCCTACCAGCAGGCCCGCGAGCTCGGGGCCGGCGCCCCGGTCACGCGCCGCCTGATCGTCCTGCTGGCCAAGCAGAAGCGGTTCGACGACCTGGCCAAGCTCCGCCAGCAGCTCGGCGCCGACCCCGAGCTCGACCGCCTCGCCGCCGCGGCGGCCCTGGAGGCCGGCGACCGCGGCCGCGCCGAGGAGCTGGCCGCGCGGGTCGTCGCCGGCGACCCCGACGGCCTCCAGGCGCACCGCTGGCAGGCCGAGGTCCTCAGCCGGGTCGGCAAGACCGACCAGGGCGAGGCCGACCTCCGCAAGCTCGTCGAGCAGGCCCCCGAGCGGCTCGACGCCTGGCTGACCTTGCTGGCCTTCCAGGTCCAGCAGAAGCGGCCCGCCGCGGCCGTCGCCGCGACGGTCGAGGCGGCGGCCAAGGCCGTCAAGGCCGACCGCCCCGAGCTCCTGAAGGCCCAGTGCTTCCGCCTGGCCCGCGACGACGCGCGGGCCGCCGCGGCGTTCCGGGCGGCCCTGGAAAAGGCCCCCGACGACCCCGAGACCCTGCTGGCGGCGGCCGACGTCGAGTCGGCCGCCGACCGGCCCGCCGCCGCCGAGCCGCTGCTGCGGCGGGCCCTGGACCGCGGCGGCCCGACCCTCGGCCGCGCGGCGCGGGGCCTGGCCCTGGTCCTGGCCGACCGCGCCGGCGACTACCCGGCCTGGCGCGAGGCCTGGGAGCTGGTCAAGCCCGGCGGCCCCGCCGGCGGCGAGGCGCCGGCCGACCGCCTGTCGCGGGCCGAGGTGCTGGCCCGCGGCGTCGAGCCCGACCAGCGCCGCGAGGCCGTCCGCCTGCTCGAGGGCCTCGCCGCCGACCTGCCCGCCGCCAACCCCGGGGCCGTCGCGGCCCGCAACCTGCTGAACCGGCTCTACCGCGAGGCCGGCGACGCCGAGAAGGCCCGCGCCGCGCTGGAGCCCGTGGCCACCGGCCCCAGCGCCGGCGACCCGACGGCCATCGCCCGCTTCGTCGACGCCCTGCTCCGCGACAAGAAGCCCGACCAGGCCGCCCGCCAGCTCGACCGGCTCACGGCCCTGGAGCCCAAGGCGCTGCGGACCGACCTGCTCCGCGCCCAGGTCCTCCGCGCCCAGGGGCGCAAGGAGGAGGCCGACAAAGCCCTCGAGGCGGCCTACCGCGACCGCGCCGGCTCGGAGGAGGCGACCGTCGCCGGCCGGACCGCCGCCAACCTGCTGCTGGAGGCCGACGCCGACGCCGCCGCCGAGCGGATCGCCCGCGACCTGGCCGGCCGACACCCCGGCCAGGCCGTGCTCCTGGCCTTCGTGCTCGACCGCCGCGGCCGGCCCGCCGAGGCCCTCGACGCCTGCAAGGAGGCCGTCGCCGCCGGCGCCGTCCGCGAGGCGGCCGAGACGGCCGTCCGCGTCATCAACCCCGCCCCCGGCCGGCCCCGGGCCACGCCCGCGCTGCTGGCCCAGGCGGCCGACGTCCTCAAGGACGCCCTGAAGCTCCGGCCCGACGACCCGCAGGCGATGCTGGCCCTGGCCCACGTCCGCTACTTCCAGGGGGACCACGCCGACGAGGTCCGGCTCTACCGCGAGGCCCTGGCCCACAAGCCGCCCAACTACAGCTTCTTGAACAACATGGCCTACGTCCTCTGCGAGGAGCTGGGCGAGCCGGCCGAGGCCCTGGAGCGGATCGACGAGGCCCTGCGACGGCTCGGGCCGAACCCGACGATGCTCGACACCAAGGGGCTGGTCCTGGTCCGGCTCGGCCGGTTCGACGACGCCCTGGCGGCGCTGAAGCAGGCCGAGGCCCTGGCCGCCGCCAAGGCGTCGACGCGGGCGGCGATCGCCTTCCATCAGGCCCTGGCCGACCGCGGCCTCGGCCGCGGCGACGAGGCGAAGGCCGCCGCCGCGCGGGCCCGCCAGGCCGGCCTCGACCCGGCCGGCCTCTCGGCCCGCGAGCGGAAGGACTGGGAGGCGCTCGACCGGCCCTGAGCCCGCGGACGACCCCGGGCGCATCGAGGACCCATGACCCTCCTGCCCGACCATCGCTACCCGACCCCCGCCCATCCCTCGACCCCGCCCGCGCGGCCGCCGGCCCCGGCGCGGCCCGGGGGGCTCTGGGCCGCCGGCTCGTTCCGCCTCCGCCTCGACGACCCCGCCGCCGACCCCCTCGAGCTGCGGGTCGACCGCCCCTACGCCCTGATCGGCCGGACCCCCGGCGCCGACCTCCGGATCGACGACCGCGCCGTCAGCGGTCGCCACGTCTACCTCCACCTCGACCGCCGCGGCCTCTTCGTCGTCGACCTGGCGACCAGGACCGGCACCCGGCTCGAGGGGATCGACCGCCCCTACGGCTGGCTCCGGCCCGGCGAGGCCCTCGAGGTCGCCGGCCGCCGCGTCACGCTGCTGGACCTGGAGGTCCTCGACGCCGGGGGCCCGGCCGACGGCCCCGAGGCCCCGGCCGACGAGCCCCCCCCCGACCTCCTGGCCGACGCCGCCTCGGCGCCGCTGGTCCGGGTCACGCTCTACCCGTCGCGGGCCTCGTCGGCGCCCCGGACGATCGGCTCGGAGCTGGTCGTGCTGGGCCGGGGCTCGTGCTGCGGGGTCCAGGTCGAGGAGGCCTCGGCCGCCCGGATCCATTGCATCCTCGTCCGCGGGCCGGCCGCCGCGTACCTCGTCGACCTGACCGGCCGCGGCACGAGCCTCAACGGCCTGGCCGTGGCCGGCGCCTCGGCCCTGGCCGACGGCGACACGCTGACCATCGGCGCCGCCCCGTACCGGGTCCGGATCGACCCGCCCGGCGGCCCGTCCCTGCCCGCCGAGGGCCGCGCCGCCGCCCCGCCCCCCTGGGCCTGGCCCCCCGGCCCGGTCCCCCCCGAGGCGCAGGGGACCGTCCTCTCCTGGATCATGGGCCTCCTCCAGGCCCACCAGGGCGAGAACCTCCGCAAACAGGACGAGTTCCAGGCCAACCTCATCGGCGTCATCCAGCAGATCCACCACGAGCAGGCCGTGCTCCTGTCGCGGCACCTGGAGCGGATGGAGTCGATCAACCGCGAGCTGGCCAGCCTCCGCGACGAGATCCGCCAGCGGCTCGGCCCCGGTCCCGGCGAGCCGTCGCCGCCGGCGGCGCTCCCCTTCCCCAAGCCACCCCCGCTCAAGATCAACCCGACGGTCCCCCCGCCGCCGGCCGACCCGGGGGCCTCGACCGCCTGGCTCCTGAAGCGGGTCCAGCAGCTCGAGGAGGAGAACCGCTCGACCTGGCGCGACCTGCTCGGCCGGCTCTCCGGCCCGACCCGCAAGGGGTCCTGACCGGGGACACCACCCCCGGCCCCCTCGCCGATTCCTCCCTCAGAGTTCGGTAGGGTCGCCCCCGGCCCGGGCCCGGTTTCCTCCCTCAGAGTTCGGTACGTCCCCCGGCCGACGCCCCCCGGCCGGCGATTCCTCCCCCGGACGACGGTATCAACCGCCCCGGCCCTCCTCCTCGGTCCCCGACGCCCGCAAACCCCCGGCATCCGCCGCCCCCCAAGCCCCCAAGTTACCGAACCCCGGGGGAGGAAAGCCCCGGGCCCCGCCGCGTCCCCAGCCCTTACCGGCTTCCGGGGGAGGATTCGCCCGTGAACAATCGTCACCTACCGAACTCCGGGGGAGGATCGTCCTGTCCGGGCCCGGCATCTTTACCTGTCCATAAGCCCAGGTCTCAAGGGATTGGACCACTACCGAACTCCGGGGGAGGAAAACCTCTTAAATATTTGGGCGCCTACCGAACTCCGGGGGAGGATCGTACCGAACTTTGAGGGAGGAACTACCGAACTCCGGGGGAGGAAAGAGCGTCCGTCCACCGAACTCCGGGGGAGGAAAACCATCATTAAGTCGGGGAATCGCAAGGACTTACGATTCCATAACCAATTTGTATTAAACCTATAAACTAAGCAACAAACCGAGTGGAGCCTTGTTGTTGCTTGCTTTTCCCATAAGGGGAAGCCGATGGCGGCGAAGGCCGGCACCAACAAGGACCAGGCGGAATCGGAGGGGAACCGGGCGACGGAGGCCGAGTCGAGGCGCGACCCCGACCCGCGCAAGGCGCTCCAGCCGGCGGGGGGCCGCGACGAGCTGAACCTCGCCGAGTTCCCGATCACCCTCCTGGCCGACCGCGTCCCCGAGGGTTGCAAGACCCTGGTCTTCGAGGACGAGGTCTACGACCAGCAGACCCAGAAGGTCGTCACCCGCAAGCTGACGATCACCGGCAGCGACGCCCACGGCCTGCCCACCGCCGCCGACGACGAGATCCTCGTCGCGCTCATCCAGCTCACCAAGCTCAACAACAACTTCACCGAGCGCAAGGTCCGCTTCACGCGCTACGAGCTCTTGAAGCTGCTCGGCTGGCGCGACGTCGGCAAGAACTACCGCCGCGTCGAGGAGTCGCTCAACCGCTGGATGGGCGTGACGCTCTACTACGACAAGGCCTGGTGGAACAAGGAGGCCCAAAGCTGGGTCAGCGAGAAGTTCCACATCATCGACAACGTCACCATCGTCGACCGCGAGGACGGCCGCCGCCTCCGCGCCAAGGGGCGGCAGGAGATGGCGCTCTCGTCGTTCAGCTGGAACCAGGTCGTCTTCCAGAGCTTCCAGGCCGACAACCTCAAGCGGCTCGACGTCGACCTGTACTTCGCGCTCGCGAGCGCCGTCTCGAAGCGGATGTTCCGGTTCCTGGATAAACGCTTCTATCACCGTCGTCGCTGGGAGTTCGACCTCCAGGAGTTCGCCTTCGAGCACATCGGCCTGAGCCGCGCCTACGAGGACAACGGCAAGATCAAGGAGAAGCTCCAGCCGGCCCTCGACGAGCTGACGGCCATCGGCTTCCTCGAGCCGTTGCGGCACGACGAGCGTTACCTCAAGGTCGGCCGCGGCGCGTGGAAGATCGTCCTGATCCAGAAGGGCGCCGCGGCCGACCCCGAGCCGCCGGCGATCGAGCCGGGCGTGCCGGCCGCCGAACTCGTCGAGCAGCTCGTGGCCCGCGGCGTGACCCCCAAGGTCGCCGCCGAGCTCGTCGAGCAGCACGCGCCGGAACTCGTCCGCAAGAACATCGAGGTCCACGACTGGATGAAGACCTCCGGCGGCAAGCGGTTCCAGCGCAACCCGGCCGGTTTCCTCGTCGCCTCGATCCGCTCCGACTACCGGCCGCCGGCCGACTACCGCTCGACCCAGGCCAAGGCCGAGGCCGCCCGCCTGGCCGAGATGGACGAGCGCCGCCGCAAGGCCGAGGCCCGCGCCGACGAGGCCCGCACCCGCGCCCGCGAGGCCGAGCTCCGCGCCCGATGGGAGGCCCTCCCCGAGCCGGAACGCGCCGCCATCCTCGCCGCCGTCCGCGCCGAGAACCCCGGCCTCGGCCGCTGGAAGAAGATGCTCGAGCCCCTCTGCTGGGCCAAGATGGACGACCCGAACCGCCCACTTTTTCCCACCCAGAAGACCCTCTTCCGCGACGCCGACGCCGGCTGAGAGGCTGTGAATCATTCGTCAGGCGTTCAGATACATGCAGCAACATGCATGGATGTAAGTCCTTATGCTGCTTGTCTGTCAGATGTATACTAGAACTTTAGTCGAGCGCACAAACGACGAATGATTCACAACCTCTGAGGGCAGGGGCCGGGGGCCAGGGTCCTTCGGTTCGTTTCGAGAGCCGGTGTGGGGGTTCTTCGGTTCGTTCCGCGCCGCCCTCTTCCTCCTTCTCTCCCTGGGAGAGGGCCGGGGTGAGGGTCCGATCCGAGCCGCATGGCCGTTCGCTTCGTTTCGAGGGCCGGGGCCGCGGTCCTTCGGTTCGTTCCGCGCCGAGGTGGGCTGCCGGCACAAACCGCCCATCGTCACCAATGCCCCGTTCGCTTCGTTTCGAATCCGGGCACCGGGGCCGTAAGGCCGGCCCAGTTCCCCCGATGCCCCGTTCGGTTCGTTCCGCGCCGGCGCCGGGCGAAGTGGCTTCGTCTCGCCCTCCGACTCACCTCCCTCCCGCCCTCGTCCCCGGCCCTCCCGGCCGAAATTGGGTTCGTTTTGGCGGCGCGGGGCCCGAAATCGGGTTCGTTTTCACCGCGCAAGCCCCGGCCATTTCGATGAATTCCTTCGGAGATGCACGCAAACCTTCCACGACATTTTCCAGGGAGTTCCGTCCGTGGGCCGATCCCCGGGGCGAACGACCGCGCTCGCGAAGATCGAAGGATGATGGAGAAGAGACACGACGCGCGGCGGGCGACCCCGACCCGGGGCGAATTGTCAAAGCGCAGGCCGCATGAGGCGTTCGTCCTTTACAATCGCTAAAACCTGGCGGCGTTATTACCGAAAAATGACGACCTTCGCCGATTTTGCGATCGTTCCTGATACCCGCGACCGGGTCGGCTGACCGCGTGACCGGGTCGGCGGGGGAGGCGAGGTCGAGCGCCCGGCGGCCCGGCCGTGCCGTGATGACCTAGGGTTTCAGCGTCCGGCCGCCGCGGCGGCATCAGCGATCGCTCGCTCCTGTGCTTGCAAAGGGGCGGCGGGAGTCGATAGGATCGGAGGGCCCCGTCGGTGTCCCCTGGAGTCCGCGCCATGAGCCGCCCGGTCGGCGACGTCCCGAGGCCGAGCCCGTCCCGACCCGCCCCCGCCGCCCTGGGGGCTGCTCGATGACTGCGGACTGCGGCGTCCGGGCCCCGGACCGAGAGCCGGCCGCGGCCCAGCCGGCGGCCGGGCCGACGATCGACGGGCCGGGCCTGAGGCGGTCGGCGGCCCGCGGCGCGCTCTGGGTCGTCGCCGGCTATGGCCTCGGCCAGGCCCTCCGGTTCGGCAACAACGTCGTCCTGGCGAAGCTGCTCGCGCCGGAATACTTCGGGCTGATGGGCCTGGTCTTCACGTTCCTCGGCGGCATGAAGCTCTTCACCGACATCGGCGTCGGCACGAGCATCATCCGGGACCCGCGCGGGGACGAGCCCGAGTTCCTCGACACGGCCTGGACGCTCCAGATCCTCCGCGGCCTGGGGTTGTGGGCGGTCGCTGCCCTGCTCGCCTACCCGCTGGCGCGGTTCTACGGCGAGCCGAGGATCCTGGCGCTGCTGCCGTTCGTGGCCCTGACCTGCATCGTCGCCGGGTTCAACTCGACCCGCCTGTTCCGCCTGAACCGGCACCTCGAGCTCGGCCGCCTGGCGCGGTTCGAGTTGGCGACGCAGGCGGCCTCGCTGGCCGTGATGCTGGCCTGGGCGTGGCTCAGCCCGACGATCTGGGCGCTGGCCGGGGGGAGCGTCGCCGCCTCGGTGATCTACATGGTCGCGAGCCATCGCCTGGAGCGTGGCCGGTGTCGGCTCGCCTGGGAGCCGGCGGCGATGCGCCGGATCGTCTCGTTCGGCAAGTGGATCCTGCTGTCGACGGCGATCATGTTCCTGGCCGAGTATTCCGACCGGCTGATCCTGGGCAAGCTCGTGCCGCTGGAGACCCTGGGGGTCTACGGCATCGCCGTGGCGCTAGCGGAGGTCCCCCGCCAGCTCAGCATCGCCGTCAGCGGGAAGGTCGTCTTCCCGGCGATCTCACGGTTCATCCACCTGCCCACGGCCGAGGTCGTGGCCCGGATCCGGCGGAGCCGCCGGCTGCTCCTGGCGGCCTGGGGCGCGGGCCTGGTGGCGATGGTCGTCGTCGGCGACCTGCCGATCCGCGTCCTCTACGACCGCCGCTATCAGCAGGCGGCCTGGATGGTGCCGATCCTCGCGCTGAGCCTCTGGCCCCGGATCCTCTGCAACACGGTCGAGCCGGCGCTCTTCGCCGTCGGCCGCCCGCAGTACATGACCCTGGCCAATGTCGTCCGGCTGCTATTCACCGCGATCGGGATCCCGATCGGCTTCGTCTACCTGGGGCTGCCCGGGGCGATCCTGGTGCTTGCGCTCAACGACTTGCCGTACTATGCCGTGATGAACGTCTCGCTCCGCCGCGAGCGGATGGGCGTCACGACCCAGGACCTCACGGCCACGCTCCTCTTCGCGGCCGCCCTGGCGGCCGCGGCGGCGGCGCGGTGGGCGGTCGGGTTCGGCACGGCCGTGGACACCATGCCCCGGCTCATCGCGAGGTAGCCGACGACGGAAGTCGCGCTCGACCCGTCGGGATTCGACCTGCTCGGGTCCTGGCCGCCTCCCGGATTGTCCGGACAGCGTCCGAAACCTTGACCGATCGAGGGCGAGTCGAGGCCGCCTGCATTGCCGGTCCGCGATGCGCCGTGGTATCACTCGAAAGGGGTGAGGACCGGCCGCGGCGTCGTAAGAGCCCCCGGGGATGCACAACGATGGCACGAGCGACAGTCGGCTTGCGGGCGGGGATCGTGGGCCTCTGCGTCGGCGTGGCCGCCACGCTGTCCGCGACGACGGCGAGGGGGACGTGGGTGTGGGTCGAGGGGGAGAAGCCGCTGCGGCAGAGCATGCACCGGCACCCGTCCTGGTACGACCAGGTCAAGCGTGAGCAGTTCTCCGGCAGGGACTTCATCAGCAACTTCAGCGGCGAGCCGGGCGAGGCGTCGTACCGGGTCAAGGTCCCGAAGGCGGGGACGTACGAGTTCTGGGCCCGGGTCAACCCGGTGCAGGCGAAGCTGAAGTACCGGATCGGCGACGGCCCCTGGACGCCGGTGGCGCTCGACGGCGAGCAGCGCGACTCGGTCAACGTCGCCGCCGACGGCGGGGTCGACCTCCGCTTCCTGGCCTGGGTCCGCGTCGGCGAGGTCAAGCTCAAGAAGGGGGACAACCTCGTCGCCTTCCGCATGGACGGGACCGAGCGGAACCACGGCTACCTCGACTGCTTCGTCTTCACCGACGAGGCCTTCAACCCCGGCGGCGCCACCAAGCCCGGCGCGGCCATCGCCGCGGAGCCGGGCTGGTTCGCCTTCCAGCCGCCGCGCGACGCGTTCGCGGCGACCAGCGTCATCGACCTGCGGTCGCTGAACGAGGCCGAGGCCGGCGCGGGGGGCTTCATCGGCGTCAAGGGGGGGCGGTTCGTCCACTCGAAGACCGGCGCGCCGGTCCGGTTCTGGGCCGTCAACGGCCCGCCGGAAGTCGGCCGCGACCAGCTCCGCCGCACGGCGCGGATGCTGGCCAAGTACGGCGTCAACCTCGCCCGCGTCCACCACAGCTACATGGACCCCAAGGGCAACGTCGACATGGCCGCCGTCCGCCGCGCCATCGAGGTCGTCGAGGCGCTGAAGGCCGAGGGGATCTACAGCCACTTCTCGCTCTACTTCCCGCTCTGGCTCGAGCCGGCGCCCGACACGCCCTGGCTCCGGGGCTTCGACGGCAAGGCGAAGGCCTTCGCCGTCCTCTTCTTCAACGACGACTTCCAGGAACACTACAAGACGTGGTGGAAGGCCCTGCTGACCACCCCGAGCCCGACGACCGGCCGCCGCCTCGTCGACGAGGCGGCGGTCATGGGCGCCGAGATCATCAACGAGGACTCGTACTTCTTCTGGACCTTCAAGCCGCAGTCCATCCCCGACCCGCAGATGCGCATCCTCGAGACGCGCTTCGGCGCCTGGCTGGCGAAGGAGTACGGCTCGATCGACGCCGCCCTCCGCGCCTGGGGCTCGGTCCGGGTCGACCGCGACGACCCGGCCGCGGGCCGCGTCGCCTTCCGCCCCCTCTGGAACATCGCCAACGAGCGCACGCGGCGCGACCGCGACACCGCCCGGTTCCTCGCCGAGAGCCAGCGGGGATTTTATGAAAAGATGTATCGATTTCTCCGCGAGCTCGGCTTCAAGGGGGTCATCACCGCGTCGAACTGGACGACCGCCAGCGCCGAGTACCTCGGCCCGCTCGAGAAGTACTCCTACACGGCCGGCGACTTCGTCGACCGCCACGGCTACTTCGGCTGCCGCAACCGCGGCGAGGCGGCCGAGTGGTCGATCCGCGACGGCCAGACCTACGTCGACCGCAGCGCCTTGCGGTTCGACCCCGAGGAGCCGGGCCGGCCCAAGCAGTTCGTCCACCCGGCGATGGACCCGCACTACGGCGGCAAGCCGTCGATGATCTCCGAGACGGCCTGGAACCGGCCGAACCGCTACCGCTCGGAGGCGCCGCTGTTCTTCGCGGCCTACGGCGCCCTGCAAGGCAGCGACGCGATCGTCCACTTCGCGCTCGACGGCGTCTCGTGGTCGACCAGGCCGCGGTTCTTCATGCAGCCCTGGACGTTGATGAGCCCGGCGATGATGGGTCAGTCCCCGGCCGCGGCCCTGATCTACCGCAAGGGGCTCGTCGCCGAGGGGGACGTCCTGGCGCGGCTCGACCTGAAGCTCGGCGACCTCTTCGACCTGAAGGGGACCCCCCTGCCCCAGGACGCCGCCTTCGACGAGCTCCGCGCCAGGGACGTGCCGAAGGGCACGAGCCTGCGGCCCGGCAACGTCATCGACCCGTTGATCCACCTGGCCGGCCGCGTCGACGTCCGCTTCAGCGACCGCGGCGCGCCGGCGAAGCTGAAGGACCTCTCGAAGCTGATCGACCGCAAGCGGCAGGTCGTCGTCAGCTCGACCGGGCAGCTCCGGCTCGACTACGGCCGGGGCGTCCTGATGATCGACGCCCCCTCGGCCCAGGGGGTCAGCGGCGACCTCGCCGCCGCCGGCACGGCCGAGCTGAAGGACCTGTCGATCGCCTCGAAGCTCGACCTCGGCCACGTCGTCGCCGTCAGCCTCGACGGCAGGCCGCTGGCGACCTCGAGGAAGGTCCTCGTGCAGGCGATGTCCGAGGAAAAGGCCAGCGGCTTCCGCGCCGACGGCCCACCCCGCGGCGAGCGCCGGATCGCGAGCATCGGCCACGATCCCTGGCTCGTCCGCGACCTCGACGGCCTGGTCCGTTTCAAGCGCCCCGACGCCCCGAGGCTGAAGGTCACGGCGCTCGACGCCCTGGGGAACCCGGCGCGGGTCGTCGGGGCCGCGGCCGAGTTCCGGCTTGACCCGCACACGATCTATTACCTGGTCGCGCCGTAGGCCGCCGCGGGCCCGGGAAACCGGCCGCCGGGGTCGCCGCGACCGGCCCCGGAAGCCCTCCGGATGGCACGACTTCCGCCGAGGGGACGGCACGGATCGGCCCGAAAAAGTGGCCGCCGCCGCCGGAGCGAGGGCGACCGCCCACGCCGCGCGCCGGGGATGCCGCGCCGCGCCGCGCGGCGTGACACCGGTATCCTCGAAGAAACCCCGCCGGAAAACGATCCGAGATGCCAACGCCAACGACGCTGTCGCTCCAGTCCGCGACCGTCCGCGAGGACGGGTACGCCCTGCGGCTGACCTTCACCGGCCCCGTCCCCGCCGCGGCGACGATGCCCGACTGGCTGCCCGGGGCCCAGGCCGGCGCGGCCCTGACGGCGACCGCGTCGGGCGGCCCGGTCGCCTTCGCGAACGACGCCATCCTCGGCGCCTACGCGACCGAGTGGGAGCTGCCGATCTACGTCCACTTCAACGAGGGCGGGACGACATCGGGCGTGCCGCCGGGGGACTACTGCGTCGCCTATGCCCTCTACGACGCGACGCAGGGCCGGGAGATCGCCTGGAGCGAGGTCGCCCACTACATCGTCCAGGGCCTGACGATCACCTCCGGCGGCTCGGGATACACCGCGGCGCCGACGGTGACGATCGCGCCGCCGCCCGCCGGGGGCACCCAGGCGACCGCCACCTGCACGGTCTCCGGCGGCGCGGTGACCGGCCTGACGGTCACCAACGCCGGCTCGGGCTACTCGGTGCCGCCGACGTTCACGTTCACCGGGGGCGGTGGCACCGGGGCCGCGGCCGTCGCCAGCGTCATCAACGGCGCCGTGACCACGACCTACAAGACCAGCTTCGCGGTGCCCGGCCTGGACAACCCCGGCTGCGGGGCGCAGTTGGCGCCGAACCTGTCGGTCAACGTCTACTTGTCGCCGACCAACGGCGGCCCGTCGTCGCTGACGCTGTACATGGCCCAGGTGCCGATGAACAGCAGTGCGTTCTCGATCCCCCTGACCGCCGCGGCGCCGACGAGCCAGGTGACCCCGTGGTCACCGGGCTCGCCCCTGACGTGGACCTGCCAGTACAAGGCGTCGCGGCCGATCACGCTCGGCGAGACGCTCGCCGTCTCCGCCCCGGCGGGACTCTGGCAGGACTCGGCCGGCAATGCCACGGCCGCCTTCACGAACGTCGGCGTCGCGAACCATTCGCTCGTCGACTCGACCGGCTTCACGAGCCCCGCCCTGACCCCGCCGGACACCGTCCTCGGCAAGCAGGCCCGGTTCTACGTCTGCGGCGACCCGGCGTACGGCAGCGACTCCAACCCCGGCACGCTGGCGGCGCCGTTGTTGACGTACGACAGGGCGTGCAAGCTGCTGAACGCCGCCTTCGGCACGACGCCGTCGTGGTGCGGTATCGCGCTGCGGCGAGGCGACCGATTCTACCCGCAACTCTCGACGGGGCCCGCCACCGTCGGCATCGCGCCGACGATGCCGACGGTCGTCGAGAGCTACTGGCACGACTACACGAACACCGGCCAGCCCGACCCGGGTACCCGGCCGACGATCGTCCTCGACTGTAGCGAGGCGATGCCGGGGCTCTTCTCGCCGGGGACCCAGCAATTCGTCCTGATCCGCGAGGTCCATGTCGTTGACATCAACGGCGACCAACCGGGGGCCTTCAACTTCCCGTTTGCCTCCTACTCGCCGATCGCCGGGCTGGTCCTCTCCGACTGCGTCATCGAGCAGACGGCGTTGGGCCTGAACTGGACGCCGGTGCACGGCGTCGGCGTCGTCACCGGCGTGACGGTCGGCGTCGGTGGCTCGGGCTATACCTCATCGCCGACGGTCACGTTCTCGGGGGGCAACGCGACCGCCGCCGCCAAGGGCACGGCGACGATCGCGGGCGGCCAGGTCATCGGCGTGACGATCACGAACCCGGGGGCGGGTTACACGGCAGTCCCCACGGTCGCGTTCTCGGGCGGCGGGGGCACCGGCGCCGCGGGCACCGCCCAGGTCGGCGTCGGCGTCGTCCTGGGCGTCGGCGTCACCGGCGGCGGCTCGGGCTACACGTCGGCCCCCACGGTCGGTTTCTCGGGGGGCGGAGGCACGGCCGCCGCGGGCACCGCAACGGTTGCCGGCGGCCAGGTCACCGGCGTGACGATGACGGCCTTCGGCTCGGGCTACACCGCGCCGCCCGTCGTGAGCTTCACGGGCGGCGGCGGCACGGGCGCGACGGCCGTCGCGCAGGTGCTGCCGACCGGCGACCCGTTCGGCGGCTACATGCGCAACCCGGTGTTGCACCGGACGGCGGTGCTCAACAGCACCTCGATCGGGCTCCTGAGCGACTTCCACGACGACCTCCTGATCTCGCAGTGCTACTTCGACGGCAACGGGCACCTCGGCCGCGACCCCACGGGCGGCACGCTCATCACGGCCCACAACGCCTACCTGCAGTTGGCGTCGCGGCCGGCGACGGCCTGGGGGAACTTCTCGCGGAATCCCGCCGGGCACGGCATCATGGCCCGCTGCGGCGGCGTCCAGGCCTTCAACGTCTACACGTCCAACCCGATCGCGGCGCTGTTGTTCAACGTCGGCGGCACCTACCGTTGCAACGTCGTCGAGAAGCCGGTCGACGGCATCGGCCAGGGGACCTGGGCGCCGCTCGCCTCCGGCGGCACGGCGACGTTCACCAACGGCTCGACGGCGGTCACGGGCGTCGGCACTCATTTCACGACCGACCTGATCCCCGTGCAGCCGCAGACGACCACCGGCGCCACCGCCCCGGCCGTACGCCCCCACTCGTACCTGGAGGCGACGGCGGTCGCGTCGGTCGCCTCGGACACGAGCCTGACTTTGGCGACGCCGTATCAGGGGCCCACGGTCGGCCCGTGCCCGTTCTGGTCGGCGGCCTGGGCGGCCGCGCTCGGCACGGCGACGTTCACCAACGGCTCGACGACGGTCGCGAGCGTCTCGGGGACCAACTTCACGGCGGAGTTCCCGGCGGACACGAACCACTTCGTCAGCCCGGCCGACGGCTCCAGCCCGCTGGTCCCCTACCGCGTGTCCGCGGTCACGTCGTCGACCCTGACCCTGGCCGTGCCGTTCGCCGGTACCACCGGGACCTATACCCTGAACAAGGCGTCGCTCGGCGGCCTCTACCCGGCGCAGACGAACACGGGCTACAACGGCAACGCAACCTTCACGAACGGCTCGCCGACGGTCACGAGCGTCGCGACGGGCAGCGGCAATTCGTTGCCGGCGTTGTTCACGAAGACGACCGCCGCCGGCCAGGTCGTCCGGCCGCAGGTCTACCAGACGGCGTGGCGGGTCGCCCGGGTCGTCGACGACACGCACCTCGTGCTCGCCACGCCGTTCGCCGGGCTGACGCAGACGACGCCGGTCGACACGATGACGTTGACGAAGGGGGTCTCGGGCCAGGACGTCGGCTACGGCTTGCAGGCCATCAGCGAGGTCGGGACGAACTACCACACGGCGCAGGTCCTCGGCGTCCTGTTCGAGCGAAACCTGTTCTGCAACTACGGCGTGAATGGCCCGTCGCAGCCGACCATGATCGACGTCTCGACCTCGCCGGTCCTGCCGGTGGCCGGGATCATCGAACGGAACAACACGGCGGTCGGCCCGGGTCGGTTCTGGAGCGTGAGCAACCCGCTCCCGGCCCCGACGACGAAGACGCAGTTCGCGCGCTCCAACGACATCGTGGCCACCAGCCGGCTCAACGAGACCACGGTCACGTTCGCGAACGTCGGGGTGCCGGCGGTGGCCGACTACGCCTGGTACAGCTCGGACCGGAACGTCATCATCGCCGCGGGCCTCGGCGCGACGCCCTGCTACGAGGGGTCGGTCGCCGGCACCAAGTCGCTGGCGCAGTGGGAGGCCGACACCGCCAGCGAGGCCAACTCGATCGCGACGGTGCCGACCTGGACCGGCACCGGGACGACGAGCCCCCCGACCTCGGACCTCGGGGGCTACTTCGGGGCGCTCGGGGGCCGGGCGACCGAGGCCGACTACGTCGGCCTGCTCCGCGCGCGGCCGGTCCGCGCGTGGGGCTCGGCGTACGACGCGGCGGCGGTGGTCGCCTACTATCAGGGGCAGTATGCCCCCACGAACCTGCCCGCCGTCGGCACCGGCCCGCAGGGCTATTACGGGGCCGCGCCCGGAGTCGCGCCGGCCCCGGCGTCGCAGCTCCCCCTGCTCGGCTTCTACGCCGACTACGCCAAGAACGCCGAGAACAACCTCTGGCACCTGGGAGTCGCCGTCGCGCCGCCGGCGACGATCTACCTGGGCCTGAGCCAGGCCGCCCCCGACCGCGGCGTCGTCGTCAGGGAGCTCACGGCGGCGTCGAGCCCCGGCTACGCGCGGGTGGCGACGACGGCGGCGACGTGGTCGGCGTCGGCGGCGGGCACGGTGACCAACGCGGCGGCGGTCCGGTTCGGCCCCAACCCCGGGTCGTCGCCGTGGACGACGGCCGCCTGCCTGTTCGCCGCCGACGCGCCGAGCGGGGGCCACGTCATCTGGGCCTGCCGGCTCGCCCCCGACGCCGGCGGCGTCGGCCAGGCGCTCGCCGCGGGCAAGGCCCTCAATTTCGCGCCGGGGTCCATCGCCGTGCGGAAGTGAGGCGCCGCGGGGACGCCCTGCGACGGGAGGAAGGCCCGGGAGATTCTCCCCGGAAAAAAGTGGCGAAGACCGTGTCGGCGGCACAGGATGGGGGGACCACCCTTCTCCGAGGTCTCGAGGAGGTTCCCCCCCATGGCGAAGCTAGTGCACGGATTCGCGTGGTACGCGTACCCGGACCCCTTCCGCGACGAATCGCAGCCGCCGGGACACCCCTTCGGCGGCGCCGATGGCGCGGCGAAGGTGCCCGACGAAGTTGTCTTCTACCGGCCGCTTGCCCCCGGCGACGCGGGCATCCACAACGAGATCAAGCCCGACGTCTACCTCGTCGTCACCAGGACGATGCTCCACCCCAAGATCAACAAGGGGTGGGAGGTCGATCCGGCGCTGCTGACGGAGAAGTTCAAGACCGGCGACGAGCAGGTCCGGATGACCCGGGTCATCAAGGCGCACAAGACGCGCTGCGGCGAGGTCACCGAGGGGGAATTCCGCCTGGCTACTGGCTGAGGCGGCCCGCCTTATGCGCCGGCCTGGCCCCGGGACGACGCGGAGCCCCCTCCCCCCCCCGCCGGCGCCGCGACCGTCGGCGGGGGCGGGGGCGGGGGCGTCGACGGGGGCGGCGGCGGTAGCGGGATGGCGACCGGGACCGGGAACGGTCCCGAGGCCGGGTCGGTGGTGACGGCGTAGAGCATCCCGCGCTGGTACGGCGACGCCCCGAAGTAGCCGAAGCCGCCGGCACCGGCCGCCGGGAGGTTGGTCGGCGTGTACATCGCGGCGAAGTACTGATAGAGGTTGCGGACGTCGAAGAGCGACCCCCAGGCGCCCAGGCCGCGCCCACGCAGCGCCGCGAGGAAGGCGGCGACCGAGTCGGTGCCCCCCCTCGACGCGAAGTAGCTGCCGGCGTCGGCCGTCGGGTTCACGTAGGTCGGCCGGATCATCAGCGAATGGACCTCGGTGCCGCCGGTCCCCTTCTCCCAGGTCGCCAGCGTGGTGTACTGGCCGAGATACGCCGTCGAGGCGGTCGTCAGGCTCGAGTTCAGCACGTTGTGGTCGCTCGCGTAGAAGGCCCAGGAGCTGTAGGCCGGGCCCTCGAAGTACGGGGCCGCGCCGACGTCGAAGACGTTGTCGGCCACCTGGATCGACCCGTCGGCGGGGGTGCTGACGGTGGAGCCGAGGATGAGCGGGCCGCCGCCGACGACGGTGTTGTGCGCGACGAGGCCGGCGTGGATGCCGTTGGCCCCGACCTGGTCGAGCTGGATCGACTGGGGCTGGTGCCCGAGGCTGTTGAGGATGAAGTTGAAATCGATCGCCTGCGCGTTGCTGGTGGCGAACTTGGCGGTCGTGCCCAGGCCGATGCCGCGCGGCTGGCTCGGGCTGATGTCGGCGAGTTGCTCGACGACGTTCTTGTACTGCGAGCCGCCGGGGGCGCCGACGATCGCCGCGTACGCGTCGCCGCTGAAGTAGTTGTAGGCGAGCACGCCGCCGGAGCGCATCTGGATGCCGTGCGAGCCGGCGTTGGTGAGCACGTTGCCCCAGACGGTCGCCGGGCCGTTGTCGTACTGGATGTAGACGTCGTGCGTGTAGATGCTGCGGCCGGTGAAGTCGGCGTTGATGCGGCCGTCGTGGTCGAAGACGCTCTGCGAGATCAGCAGGTTCGTCGTGTTCTCGACGTACAGGCCCTGCCCCTGCGTGTCGAGCACCGCGCAGCGGAGCAGCGTCACGTCCGAGAAGGGCCCGCCGCCGGTGCCCTGGATGACGAGGTCGCTGCCGAAGTCCGAGAAGACGTCGTCGTCGAGCGTCAGGCCTGTGCCGCCGCGGAGGAAGCACAGGGCCTCGCCGTCGTTGTTCGTCCCGTTCCAGCCGACGCCCCGGATTTCTAGGTCGCGTAGGACGACGTAGTTGATCGCCGCGGGCGAGCTGCCTGAGCCCGAGGTGATCAGCCAGTTGTTGCTGTAGGTGCCTGCCTCGCTGATCTGGAAGACCGGCCTCGTGCCGGGGTCGGTCCCCTTGCCCGTGTAGTTGTACCAGTAGCTCTCCATGACGAACGGGTGCGCCGGGTCCTGGCCCCCGGTGCGGAGCTGGGCGCCGCCCGTGAAGATGTCGCCGCGGAGCAGCTCGACGGCCGCTCCTTTACCATCCTGGCCGGCGGCGAACAGCGCGTTCAGCGCCTGCGCGATCGTGCGGAACGGCGTCTGGACGTCCTCGGCCTGGGCCAGCGTCTCATGGTCGTTGCCGTAGGTCGAGGAGACGTAGACCGTCACGCCGCCGGCGCCGCGCTGGAAGGAGCGGGTGGTGAAGCCGTTGGCGTCGACGAGCGAGTCGTTGACGACCGGGATGCTCACCGCGGCGGTCGTGTTGCCGCGGCCGTCCTGGAGCAGGCCGCCGCCGGCGACGACGCTCAGCCGGCCGCCGTTGGGCGTCAGCGGGGCCTGGCCCTGGCCGAAGGTCACGACCTGCGCCGGGTTGTCGATGAGATAATCGGCCGTCCAGACGAGCTGCGCCGACGTCGTCCCCGAGGCGGGCACGGTCGTCACGACGTTGCCGATGTTCTCCAGCGGCGTGCCGTTGCTGAGCTTCGCCGCGACCCCCGCGAGCTGCCCCGGCATGAAGTCGGGCACGCCGTAGGCCGCCGGCATCGGCGCCGTGAAGACCAGCTCGACGACCCGGCCGTCGGCCTTGACCGTCGCCGAGGCCGGGGCCATCGTCGCCATCAGCTCGCGGGCCTCGAGCCGCTCCGCCGCCCGCGAAGCCTCCCCGAGGCGCCGTCGGCGCGCGGGACCATCCTCGCATCGTCGCAGTGTCATGCTGCATCACCTCATCGTGCGGATGGAGCGTCGTCGCGGCCGACGAAGGTCTTCCACGACTCGGGTCGTCGCCGGCCCGAATCTCCCGGGCGTTGGCTGCAATCAAACAGCCGGTCATCAATACTCAGATGTCTAGCGTCGTACGACGTAGGACTCTGAGCATTTGTTGCTGCCGAGATGGGACCCACACTGTACCGTCACCGGCCGCGATTGCAACCCGGCCGCGGGCGTGTTGCCAAAAAGTAACGCGGCCCGGCGACCAGGGTTGCGTGGATGGCGGCGTCGCGCCGACCCGACCCGATCCGATCGTCGGCGCGGTCCGGCCGGCCGCGTCCTAGAGTGGGAATGGGACCGCGACGTCGGCGACGGGCCGGGAGGGCGCGATGCGGGGGCCGGAGGGGGGAGACGATCCGTTGCTCGCGGCGATCGCCGAGCTCCGCGACGAGATCGAGCGGGTGGTCGGCCGTCCCGTTCGCCGGGTCGAGCCGGCCCCGACGTCGCCCGCCCCCGCGTCGGAGCCGGCGGGCGACCCGTGGGGGCGGCTCGATGCGCTGGCCAGGCACCTCGACGGCCGGCTGAAGCGGGCGAGGGGGCCGGGGGGATGATGCCGCCGGAAATGGCCGAGACGGCGGCGTGGTGCCTCTTCCGCAGCGACGCGGAGCCGCTGGCCGTCGCGCTGGGGGCGGTCGTCGAGGTCGTCGAGGCGAAGGCCCTGGCGCGCTGGCCGGCGGGGGTGCCGAGGGTCCTGGGGCTCTGCTCCTATCGCCGCGGCGTCCTGCCGGTCGTCCGCCTGACCGAGCCGGCCCCGGGCGTCGAGGACGGGGCGACACCGCTGGTCCTGGTGCTTCGCAAGGGCGTGGAGGCCTGGGGAATCCGGGTCGACCGCGGCGGGACGGCGGTCCGCCGGGGCGGCCTCGACCCGGCCGGGGCCGGCCGGGCGTCGGCCGTCGGCGGCCGGGTCCGGTCGATCGGGATGATCGAGCACGAGGGGGCGGCCTTCCTGGCGGTCGACGCCGCCGACGCCTGGGAGGCCATCCGCGCCGAGGTCGTGGCGCACGACCGGGCGGCCTCGACTCTGAGCGCGTCGGCGGCCGAGGATCGGGGACGACCGTGACACTGAAATCTCGGATCGCGGGGATGGGGGCGGGCGCCGGGGCGATCGGGGGCCTCCTGGCCCTGGCGATCGCGCACGGGGCCGGGGCGGGGGCCGGCTGGGCGTTGGGCCCGGCCGTCGCGGCCTTGGCGGGGGCGACGGGGGCCTTGGCGGCGGCCGACGCGCTGGCGCGTCGGGTCGCGGCGCGGCGGGCCGACGGCGGCCCGATCGGCTGGAGTGGGCTCGACGACCGCCTCGACCAGGCCGACGCCGGCCGCGGGCGCGCCGGCCACCCGGAATTGTCCGACGAGCTGCGGCGGGCCGCGACGGCCGTCGGCCGCGACCTGGAGGCCGTCGGCGAGGCGGCCGGCGAGATGGCCGGGGGGGCCGACGACCAGGGCGCGGCCGTGGCGCGGACGACCGCGACGGTCGAGGCCCTGGCCGAGCGGATCGACCGCATCTCCGGCGGCGCCGAGGACGCCGCCGAGGCCGCCGGGCAGGCCCGCGCCGAGGTCGGCCGCGGCCTCGAGGGGCTCCGCGGCGTCATCGCCGGCATGGACCGCCTCCGCGGCCGCGCCGAGGCGAACGCCCAGAAGGCCCGCCGCCTCGGCGACCGCTCGACCGAGGTCGGTGCCATCGTCGAGCTGATCGGCGGCATCTCGGGCCGGACCGACATGCTCGCCTTGAACGCGACGATCGAGTCGGTCCGCGCCGGCGAGCACGGCCGCGGCTTCGCCGTCGTCGCCGAGGAGATCCGCAAGCTCGCCGAGCGCACCGCCGCCGCCGCCGGCGAGATCGGCGCCCTGATCGAGGCGATCCAGGCCGACGCCCGCGAGAGCATCCGCGCCGTGGCCGAGGAGCAGGCCGAGATCGAGGGCGAGGCCCGCCGCGCCCACGAGGCCGGCGAGGCCCTCGGCCGCATCGGCGCCGTCGCCGAGCAGTCGGCCCGGCTGGCCGCGGGGATCTCGCACTCGGCCAACGACCAGGTGTTCGCCACCCGCGAGCTCGTCCAGGCGATGCAGGGCGCCTCCGAGGCCGCCCGCCGCATCCTCGGCGCCTCCGGTCGGCTCCGCGAGCGGCTCGACGCCCTCCGCGCCCGCTGCCATCGGCTCGGCGCCATCGCCGGCGATCTCGATGAGGACGGCGACGCCCCCGCCGCCCCGCCCTCGGCCGCGCACCGGCCGCGCCGCCGCGTCGGCGAGGTCGTCGGATGACCCCGCCCGAGGCCGAGGCCCTGCGTCGGGCCTTGATCGCCCTCCGCGATCGATTCACCACGGCCGGCGCCGACCCCGGGCTGTCGCCCGGCCGCGACCTCGCCGCCGCCCGCGACGAGGCCGACGCCCTGGGCCTCTCGGCCGCGGCCGACGCCCTCGCCCGCCTCGCCCTGCTGGCCGAGGTCGGCGACTGCCTCCGCGCCGACGCCCCCGAGGCCGCCGCCGACGTGCTCGCCTTCCTCGCGCGCGGCCTCGACGACCTGGTCCGACACCTCGAACACCTCGACGGCCCCGGGCTCGGCGCCCTCGCTGCGGCGATCCTCCGCGACTCGGCCGACCGCTGGGGCGACTACCTCGCCCTGCTCGACCCGGACGCCGCCGGGTCGTCCAACGATCGGAATTGTGATTGGAATCTCACGGAGGAATCCGTCGCGGTCATCGACGACGCGCCCGCCGTCGACGCCGCGGCCCTGCTGCGGCTGCTGACCGGCGGGACGTCGGTGGGTCCGGAGGCCGAGGACGACGGGCCAGAGGAAGAACCATCGGCCATCGACGCCCGACGGCCGGCGGTCGTCCCGGCGAAGGCCGGGCCGAGGGCCGCGCCGCCGGCGCCCGCGATCCCGCGCGAGCTGGCGATGGACGAGGAGCTGAAGGGGGCCTTCCTGGAGGACGCGGGGGACCTGTTCGACCGGCTGGAGCGCGGGGTGCTCGGACTGGGCGAGGGGCCGGGCCAGGACGGGCCGCTCCACGAGATCGGCCGCGCCTTGCACACGCTCAAGGGGGCGGCCGGCAGCGTCGGCCTGTCGGCCTTGGCGGCCGAGGTCCATGCGCTGGAGGACCAGCTCGAAGAGGCCGGCGGGGTGGCCTCGGCCGACCTGATCGCGGCGTTGTTCGGGGCCCTGCGCGACCTGGAGGCCGTCCTGAACGCATTGCGGCGCGGGCCGGCGCCGGCGGGGCGAACGGAAGCGAAGCCGGCGGCGGTCGTCGCGGAGCAAGAAGCGCCCCGACCGGTCCCCGACGACGCGCCGGCGGCCGAGGACGACGGGCCGATCCGGGTCGCATCCGCGAAGATCGAAGAGATGATGGACTGGGCCGCGGAGCTGCTGGCCAGGCGCGGCGCGTGGGGAGGGCTGGGGGCCCGGCTCGGCCAGTGCGCCGCGACGGCCACCGGTTGCCGGCGGCGGCTGCTGGCGATCGCCGAGGGGCTCGGGGGCGAGGGGCCGGCGGCGTCGCGGGCGGAGGCCCTGGCACGGCTCGACGAGCAGGCGGCGGACCTCGCCGTGCTCGCCGAGTCGGCCCGCGCCGCGGCGACCGCATTGGCCGACGAGGCCGACGCGCTGGGGAGGCTCGGGTCGCAGCTCTGGGAGGCGCTGCAAGGGGTCCGCGTCGTGCCGGTGCGCGGCCTGTTCCAGCGGCTGGCGCGGGTGGCGCGCGACGCGGCGCAGGTCGAGGGGCGTCGGGTCGAGGTCGCGACCGTCGGCGAGGGGGCCGGGATCGATCGGTTCCTCCAGGAGCGGGCCTTCGAGCCGCTCCTGCACGTCGTCCGCAACGCCGTCGGCCACGGCCTCGAACCCCCCGAGGCCCGCGTCGCCGCCGGCAAGGCGCCGAGCGGCCGCGTCACGCTCGAGGCCCGACGCGAGGGCAATGCCCTGGTCCTGGCCGTCGAGGACGACGGCCGCGGCCTGGATTATGCCGCCATCGAGGCCAAGGGGCGCCGACTCGGCCTGATCCGGCCCGACGAGCGGCCCACGACCGAGCGTCTGGGCGCCTTGATCTTCGAGTCGGGCTTCTCGACGCGCGCCGAGGCCAACGCGATCTCTGGCCGGGGCGTCGGCATGGACATCGTCGCGCGCGACGTGGCGGCGTTGCGGGGGACGATCACCTTGACGTCGCGCCCCGGCCAGGGGACCCGGCTCACGGCGAGGCTGCCGGCGCGGCTGGCCCTGGAACAGATGATGGTCGTCCGCGTCGCCGGCCAGGCGTTCGCGCTGCCGTTGGAGTCGATCGAGCGGGTCCGGGCGGTCGACGACGAGGAGACCGGGGCCGGCCCGGGGCCCTCGGCGCGGATCGAGACGGCCCGGGTGCTGGGGCTAGCGGCGCCTCGGGGCGAATCGTGCCCTAAGCTGGTGATAGTCCGCGCCGACGGCGAGGCGCCGGGCGTGGTGGTCGACGCCATCGACGGGCCGCGCGAGCTGGTCATCCGGCCGCTCGGCCCGCTGCTGGCCGGCCACCCGTTCGTCTCGGGGACGAGCGCCCTGATGACCGGCGAGGTCGTGCTCGTGCTCGACCCGACGGCCCTGGCCCGCGTCGCCCTGGGGGGCGGGGCGATCGCCCCGGCCCCGCCGGCGCCGGCCGAGCCGGCGGCGGCATTGGTCGTGGACGACTCGGTCAGCGTGCGACGGGTCGCGGTCCGCCTGCTCGGCGGCCTGGGGCTGGTCGTCGACGAGGCGGCCGACGGCCTCGAGGCGCTGGGACGGCTGCGGAAGCGGCCGTATCGCGTGGTCCTGTCGGACCTGGAGATGCCCCGGATGGACGGCTTCGAACTGCTGGCGGAGCTGAACCGCGCGGCCGGACCCGCGGCGCCGCCGGTCGTCGTCGCCAGCACCCGGTCCGACCCGGCGACGCGCGACCGCGTCCTCGGCCTCGGCGCGCGGGCGTTCCTGGCCAAGCCGTTCGGGGCCGACGAGCTGGCCCGGCTCGTCGGCGACATCGTGGCCGAGGGGGCGCAAGCCGTCGCCGCCGCGATCCCCTGAGGTTTGAGGACGAGCGAATGGAAGGCCCCCTGATCCTGGTCATCGACGACAGCCCGACCATCCGCAAGCTGGTCGAGTGCCACCTCTCGCAGGCCGGCTACAAGGTGGCCGTCGCCGCCGACGCCGACGCCGGCGTCGCGCAGGCCGCGGGCCTCCGCCCGGCCCTGATCCTGCTCGACCATCAATTGCCCGGCACGACCGGCGACGAGGTCTGCCGCCGGTTGCTCGACGACGAGGCCACGTCGAAGATCCCGGTGGTCATCAGCTCGGCGATGCGCAACCGCGCCTTCGCCCGCTACGCCGAGTTCGCCAACGTCGTCGACCAGATCCCCAAGCCGTTCACGCCCGAATTGCTCAAGAGCGGCGTGGCCAATGCGCTGCAGGTCGGCGCGATGGTCGTGCAGGCCCAGCGGACCGGCTCGGCGATACCCGAGGCCGTCGGCGAGGTCCACGACGCGGCGCTCGAGGGCGACTCGGCGGTCTTCCCCGTCCGCGCCGTGCTCGACTTCCTGAACAACAACCAGCAGGCCGGCCGGCTGACGCTCGAGCAGGGGAAGGACCGGATCAAGTTCGTCGTCGGGGGCGGGCGGATCCAGGCGGTCTTCGCGCCGACGATGGGCCCGGACCGGATCGACGGCGACCTGCCCGCCGACCTCGCCGACCTGGCGCCGCTGCTGGCCATGACGCTCGGCGAGCACCAGGACGCCTCGATGGCGGGCCTGGTGAAGATGCTCGAGCGGAGCCTGTCGGACCCGAGGCGATTGCGGGCGCTGCTGCGGTCGCAGGCGGCGATCCTGCTCGTGCGCGCCCTGACGGGCGAGCCGGGCCGGTTCGCGTTCGAGCCGCGCGGGGCGTCGCCGCCGATGTTCCAGGCCTTCCCGCTCCAGGCGAGCCTGCCGGCCCTGGCCGTCGAGGGCGTGCGGCGTTGCGAGCCGATCGTCGACCCGGCCGCGTGGGCGTCGCTGGTCTTCGCGAGGCAGGCGGCGAAGGGGGGCAACCTCGACCGCGCGGGGCTCGCGCCGGGCGACCTGCGCATCCTCTCGCTCTGCGACGGGACGCGCGCCCTGGCCGGCGTCGCCGAGGGGGCCGGGGTCGCGCCGGCCGAGGCCGCGGCCGTGGCCCGCGGGCTCGAGCTGGCCGGCCTGCTCGAACGCCGATCGGCCACCGCCGGCGCCTCGGTCCTGTTGCTCGACGACGACCCCGAGACCGCCCGCACCGTCCAGGCCACCCTGGGCGACAACGGCCACCAGGTCAAGGCCGTCCGCGACCGCGTCGGCGCCCAGCTCCTGCTCCGCCGCAACCGCTTCGACCTGATCCTGCTGGCGCTGGATCGCCCCGAGCACGACGCGTTCTTCCGCGCCTGCAAGGAGCAGGTGCCGGCCTCGACGCGGTTCGTCGGCATCGCCGGCATCGAGGACGAGTCCGAGCTGTCCCGGCTCGACGCCATGGGCCTCGACGGCGTCCTGCACCGCCCCGTCACCGAGGCGGACCTGAAGGCGACGGTCGATCACCTGCTCCGTGTCGCATAAGAATGGAAAAGTGCTGAGTGCTGAGTGCTGAGTGCAGAGTGGGGAGGGCCGGCACCGGGGGCGGATCGCATCCTTGTCTTACTCAGCACTCAGCACTCAGCACTCAGCACTCAGCACTCAGCACTCGGCACTCAGCACTTTTTCGAGTCATGCCATGATCGATCAACCGGCGGGCGTCGATTATCAGGACACGGTGGCGTTGCTCCAGGAGGAGATCGCGCGGCTGGAGGAGGAGCTGAGGCTGCGCGACGAGGCGGCGGCCGTCCCGGGGGCGCCGGAGGGGGACCGGATCGACGAGCAGGCCGAGGCGGAGGCGAAGCAGAGGGAGGCGCGGTCGGCGGCGGACCTGGCGGAGCGGGACGAGACGATCGGGCTGCTGCTGGAGCAGGTGCAGCGGCTCGAGGAGGCCGAGGCCGCGGGCCGGGCCGAGTGGGAGCAGCTCCACGACTGGCTCCAGGAGGTCGAGCGCCGCGTCGAGGGGCACGACGAGCGGGGCGAGGACCTGGCGCAGGCGCTCGACGACGAGCGGCGCCGGCACGACGCCATCCGGCGCGAGGCCGAGGCCCAGCGGCGGTCATGCGAGTCGCGCCAACGCGCCGCCGAGGAGGAGGCCGAGCAGCTCCGGGGCCGCCTGGCCGAGCTGGCCCGGCGGCCCGACGCGGCGGCGGCGCTGGAGGCGCTGGAGGACGAGAACCGCCGGCTCCGGCAGGCGCGCGACGAGCTCGAGCGCGCCGCGGCGGTCGCCACGGCCGCCGAGGTCGAGGCGATCCGCGGCGAGCTCGACGCCGCCCGCGCCCGGGTCGCCGAGCTCGAGCGGCAGCTCCGCCGCGCCGACGACGAGCTCGAGGCCGGGCGTCGCGAGCACGAGGCGGCCCTGGCGTCGGCCCGCGCCCAGCAGGCCCGAGCGGCCCTCGACCGGCCCGCCGCCGCGCCGGCGCCGGCCGACCGCGGCCCCTCGCCCGACGAGCGGATCCGCGCCCTCCGCCTCCACCTCCGCGAGATCCACGAGCGCGAGGCCCACGAGCGCGAGCAGAACCGCCTCACCGCCCGGCTCGGCCGCCTCTGGCGCCGGACCGGGCCGGGGGGGAGTTGAGGGCGGGCGGGAGGAAAACCGGAGATGTGCGAAAACGGAATCTATCCTTGATCGACGGGCGACGGGCCGGGAGGCGAACCGCCGTGCGGGGCGACGACGAGCCGACGACGACCGGGCCGGGGGCGCCGCGCGGTCCGGCCGAGCCGGCCGAGGCGGCGTTGCTCCGGCTCCGCGCCTGCGTGCTCCGCGGGCTCGACCGGATCGAGGCCCTGGCCCGCGACCGCGCGGCCCCGGGCGGCGACGCGGCCTTGCGCGACCGGCTCGAGGCGCTGGAGGCCGAGCGCGACGAGGCCCTCGGCCGGCTCGAGCACGACCGCCGGCAGCTCGCCGAGGCGTGGGAGCGGCTGGAGCGCGAGCGCGTCGCCGCCCTCGCCGCGGGCCACCGGGTCGGCGGGCCGGCCCCCGTCGCCGGGCCCCCGGCCGAGCCGATCCCCGCGCCCCGGCCCGAGGCCGCCGGGCCCGACCCGGTCGAGCAGGCGATCCTGCGGCAGTTCCAGGCGCT
This sequence comes from Isosphaeraceae bacterium, assembly GCA_035551935.1. Classification (GTDB taxonomy): domain Bacteria; phylum Planctomycetota; class Planctomycetia; order Isosphaerales; family Isosphaeraceae; genus DASZMJ01. The sequence continues at coordinate 48,049 of DASZMJ010000311.1, forward strand.
GCGACACGACGTCCGCCGCAACGCCCTCGGCCGGCATCCCGCCTGATCGCGGGCCGACCCCGTCGGCGACACCGCCCAGACCCCGAACCCGTCCCGAGGCCCAGGGCCATGCCCATCGACACCATGACGAACCCGCCCGCGACCGCCCGCCGGGGCTGGGCGTCGCGCCTCTTCGGCGGCCTCCGCCCCGGGCCGCACCTGGCCGTGACGGCCGTCGGCCGCCACCGCGCCGACGACGGCCTCGGCGGCATGGCCCGGCAGCTCATCGACGACGACCGATACGCCTTCCTGCTGCTGAAGGACGCCGCCGACGACGTCGGCGACGACGAGGCGGCGCCGGCCCTGGCCGCGTTGCGCGAGCGGATGGCGCCGGTGCCCGGCGGCGTCATGCCGGTCGTCCGCGCCGACGGGCACGTCGAGCCGGTCGCCGTCGCCGCCTTCTACCTCGACCGGACCGCGGTCACCAACCGGCAATACCGGCGGTTCGTCGCCTCGGGGGGCTACGACGACCTGGAGATCTGGCCGCGCGAGGTCTGGCCGAGCGTCCTGAAGCTGGTCGACCACACCGGCCGGCCCGGCCCGCGCGACTGGCATCGCGGCGAGTACCCGGCCGAGCTGGCCGACCACCCCGTCGTCGGCGTCTGCTGGTACGAGGCGTCGGCCTACGCGCGTTGGGTCGGCAAGCGGCTGCCGACGGCGGCCGAGTGGCAGAAGGCCGCCGGCTGGCCCGAGCAGCTCGGCGGCGGCGGCTGCACCCGCTTCCCCTGGGGCGACGTCTTCGACCCCGTCCGCGCCAACCTCCACGCCTCGGGGCGGGGCCGGACCGCCCCGGTCGACGCCTTCCCGGCCGGCGCCACCCCCAACGGCCTGTACCAGCTCGCCGGCAACGTCTGGGAGTGGCTGGCCGACCCGCTGGAGATCATCCCCTGCGCGCCGGGCGAGTCGTTGCGGCCGTTCAAGCCGCTGCGACGGATCGTCGGCGGCGCCTTCGACACCCACTTCGTCCACGAGGCGACCAACCAGTTCATCACCGGCCAGGCCGAGCTGGACCGCCGGCACAACGTCGGCTTCCGCTGCGCCGTCGCCGTCGACCGGCTCCGCGACGCCCCCCCGGAGGCGGCCCCATGACCCGGATCGCATTGCAGCGCACGCCGTACTACTCCGACGCGCCCTACCCGACCTGCCCGCTCTGCGACGGGCACGTCACCGAGGGGGAGCCCTGCGCCGTCTGCTACGCGCCGTATGAGCTGATCCTCTCCGCCACGCTGCGCGGCCAGCCGCCGCGGTTCGTCGGCGTGCTCGGGCCCAGCGGCGTCGGCAAGACGGTCTATCTCGGCCTGCTCCTGGAGCTCCTGGCGCGCGGCGTCGGCGGCCTCCGCGGCCTGCCCGTCGGCCCCGGCTCGCTGGCCGTCCAGCGCGACCTGGTCCTGTCGCTGGAACGCCAGCGGTTCCCCGAGAAGACGCCGAACGAGGCCGACCGCTGGCAGTGGGTCTGCTGCGAGGTGACGCCGCTGACCGACGCCAAGCGGCCGCCGACCTTCGACCTGATCGCCCCCGACGTCGCCGGCGAGGCGGTGATGGCCGAGCTCGAGCGGCCCCGCTCCAACGCCACGGTCCGCGCCCTGATCGGCCGTTGCGCCGGCCTGGTCGTCCTGGCCGACGTCGTCCGGGTCATCGCCGACGGCCAGGGGCAGGAGCTCTTCGCGATGCAGCTGGTCAGCTACCTCGCGGCCCTGCACGGCGCGGGGGGCCGTCGCAAGGTCGAGGTGCCCGTGGCGGTCGTCTTCACCAAGTCGGACCTCTGCGAGGAGCCGATCGACGACCCCGACGCCTTCGCCCGCGCCAACGCGCCGGGCCTCTGGAACCTCTGCCAGGCGCGGCTGGAGCACCACCGCTTCTTCCGCGCCCGCGCCGCCGGCTCGACGGCCATCCTCGCCGACGCCGACGGCGGCGAGCGGCTCGTCCCCCTGCGCATCGAGCCCGAGGGGATCGTCGAGCCGATCGCCTGGCTGCTGTCCCTCTTCCGCTGACCCCGGACCGCGGCCAACTGCCATGCACGCCGACCAGGCCGTCTTCACCTCGTTGTCGCGGCGCGGGCGGTCGGGCTACCACGTCGTCGCGCGGTCGCCGGGCGTGACCGAGGCGGAGGCGTCGGCGCTGGCGTCGTGGTCGCCGTCGCACGGGTCGTTGATCGTCGACGTCGAGAACGCCGTCAGCGTCAACTTCCACCCGCTGCCCGGGGGCCGTTACGCGTTGTCGCGCACCTGCGAAGGCCCGCCCGAGTACAGCGGCCGGGGCGGCCGGCAGCTCTACACGCACGCCCTGGTCCTCGACGAGGCGGCCCTCCGCGCCGCCTCGTGCCAGGCCGTCGCGATCTATCGCGCCGCGATGGCGCTGGGGGCCTTCGTGTACCGCGCCGACCCCCCTGCCCTGCTCGACCCCCTCGAGCTGCCGAGGTCCTTCGCGCGGCCCGCGACGGCCGCCTGGGACCGGCGCGCGGCGGCCCTCGGCCTCCCCCCGCTCGACGCCCTCCGCGACGACCTGATCGGCGGCCGGAGCCTCCGGCCCGGCCACGACGGCGACCGCCTCGCGTTCGTCGAGTGCCTGCTCGGCCCGCTCGCGCCGGACGAGTCGCTCGCCGTGAGCTTCGCGACCAGCCTCCTCCCCTCCGCGGCGCGGCCGTGCCGGCTGGCGGTCGTGGGGGACGCCGTGGCCGGCGATCAGCCCCGGGCGACGAGGTCGCGGTAGAGCGCGGCGGTCTGCTCGGCGGCGCGGCGCCAGGAGAAGTCCGAGGCGCGGGCGCGGGCGCGTCGGGAGAGCTCGGCGCGATGGGACGGGTCGTCGGCGACGCGGCGGAGCAGGGCGGGCAGCTCGTCGAGCTCGAACGTCTCGCCGCCGCCGCCGAGGACCTCGGGCAGGCTCGTGGCGCGGGCGGCCAGGGTCGGGCAGCCGACGGCCATCGCCTCGCAGAGCTGGAGGCCGAACCCCTCGTACTCGCTCGGGTACGCGAAGCAGAGCGCCCCGGCGTACAGCGCCGGCAGGTCCTCGTCCTCGACCCAGCCGAGCAGGTGCAGGCGGTCGGCGACCCCGAGGCCCTCGGCCAGCTCGACCAACGCCGCGCGCTCGTCGTCGCGGCCCCCGGCCAGGACCAGCTCGACGCCCGCCAGGCCGGCCGCGGCGAAGGCGCGGACGAGCCCGGGGATCCGCTTCCGCTCGTCCCAGCCGCCGACGTAGAACACGTAAGGTGCCGCCAATGCGTGCCGCCCCCGCGCCCGCGCCAGGTCCCCGGCCGTCACCGGCGCCAGGAACCGCGGGTCGGCGGCCTCGGCGATGACGACGACCTTCGCGGCGGGGATGCCGAGATGTTCGACGATGTCTGTTTTCGCATGCTCACTGACCGTGATGATCTTGTGTGCCCGGACCCGCGACGACCACTCCGCCAGCCGCGACCGGGCCGCCGCGCGGCCCCAGTGCTCGCGCCACGACCGGCGCCGGCCGTGGTACAGCGGCCCGATCGCGTCGTGCAACGTCAGCACCCGCGGGCACGGGCTCGACCACGGCAGGCCGAAGTTGTACGGCGAGTGCAGCAGGGCGACGCCGTCCTCGGCGCACGCCCCGGGCAGCCAGCGGTGCTCCCAACGGAGCAGCCGCATCGGCGGCGCCTGCCGCACCGCGAAGGACCCCGCCGGCAAGCGCGCCAGGTGCCCCTCGTGGATCGGCCGGTCCGTGTACAGGACCGGCTCGACCCCCTGCCCCGGCAGCTCGGCCAGCAGGTTGACCGTGTAGCGGTTCCAGCCCCGCAAGGAGGGCGACTGGAGGAGCCGTGCGTTGATGCCGACACGAATCGGATTCATAAAGTTTCAATAGAACACGCGTGATGCGTCCGCGGCCATGATAACCGCGGCGCCGCGGCGGCTCAAGTCAGGCGGCCCGCTCGTCGGCCCGGTCGCGTTGCTGGAGGACCTTGAGCGCCTTGCGCAAGGCCTGGGCCGCCGTCGTCGGCGAGGGCCGCTTCCAGCGCACGGTCACGGTGACGCCGTCGCCCAGGTCGACCTCGACCGGCTCGGGCCGTTGGGGCGGGGACGGCCGCCCGGCGCGGACGGCGCGGACGAGCTCGGCGGCCTCGGCGCGGTTCAGGGCGCGGTCGACGACCTCGGCCGCGACGGCCGCCTGGTCGCCGGCCTCGGGGAGCTTCGACACCTCGTAGGCGACCGACGCGGGCAAGGCCCCCTGCTCCACCTTCTCTCGCACCGTCGCGGGCAGGTCGAGCAGCGCCAGCGCCCGCACCACGCTGGCCTGGCCGACGTGCAGCTCGTCGGCGAGCCGGCGGCTCGACCAGCCCCGCGCCTCCATCAAGCGGCGATAGGCCCGCGCCTGCTCGACCGGGCGGAGGTCCTCGCGCAAGGCGTTCTCGACCAGTTGCAGCGCCAGCAGCTCGTCGGGGTCGTCGGCCCGCTCGACGATGACGCAGCTCAACGTCTCGAGGCCGGCGACCTTGGCCGCGCGCCAGCGGCGCTCGCCGACGACGATGATATACGCCCCCCTGCCCTCGTCCCAGCGGACCCGGACCGGCTGGAGCTGGCCCCGCGCCCTGAGCGAGTCGGCCAGTCGGCCGAGCGCCTCCGGGTCGAACTCCTCGCGCGGCTGCGACGGGTCGCGCTCGATCATCCCGAGCGGGATGTGGGCCGCGTCGCGGGCCTTGGTCACGCCTCGCCAACGCGCCGGCGCGGCGCCGGCCGTGGGGGTGATTCGCGGGGAATCGCCGGCCCCCATGCTCTCGTCGATGTGCGCGCCGGCGACGCGGATCAGGTCGTCCATCTTGCCCATCACGCGGCCTCCTTGTCCGTGCCGGCCCCGGCCGCGTCGAGCCGCGCCCGCAGCTCGTCGGCCAGGGCCTTCATCGCCTTGGCGGCGGCGCCCTTCGGCTTGTAGGCGGCGATCGGCAGCCGCCGCGCGATCGCCTCGACGAAGTCGACCGACTCGGGCACGGTGGCCGCGAAGACCGCCGGCCCGTAGAGCTCGCGGAGCCGCGCCTCGTAGACCTTGTGCACCGCCCGCCGCGCCGCCAGCATCGTGACGATGTAGCCGAGCAGCCGCAAGGCCGGGTTCGGCCCGGCCTGCACCCGCTCGATCGACTCGCGAACGTCGGCGATCCCCTGCGCGCCGAAGTCTTCCGGCTGGAGCGGGACGGCCAATGCGTCGCTGGCGACCAATGCCGCCCAGCTACAGAGGTGGAGGTTCGGCGGCACGTCGATCAACACGAGGTCGTACCGATCGCGGGCGTCGGCGAGGAACTCGCGGAGCGCGACCTGCGACGGCCAGGCGGCCTCGTGCGGCATCGGCACGTTCGAGCGGGCCGCGTGTCGGGAGCCGGGGACGAGGTCGACGCCGGCGATGCCGCTGGGGCGGATGACCTGGTCCGGGAACGGCTCGAGGCCGGCCAGGACGGCGGCGATCGTGGCATCCGGGTCGAGCTGCCGGGTCGCCGCAGGGCCGAGGAACCCCTGCGTCAACGAGCTCTGCGGGTCGCAGTCCACCAGCAACACGCGGCGGCCGGCCGCGGCCAGGACGCTCGACAGGTGGTAGCACGTCGAGGTCTTGCCGACGCCGCCTTTCTGATTGAGCAACGTCACGACGGCCAACGCTCGGCCCTCCCTTCGGGGTGGTCGTTCTCTCCCGGTCTTCATCGGCCGCCGGGGCGCCGGCCCGTGAACGGCGGCGGGGTGATTCACGGTGAATCGCCCCCCGAGGCCGGACGCGCCGGGCAGGGGTCCGCGGGGGGTGATTCACGGTGAATCGCCCCCCGCCTCGGCCGCTCGACGGGGCTCGAGAAACGCCGGCCTCGTGAACCAAAGTGGCCGGTGGGTTCGTTCGGCGCGGCGCGGGGACGGGCCCCGGAGCACGGCCGCGCGGTGGCTTCGTTTCGACGCCGACCGGCCGGGATTGGATTCGTTTTGGCGGCGACGGGGCGGGGATTGGGTTCGTTTTCGACGGCGACGTCCCCGGGTTGGGTTCGTTCGGCGCCGAACCGGTTTCCTGGCACGGCTTGCCCGGCTCGCCCAGTGCCCCGTTCGGTTCGTTCCGCGCCGGGGCGTCGAGGCGGCGGGGACGCCCCAGGTCCCCCAGTGCCCCGTTCGGTTCGTTCCGCGCCGGGGCCGACGCGCGCCCCTCGGGTCGTCCCGGACCCTGGCCCCCGACCCCCAGCCCCTCCACTCGAAGTGGGTTCGTTTCGCGCCGAGGCGCCACCGGAA
>DASZMJ010000312.1:0-2722 GCA_035551935.1 Isosphaeraceae bacterium
GCAGGTGGTCGAGCGGCGTGCCCGGCTGGACCCGCGCGAGCTTGCGCGCGGGGTCGATCCAGAGGACGTTGTGCAGCCGCTTGGAGAAGTCCATGACGACGGCGACGTTGCAGCACCCGCCCGTCAGACTCGTCCCGCCGCCCCGCGAGAGGATCGGCGCGCCGTGTCGGCGGCAGACGTCCATCGTGGCGACGACGTCGTCGATACTCTCGGGGATGACGACGCCGATCGGCACCTGGCGGTAGTTCGAGCCGTCGGTCGCGTAGAGGGCGCGGCTGCCCGAATCGAAACGGACCTCGCCCCGGACCTCGCGGCGCAGCTCGGCCGCGATCCGGGTCGCGTCGACATAGAGCGGCCCCGGCACGGGCCGGGTTCGTGCCTGGGCCTCGATCGCGGTCGTCATCGTGATCGTCCCCCTCCGTCGACCTGGTAACGTTCGGCGTCGCGGCGCCTGAAATCGATCCCCAGCCCCGGCCGCGACGGGTCGGGCCGGAGCTTGCCGCCCTCGGGCGTCGGAGCGCCATCGAACAGCATGTGCTCGACGCGGTCGTGGTCGTGGAAATACTCGAGATGGCGGAAGTCGGGCCAGGCACAGCCGAGCGGGGCGTGCAGCGTCGGCGCGCAGTGCGCGGAGACGGGCAGGCCGAACGACTCGGCCGCGGCCGCGGCCCGGAGGAAGCCGGTGATCCCCCCGGCCCGCGTCGCGTCGATCTGGAGCACGTCGACCGCCCCGGCCTCGACCATGCGGCGGAAATACGTCAGGTCATACCCATATTCGCCCGCGGCGATCTCCATGCACGCCGGCGCCCGGTCGCGCATCAGGCGGAGCCCTTCGAGGTCGTCGGAGCTGACCGGCTCCTCGAACCAGGCGACATCCAGCCCCACGAACTTCTCGGCCATCGCCAGCGCCTGCTTGCGGGAATAGGCGCCGTTGGCATCGACGAAGAGCTGGACGCCCGGCCCGATCGCCTCGCGTGCCGCCCGGATGCGTCCGAGATCGTCGGCGGGATGGGTGCCGATCTTCATCTTCACGAACTTCATCCCGGCCGCCGCCCAACCTCCGAGCTGCTCCTTCAGCCGGCCGATCGAGTACGACGTGAACCCGCCGCTGCCGTAGACCGGCGCCGCCTCGCAGACCCGGCCGAGCAGGGTCGTCAGCGCCACGCCGAGCAGCTTCGCCTTCAGGTCCCACAGGGCGACGTCGACGGCCGAGATGGCCGTCGCGGCGATGCCGTCTCGGCCGACGTTGCGGACCTCCCGCTCCATCTTCATCCACGACGAGGCCGGCGCCAGGGCGTCCGAACCTTCAACAGCCTTCGCGAGCACGCCGCGGATGAGCCCGCACGCCGAGGCGTCGGTGTAGGAGTAGCCCACGCCCGTCATGCCGCCGGCCATCGCCTCGACGAGGACGAGCGTGGTGCTGTCCCAGGCGATGGTCCCGTCCGACTCGGGGGCGTCGGTCGGCACGCGGTACGCGGAGGCCGCGAGGCCCTCGATCGGGACGATGCTGGCGCCGAGTCGCGTGGGCATGGGTCTCCTCGGGTCATCCGGCGGATCAGAGCAATTCGTGGACCTTATCACGGAAGATCGTGGTGGCGATCTTGCCCGAGTGCGGCTCGCCCCGGGCGAGCGACTCGGCCAGGTGGAGGGCCTGCTTGGGCGTGGCCTGGGCCGGCATGGGGGGCTCGAACGGGTCGACGACCGCCTCGACCAGCGCCGGCTTGTTCGAAGCGAACGCCGCCGCCATCGCCGGGCCGACCTCGTCGGGCCGCTCGCAGCGGAACCCCACGCCGCCGCAGGCCTCGGCGAACTTGACGAAGTCGATCGGCTGGAGCTCGACGCCGTACTCGGGGTTGCCCAGGAAGATCATCTGCTCCCACTTGATCTGCCCGAGCACGTTGTTCTTGATGACGATCACCTTGATCGGCAGCCTGTGCTTGACTGCCGTGATGAACTCGCAGCCGAGCATCGTGAACCCGCCGTCGCCGACGAACGCCACGACCTGGCGGTCGGGGAAGGCGATCTGCGCCGCGTTGGCATAGGGCAGGCCGGGCGCCATCGTCGCCAGGTTGCCCGAGCAGGAGAACTTCATCCCCCGCTTCATCTGGATGTATCGCGCGGCCCAGGTGGTGATCGTCCCCGAGTCGGTCGTGACGATCGCGTTCTCCTCCAGGTGCTCGTTGACCGCCCGCGCGACGACCTGCGGCTTGAGCGGGACGTCGTCCCTGGTGGAGCGCTCGCGGAGCGTCTCGTTCCACTCCTTCACCCGGCCCCGGGCCTTCTCCAGGAACGATCGGTCGTCGCGGCGCTTCAGGAGCGGCAGGAGGGCGCGGAGGGTGGCCGGGGCGTCGCCGGTCAGGCCGATGTCGATCGGGTAGCGGATGCCCAGCCGCGTCGGATCGCGGTCGATCTGGACCGCCTTGGCCTGGCCCGGCTCGGGCAGGTAGTTCATGTAGGGGAAGTTCGTGCCGACGAGGAAGAGGCTGTCGCACTCCTCCATCGCCTTCTCGGACGGCAGCGTGCCGAGCAGGCCGATGCCGCCCGTGCAGTAGGGCGAGTCGTCGGGGACAACATCCTTGCCCAGGAGCGCCTTGACGACCGGGGCGGCGAGCAGCTCGGCGACCCGCTCGATCTCGTCGGTCGCCCCCCTCGCCCCCTGGCCGACCAAGAGGACGGTCCTCTTCCCGGCGTTGAGCAAGGCCGCGGCGCTCTTGAGGGCCTC
>DASZMJ010000313.1:0-2288 GCA_035551935.1 Isosphaeraceae bacterium
GGCCTCATCATCCCCTACGCGAACGGCCCCGACGAGTGGGACCGCATGCGCGGGCTGATGCGCCGCTATCAAGACACGCCGATGGACCTCGCCGACGCCTCGATCGTCTCGGCCGCCGAACGGCTCGGCACCCGGCGCGTCTTCACGCTCGACCGGCATTTCCACGTCTACCGGATCGACGACCGGCACGCCTTCGAGGTCGTCTGAGCCGACGCCCATGCCGAAGCCCATCCTCGAGACGCCCCGGCTCGCGCTCCGCGAGATGACCCGCGACGACCTCGACTTCGTCGCGGCGATGCTCGCCGACCCGGAGGTGATGCGCTATTACCCCAGGTGCTATGACCGCGACGAGGCCGCGGAGTGGATCGATCGGCAGTTGGGCCGATATCGATCGCACGGCCGCGGGCTCTGGCTGGTCGGCGACCGCGAGACCGGCGAGCTGGTGGGGCAGGTGGGGCTGATCCCGCCGAGGCTCGAGGACGTGCCCGAGGACGAGATCGGCTACCTGATCCACCGGCCCTTCTGGCGGCGCGGCCTCGCCTCGGAGGCGGCGTCGGGGGTGCGCGACCACGCGTTCGGTACCCTCGGCCGGGCGCGGGTCGTCAGCCTGATCCGGCCCGAGAACGTGCCTTCGCAAGGCGTGGCGCTGAGGATCGGCATGATGCGCGAGCCGGGCCGGCTCGTCGAGCAGGCCGGCTTCGCGCACTGGGTCTTCGCCGCGCATCGTAGGGTCCGCTATTGCGGACCATCTTCGGGCCTCGGTCTCCCGGATGGTCCGCAATAGCGGACCCTACGCGTCAGGCCGCGGCCGACTTCGAGGCCGCGAACGAGGACCGCCGGCGCTCGGCCCAGTCGAGGCAGGCGAGGACGTCGGCCTCGTCCATGCCGGGGAACTCGACGAGGATGTCGGCCGGGGTGCTCCCGCTGGCGAGGAAGCCGAGCACGAGCGACACCAGGACGCGGGCGCCCCGGACGTGCGGGCGGCCGTAGCAGACTTCGGGATCGGTCGCGATCCGCGAGACGAGGTCGGCGGGGTTATTCATGGCGGTCGTTCACCTCCGGTTGAAGGGACGCGGCGGGGCAGGATTTGGGTCGGGCGGCGCGCGCCGAGAGGCCGGCGCGACCGCGGGAGGTCGCGCCGGCCTCGGCGGGCTCGAGGGCGGTCAGATGGGCTTGTTCTTCACCAGGAACGTGCCGGCGGGGATCGTCGCCCCGGCGGGGATCGTCGAGTCGACGATGTAGGAATCCGGGCCGATCACGGCGCCGGCGCCGATCGTGTCGCCGTTGATCACCGAGCCGGAGCCGATCGACACGTTGGCGCCGATGCTCAGGTTGCCGTTGGCGTCGGCGGTGAGCACCACGTCGTCGCCGGCCGTCAGGCCGGGGGCGATCGTGATCTTGCCGCCGCGGAGCGGGTGGATCGTCACGTACCGGCCGAGCTTGGCCGGGGTGCCGATCGAGCCGGCTACGTTCTCGTCGAAGCGGATCGAGTCGTGGTAGCCGATCGTCGGCTTGACCGCCAGCGGGCCGGCCGTGAAGGTGACGCTGCCGATGATCCGGCCCGGATAGTACGGGGTGGGCAGGCCGGTGACGTTGCCGTTGGCCGGGTTGGTGAACTTCGGCGTCGCCGAGGCGACCGTGGTGGTCGTCGTGGTCGAGAACGAGCCGATCGTGGCGCCGCTGGAGTTCGTGACGTTGGTCGTGGTGGTCGATTTGTAATTGAACCCGGGGCTCGGGCTGACGCCCTCGATGGTGGCGAGGTTGCCGTTGAAGCCCGTCGAGCTCGACGCGAGCGCCGAGGGGCCGGTGGCGCTCTGGCCCTGGTAGAGCCACGTGTAGCCGACGAATGCCGTCGAGCCGGTCCCGGCCGTCTGGGCCGCCAGCGACGCGCTGTCGGCCAGGGCGTTGGCGAGGATGGTGTCGGTCCCGGTGAGCTTGGTGACGAAACCGAGCGCCGGGTCGGTTGCCTGGGCCTCGGTCGTGACGTAGGCACCCGGCTTGACCGCGTAGCCGGCCGGGACCTGGACGCCCGGGCCGACGTAGGCCAGCGCGCCGACCTCGGCGCCGGCCGAGATGATCGCCTGGTTGACGACCGCGCCGGGCCCGATCTCGGTGTTCGCCCCGCCGTGCGCCGCGCCGATGACCGCCGGGCCGAGCACCGTCGCGTTCGCGGCGATGTACACGTTGTCGCCGATGATGATCCCGGAGGTATCGTGCCCCGGGACCGTGTTGGCGACGAGCGTGGCGTTGTCCTGGACCGTCGAGGAGTTGCCGATCTCGATGATCCC
>DASZMJ010000314.1:0-3117 GCA_035551935.1 Isosphaeraceae bacterium
GTGGGGACAGGCACCTCGAAGACTCGGAGCCAGTCCCCACCCCTGTCCGAACCCCCACGGGCTCGGGGAGGGGGGCGTGAGCGGGGCGGGTGCGATCGAGGAGAGCTACGAGTTCTGCGATCGCCTGGCGCGCCGCGAGGCGCGGAACTTCTACCCGAGCTTCCTGCTGTTGCCGGCCGACCGCCGCCGGTCGATGTGCGCGCTGTATGCCTTCATGCGCCACACCGACGACATCGCCGACGAGCCCGGCTCCGCCGGGTCGAAGCGGCAGGCGCTCGATGCCTGGCGGATCGAGCTGGGGCGCACCCTCGACGGCGAAGGATTCGACTGGCCGGGCCTGGAGGCGCTGGCGGAGACGGTCCGCCGACACGAGATCCCCCTCCATTACCTCCACGAGGTGATCGACGGCGTCGCGCTCGACGTCGAGCCGAGGCCGTTCGCGACCTTCGACGAATTGCACGCCTATTGCTACAAGGTCGCGTCGGTGGTCGGCCTCTGCTGCCTTCATATCTGGGGATTCGACTCGGACGGCGGCCGGGCCGAGGCGTTGGCGGAGTCGTGCGGCCTGGCCTTGCAACTGACGAACATCCTCCGCGACGTCCGCGAGGACGCCCGCGCCGGGCGCATCTACCTGCCGCAAGAGGACCTCGACCGCTTCGGCGTCGCCCCCGCCGACCTCGACGCCGACCGGCCCTCGCCGGCCTTACGAGCCCTGCTCGAATTCGAGGGGAATCGGGCGCTGGACTGCTATCGCGAGGCCGCGCCGCTGGTCGGCCTCGTCGCCCCCGTCGGCCGGCCGGTGTTGCTCGCCCTCGTCGGCATCTACCGCGCCTTGCTCGACGCGATCATCCGCCGCGACTACGACGTCCTCGGCCGCCGCGTCGCCGTGCCGGGCTGGAAGAAGGGGGCGATTGTGCTGGGGGCGCTGGCGAGGGGGAAGACGGGGTTCACCACAAAGGCACAAAGGACACAAAGGGAAATCAAAAATGAAAGAGAAGCTTCAGAATTTCCAATTTAAAATTGGAAATCTTATTTACCTATTTATTTTCTTTGTGCTCTTTGTGCCTCTGTGGTGAAATCCCCTCCCATGTCCCACCCCAAGCCCCCCCCTCCTCGCGTCGCGGTCGTCGGCGGCGGCCTGGCCGGCTTGGCGGCGGCGGCGGGGCTGGTGGGGAGGGGCCTGGACGTCACGCTCTTCGAGGCGCGGCCGAGGCTCGGCGGCCGGGCGAGCTCGTTCCCGGACCCGGCGACGGGGGAGCTGGTCGACAACTGTCAACACGTCAGCATGGCCTGCTGCACGAACCTCGCCGACTTCTGCCGGCGGGTCGGGACGCGCGACCTGTTCCGCCACGAGCCGAGGGTCGTTTTCCTCCGCGAGGACGGCCGGGCCTCGACGCTCGAGGCGGGATTCCTGCCGGCGCCGTTGCACCTGGCGGGGAGCCTCCTGCGGGCGAATTACCTGGGCTGGGGCGAGAAGCTGCGCGTCGCGTACGGCATGGTGCGGCTCCGATTCGACCCGGTCGGCCGACCCGGTGAGACCTTCGACGCCTGGCTCCGCCGCCACGGCCAGGACGACCGCACCATCGACCGCTACTGGGCCACCGTGCTCGTCTCGGCCCTCAACGAGCGGCTCGACCGCATGGACGTCGGCCACGCGCGCAAGGTCTTCCTCGACGGCTTCCTCCGCAACCGCCGCGGCTTCGTGATGGAGGTGCCGATCGTCCCATTGGGCGAGCTCTACGGCACGAGGCTGGAGGAGTGGCTGAAGCAGCACGACGTCGAGGTGCGGACCGGGACCGGCGTGCGGACGGTCGAGATCGACGACGAAGGGGGCGTCGTCGGGATCGAACTGCGGTCGGGCGAGCGGGTGCCGGCGGACTTCGTCGTGCTGTCGGCCCCCTTCGATCGCGTACCCGGCTTCTTCCGCGAAGGCGAAGGCGACCGCGAGCGGCTCCCCTGGCTCGACGGCCTCGCCGCGATGGAGGCCGCGCCGATCACCGGCGTCCACCTCTGGTTCGACCGCCCCGTCTGCCCGCTCGACCACGCCGTCGTCGTCGGCCGGACGATCCAGTGGGTCTTCAACCACACCGCGCTCCAGGGCCGGAAGACCTCCGAGAATGGCCAGTATCTGCAAATCGTCATCAGTGCCGCTTATGGTTTATTGACGCTGGACAAGCAGGCCATCCTCGACGCCGTGCTCGCCGACGTGGCGGCGCTCTGGCCCGTCGCGCGCGAGGCGAAGCTCGAGCGGTCGTGGGTCGTGACCGAGCACGGCGCGACGTTCGCCGTGCGGCCGGGGGTGGACGCGATCCGACCCGGGCAGCGGACGATGGTCGAGGGCCTGTTCCTGGCCGGCGACTGGACCGCGACCGGCTGGCCGGCGACGATGGAAGGGGCCGTCCGCAGCGGCTACCTCGCCGCCGAGGGCATCCTCGCCGACCTCGGCCGCCCCGAGCGCCTGCTCAAGGGCGACCTCCCCGCCGGGCCGCTCGCGCGGCTGTTGCTCGGCCCGCCGACTTCCCGCAGGCCAATCCTCCCGGCGCCCCCGCCGCCCCTGCCCGCGCCCTCGGCCCCTTGACCGTGGCCGTCCTGACCGACCATTCGTAGGGTCCGCTCTTGCGGACCGATCCTTATACAATCGTATGGAGGATGGTCCGCAAGAGCGGACCCTACGAGGAGCGGACCGCGACCTTCGCGGCCCCGACCCCGACCAACCCGGGTCGCCGAGGCCGGTCGACCACCTTCTCGAACCGCCGCAGCGACGCGACCGTCAGCCACGTCGCACCCGCCCCGAAGACCAGCACGCCGAGCACGCACGTCGCGACCACCGCGCCCCCCATGTGGGAGGCGTAGAGGATGATGGTTGAATTGAAAATATCTATTCTTTCAAATCCATGTCCATTGACGATGTAGAAGTCCTCGGCGCGAAGGTCGACGAAGTGGGCGTTGCACGGCGAGACGAGCGACCAGTTCAGGATCATGTAGGCGCCGCCGAGGGCCAGGAAGGGCGACTCGGTGGGCAGGCCGAGCGGGGTGGCGACGGCGAGGTAGCCGCCGCTGAAGAGGGCGAGGCCGGCGATCGTCCAGGCGAGCGAGCGGGTCGTGGTGCGCGAGGTC
>DASZMJ010000315.1:0-14987 GCA_035551935.1 Isosphaeraceae bacterium
CGTCGTCAAGGCCGTGGCGACCGCGACCAGGGGCGTCGCCTCGAGGAACCACGACACCGGCCATCCCTTCAGGTAGCGGAGGTCGGTGATGACCAGGAAGAACAGGAACAGGCCGAGGAACAGGACCTCGTAAGCCCGTCGGATCTTAACCATCGAGGGCATCAGTCCCTCCGGCGGGGTTTCTCTGTCAGGGTGTTATTGACCCGGTTCGATGGCCGTTGGAAGGCCCGCAAGTCCCGGACGATCGAGCGTCTCGGGGAACAGTTCGTGGCAGACACCGGCCCAGAACGTATCCCCCGAATCCTTCAACCTCTTCGCGACGATCAAGACGCCGTCCCCGCCCTCGATGATCTCGCCGTCCTCATCGTCCTCGTCCAGGCTCTCGGCGACGACGAAGATCAGGTCTCCGGCCAAGACGACGCGCCGCACTTCGATCGGCGGGGTGTATTTCGGCACGAGTCATCGGATCGGGGACCCCCCATGTTCGAGCGTGATGCAGCGTGCCCCGGAATCATCATACCAGTAGGCTTCGTGCTTTCGCCCGAGCTCATCGACCCAATAAGGCTTTGTTGTGTTGCCGGCCACGGAGAACCCCCGGTCGCTCAATCGAAGAAGATGCCCCGAAGGTCGAGCACGAAGCCGGGCAGCACATCCTCGCCGGAGAGCGTCTGCGGCCGCTTCAGGATCTCGACCGGGCGGCCGGGGCGGTAGATCTCGACGACATCGTTCTTCGGGTCGAGGAGCCAGCCGAGGCGAATGCCCTGCTCCAAATATTCGAGCATCTTGACGCGGAGGTCCGTCATCTCGTTCGACGAGGAGCGGAGCTCGACGACGAAATCGGGGCAGATCGGGGCGAACTTTTCCCTCTGCTCGACGGCCAAGGCCTCCCAGCGCCCCTTGAGGACCCAGGACGCATCCGGCGAGCAGACCTTGCCATTGGGCAGCGTGAAGCCCGTCGACGAGTCGAAAGAAAGGCCGGTTCCGTCGTCACGGCTCCACGCCCAGAGCTGGCCGGTGACCCCCGCGTTGCGGTGTCCCGTCTCGGAGCCGGCCGGCGCCATGATGACCAGTTCTCCCGACGCCTCACGCTCGAGGCGGAGGTCGCGATTCGCGGCGCAAAGCCTCCAGAACGATCGCCGGCCGACGAACAGGCGGCAGCCCGGCGGCACCGTCAGCGCGACGGCCTTGCCGGCCGCTCGGCGTCCTCGGGGCGTCGCTGGCCGGGCCCGGCTCACACGGCCACCTCCCTCGTCCACTGCGGGCGCCAGTCCTGGGCGAGGCCGCGGCCGATGGCCTTGTCGAGGTAGATGATCTCGTGGCGACGGCGCTCGAGCAGGCGGGTGACGCACCAGCTATCGACGGCGACGTGGTCGGTGCCGACGACGATCGCGTCGCCGCGCTTCACGTCGTTGAGGCTGCCGCCGGTCGGGCCGTTGCGCATCAGGAGCTTGCGGCCGTCGGCGACGACGAACGTCGGCCGCATCATCAGCGCGAAGTCGGAGATGATCCCGTGGATGTCCTGGTGGAACTGGTTGCGGGGGTTGCCCAGGAGGCCGTACCAGTTCTTCAGGGTCACGGTGGCCTTGCAGAGGTTGTGGTCCTTGACCGGCGAGATGCCGATGACCTTGGTGGCCTGGCGGAACGGCCGGTAGAACATCTTCCAGGTGCCGGTGATCGTCTCGCCGCCGATGTAGAGCTCCTCGAAGTAGCTCTGCTGCGGCATCATGACCTCGGCGCCGGCCTTCGCGGCGGCCTCGCCGACCTTGGTCTTGAAGAAGCAGCTCTCGGGGTTGTTGATCGGGTTGTCCGCCACGATCACCTTCCGTGCCCCGGCGCCCAGGCAGAGCCGGACGACGGCCGCGACGGTGTCGGGCTGGGTCGTCGCGGCGAGGTCGGGGTTCTTGTCGAAGGCGACGTTCGGCTTGATGACGACGACGTCCCCCTTCGTGATGAACTGGTCGACGCCCCCCATCTCATCGAGGGCGCGCTTGACCATCGTGAAGGCCTGTTGCTCGCGCGCGGCGAAATCATGCGACGCCGACGGGTCGGCCGACGAGCGGACGACGACGAGGTTGGGGCGGCTCGACGGCAGCTTGACCGAGTAGTCCTTCAGCCGCACGGGCGGCGGCGGCTTGACCCCCTCCATGCCCCAGCGGTCGCGGATCAACAGCCCCGCGCCCACCGCCGCGCCGCCGACGGCCGCCGCGCCGCCGACCTGGGTCAGGAACTGCCGCCTCGAGAACGACTCGTCGGCCGGGTTCACCCCCCCGAGCCGCTCCAGGTTCCGTTGCTGGGTCCGCGTCAACTTCTCGCTCATGGCAGACCTCGATGGGGGGACGTGGGGGATGTCGGTGGGTTGCGGAGGGCCGAGGACAACGGGCAAAAAACAGAGGGCAAGAGGACAGAAGAAGAGGGGAGTCGAGGCCGTGACCCGCCATCTGGCATCGGTCATCGGCCATTCACAATCCCCTTATTCCGGCTCGTTCCCTCCCTCGGTGCCCTCGGTGGCAGCCGCTTTCTTCTCCGAGGCGACCGGGTCGACCCTGGCGGGGAGGGCCTTGGCGAAGGCCCGGGCGAAGGATTCGGCGGGGGGGGCCTCGGTGGCGCCGTTGGCGCCGGCGAGGACGTTGCCCTTGAGGAAGAGGACGTCGACCAGGCCGTTGTTCGAGCAGACGACCATCCGGTCGGCCCCCTCGGCCTCGACCTGCTTGACCTGCGCCTGGTCCTGCTTGGCGCCGGCGAGGTACTGCTCGAAGACCTTCTTGGCCTCGTCCGCGTTGGCGTAGGGGCGGAGGAAGCCCTGGAACTGCGTCTCGCCGTCGTCGTAGTCGGCCATGAAGATGTCGGAGAGGAAGCTGTAGCCGAACGCGTCGCGGGCGACGTACTTCGGCTCCGCGCGCTTGGGCTCGGCCGGCAGGAGCGCGAAGATCGCCTCGGGCCCGGCCTTCTTCGAACCCGGGCCGGCCGACGAGGCCCCTTGCGACTTGACGACCCGCTGCGCGATCGCCTTGGCGAACTCGGCGAGCTTCGGGTCCTCGCCCGCGGCGACGACCTGCGTGTAGTAGGGCCCGACGTGCGCGAAGTAGCTGCCGGCCGACGTGTACCCCTCGGTCCCGCCGAGGTCCGCCGCCTTCGCGTCGTCCGACTTCTCCGAGGCGTACTTGCCCAGCGCCTTCAGGGCGTCGCCCATCTCGAAAACGTAGAGCTGGACCTCGCTCGCCTCGTCGCCGTTGAGGTGATAATACGTGTACGCCATCCCCTTGACGCCATACTGGATGAAGCTCTCGGCGCGGCCGTCGATCTTCTCGTACAGGTTCTCGGCGTTGAACGTCTCGATGTGACCGCTGGCCGACTTGCCGATCGTCCAGCCGGCCGGCAGGTCGGCCAGCGGGAGCATCGCCGCCAAGGGCCGCTGGGGCTCGGGGACGCGGGCCAGCTCGGCGTCGAGCTGCGCCTTCGGCAGGCCGTTGGCCGGGGCCGCGGCCGGCGCGGGGGCGACCGCCGTCGCGACCGGGCCGGCGACGGGCCTCGACCCGGCGGCGGCGGCCAGGGCGACCGGCGGCGCGGTGAAGTCCTGCAACTGCTGCGGCCCGTCGACGCCGACCGACTCGCGGACCCGGGCCAGGGACTTGAGCACGTCGGGGATCGTCGCGGCGACCTCGGCCGTGGGGGCCTCGCGGTTGGCCAGGCGGAAGGCCAGCATCGCCTCGTCCAGCTTCTTGACGCCGTTGACGAGGTCCTTCCGCTCCTCGGCCAGCCGCTTCTGCTCCCGCCGGACCGCCTCGTCCGCCTCCTCGACCGACCGCAGGCCGCGCCCCTGGTCGAGCACCGAGTACGTCCGGTTCGGGTCGAACTCGTAGCGGTCCTTGTCGAAGTACTGCGCCTTGACCAGGAGCGCCAGCAGGATCGCCGGCACGCCCATGACCAGCAGCATCGAGCAGACGACCGATGCGAACGTCGGCTTGAGGAACGTCCGCCCCCGCCTCGTCTCGAAGTACTGGAGCCGTCCCAGGACGGCGAAGGCGATCGGCGTCGTCGCCAATGCGATCAGCGCCGCCCCGATCGCCAGCACCCGGATCGAGTCCCAGAGGAAGTCGAGGAGCAGTGTCAGCAACGGTCCCGTCCCCCGCCGCAGCGGCGTCCAACAACGGTTCAACGCGCCTTCCGATTATAGCCGGCCGTCCAGTCTCGCGACAATCGCCGGGCCGCGGGCGCCGGGGAGGATCGGGAAGGATCAGGCCCCGGAGGGGGCGGGCGCGGGCTCGGCGAGGTCGGACTCGCGCCACTCGACCGAGTATTGATTCTCGGCGGCAAACCGCTCGATCTCGGCCCGGTCCTGGGGGATCTCGACGCCCGCGATCTCGCGGTAGAAGCCGCTCCCGGAGCGCTTCCACGAGACCTCCGAGCCGAACCAGCGGCCGCCGGCCTTGTAGACGATCAGGCTCTTCATGCGTGCACCATCTCCTTCGACAGACTCGCTGCGCAGGACGACCCGACCAAGGTATCCCCGAAGTCCGGACCTCGCAAGCACGATCGGGTTCGGGTATGACAGGCACCGGGGCGGGCCGGGGTCGCAACACGAACGGGAGGGCCAAGAATGGTCGACAACGTCGGCAAGGGGCCTCGGGTCGTCGTCATCGGCGCGGGCTTCGGGGGCCTGGCGGCGATCCGGGCGTTGCGGCGGGAGGCGGTGCGGGTGGTGGTGGTCGATGAGCGCAACCATCACCTCTTCCAGCCGTTGCTGTATCAGGTCGCGACCGCCGCGTTGAACCCCAGCGACATCGCCGCGCCGATCCGACGCATCCTGCGACACCAGGGCAACGCCGAGGTCTTGCTGGCAAGAGCCGCGGCGATCGACCCGGCCGGCAGGCGGGTGATCCTGGCCGACGGGGAGCTGTCGTACGACTTCCTCATCGTCGCCACCGGCGCCACCCACTCCTACTTCGGCCACGACGACTGGGAGCCGTTCGCGCCGGGCCTGAAGACGATCGAGGACGCCCTGGAGATCCGCCGCCGGGTGCTCTCGGCCTTCGAGTTCGCCGAGCGCGAGGCCGATCCGGCGGGGCGTCGGGCCTGGCTGACCTTCGCGATCATCGGCGCCGGGCCGACCGGCGTCGAGCTGGCCGGCACGCTCGCCGAGGTCGCCCGCAAGACCCTCGCCCGCGACTTCCGCCACATCGACCCCAGGCTCGCGCGGATCGTCCTGCTGGAGGCGGCGCCGAAGGTCCTGGGCGCTTATGAGGACCCCTTGCCCGAGAGCGCCCGACGACAGTTGGAGGCCCTGGGCGTCGAGGTCCGGACCGGCACGCCGGTCACGGCGATCGACGCCGAGGGGGTCACGACCGCCGACGGGCCCCTCGTCGCCCGGACCGTCCTCTGGGCCGCCGGCGTGGCCGCCTCGCCGCTGGCCCGCTCCCTCGGCGTGCCGCTGGACAGGGCCGGGCGGGTCCTCGTCGAGCCGGATTTGACCATCCCGGGCCACCCCGAAATCTTCGTCATCGGCGACCTCGCCCACGTCGAATGCCACGGCAAGCCCGTGCCCGGCGTCGCCCCGGCCGCGATGCAGGAAGGCCGGCACGCCGCCGCCAACGTCGTCCGGACCCTCCGCGGCGAGCCGCGCATCCCCTTCCGCTACCGCGACAAGGGCTCGCTCGCCACCATCGGCCGCGCCGCCGCCGTCGCCCAGATCGGCCGCTGGAAGATCTCCGGGTTCGTCGCCTGGTTCCTCTGGCTCTTCATCCACATCTTCTTCCTGATCGGCTTCCGCAACCGCGTGCTCGTGCTGCTCCAGTGGGCCTGGTCCTACGTCACCTACGACCGCGGTGCCCGCCTCATCACCCGTTCCGTCGGCCGGCTCGAGCCGTCGGAGGCCGAGTCTCAATCGCGCAGATAATCCTCCGCCTCCAGGCCGCGGAGGTAGGCCAGGGCCTCGTCGATCGTGCCGACCGGCGCGCCGACGTCGCGGCCGGCCTCGTCGAGTTCGCGGAGGAGCATCAGGTCGTCGTACCATTCGCAGGCTTCGAGGGCCGCCCGGGCGCGGGGCGAGAGCTTCTGCTCGCGGAGGGCCAGGGGGTCCATGTGGTGCTCGATCAGCCAGGCCGTCCGCTCCGTCAAGGCCCCCCGCAACGCCTCCAGCCCTGCGGCGACGTGGTCGCGCGGGTCGACCCCCTTGCCGACGTCGTGCAACAGCGCCGCTAGCAAGAATTCCTCGTCGTAAGGCCGGATGGCGCGGGCCTTTTCGAACACCTGGAGGCTGTGATAGAGCGCGTCCCCCTCCGGGTGATACTTCGGGTTCTGCTTGACCGCGGCCAGGGGTTCGAGCCGGAGCTTGTACAACGCGAACCGGTCGATGTGGTCCGCCAGCCGCGCCGGTGGCTCGTCGGACTCGGGCTCGTCGATCATGCCGATCTCGACCTTCGAGCGTGCCAGGTCGAGCACCTCGGCCCGGACCTCCGAGTCGGTCGGCAGGTCCCCCGGCCGGACCTTGTGCCCCAGCACCGCCGCCGCCTTCCGCTTGGCCGTGTAATACTCCGACTCCGACGCCTCCCTCAGGTGCGCCTCCCCCTCCGCCGGCCCGACCGTCGCGAACAGCCTCCGGGCCGCCTCGCGCGCGATCTGCCTCCTGAGCCTCTCGTCCGCCTTCGCCGCCCGGAACCGCCGTTTGAACTTGTCGTGCATCCGCCCGTCCCGTCCCCTTTGCCCTGGCCGAGCCCCTTTCCTTCATTATAGGATCGGTCCCCGCCCGGACGAAGGCATCCGCTCAAGCCGTCCGTCGCGGAGGTCTCGATGAAACGCGCCTCGTGGCGAGGTCTCCGCACCTCGATGATCGCCGTCGCCGTCGCGGCCGTCCTCATGAACGGCGTCTGCGAGCTGCCTCGGTGGCAGGATTGGAAGGACGGCTATTCGATGTGGCAAGGCGTGCGCCGGAGCCGCCGCGACGTCGAGTCGGCAGCGGCGGGGTCCGGTCAGGAAACGGTGAACGACCGGCGTGCGCTCCTGAACCTCCGTCAGAGCGAGCTCCAGTGCGCCATGTTCCTCCGTGGCATCACGCCCGGCCCGATCGGCCTGGCCTGCGTCGCGGCCCTCGCCCTTTCCGCGGTGGCCGTGGTACTCGGCCCGCCGGTCGGGTGCCTGTGGGCAGTTCGGCGCAGGCTGGCCCGGAGGACGTCGGGACGCCCTCCGAAGACATCCCGAGCCTTGCTCGTCACCGATGAACAGTTCGGAAGCGGGTCAGCCCACCCGAGGACATCCCGCCCCCCGGCCGGGGAGGCATCGATCGGGTTCGTCGGATCATCCAATGCGTCGCCGCGGGGAGAGGCCGGGAGACGGCATACGCCGGGGAGGTTGCGGTCGCCTTCGAGGATCGCGGTGTTACCTCCATCTTTCGACCGGATGGCGAGTTCTGGACCATCCTCGGGAACCGAACCCATGCTCAAGACCCGATCCTCCCTCAATTGGCGGCAACCGGACTGGCACCCCGATTTCGGCGACGCGGCGGCCGAGTTCGAACACCTCCAGGCGCTGGCCCTGGCCGTGCTCTCGACGATCTCGGGCGCCGAAGTCGAGCTGGTCGTGCCCGAGCCCGGCTTGATGTATCTCCACGTCGCGCGCCCCGACGGCATGACGGCGGAGGTCTATTCGCTCCCCGGGGTCGGCTCGGCATCCCGCCGCTTCGGCGTCTTCGTGTCACCCGGGACCGACCACGAGCGCGAATCGTACACCGACTCCGTCAGTCAGGCGATCGAGAGGATCGGGACCGGCCACGAGATGGCTCCGGAGGCCCCGCGGCGCGAAGCAACGCCGTGAACGATCGCCGGGCTCGGTAATGCGGCCGGGGTCAGCCCCAGGGCCAGCGCACACTTAAGTGTTAGCATCAAAGGACTTCGGAAGAGTGGCCTCTGCAAGCAAGGGCAAATCCGAGGCTTTTGCGGTGATTGGGGGACCGCTCTGGAAGCACTGTGTTTGCCGCTCTTCCCGGCCGCCGCCTCGTACTGACGCCGGAGATCAAAGCCATTTTCGGGGTTTCTGCCTGATTCCGTAAGGTCTTTTCCATCAACGAGAAAGTGTGCGCTGGCCCTGGGGTCAGCCCTCATCTTGAGAACCCCACCGATAAGGCTCGGCCTCCTTGCTGAATTCCTGCCATTGTCGAAGGATCTCGATGAGCGCATCGCCATCGCTGTGACTGAACGGCTCACACCGGATGTCGATGTCCCGGAAATACAGGCTCGTGACCCTCAGAATCCGCTCCATCGCCTCGATGGTCCCATCAATATGTTCCTTCATGACCAGGGGCATGGGCTCGGTCCGCCGCCCCCAGTCATTGTGCGCCAGCATCCTGTTCCTGACCGTGCGGATAGGCTCTGCATGGCCGTCCAGCATTTCCAAGAGCCTGGGCACGCCGAGCCTGTCGGCGAGGCCCGTCTCTTGGGCGTCGATCGTCTCCACGAGGCGGCGCATGGTCAAGTTCTCCAGGGTCGCCCCCTTCGGGCCTCTCGAGGTTGGTGGGTCGGTGAGTTGGGAAATGACCATCATGATATTTTCCAGCATGATCTGCCGCACTTCGGCAAAGAGCGCCGGGGCCACCACATTTAAGATATCGACGGTCGCTTGCGTGGCATACAATTGCTTAAATAGTTTATATCGGAAGTGGAGCTGAATAACATCGGATTCGATCGCCTCGTAGACGGTCGAGAGGGTCGGGGGGAATTCTCGTGCCGAGGACTCCATCGCCAAGCTTTCCTCTTCGAGGGGCCGAGACGCGCCGGTCTTATTGGGATGCGGCGCGGGGATGGCCCGGTCGGGTCGCGAGTCTCGATAAAGTCATCGGGATCGTTCGGCCGGGACGATCGGGCGATCCCGGTCCGCTCCACGCGTCATTCCTCCGGCGGCCGGGCCTCGGCCTGAGTAATAGACCCCCCGATCTCGGCGATCAATTGGTCGAGGTTCGTCGGACCGGAGAGGGCGTCTCGCTCCGCGGTGTAATCGCCGGACCCGTTGGTGAACTGGTTGATGAACCGGAGGGCATTGGCGACGCCGAGTTCCCGGGCGAGGATCTCGAAGGCCCGGGACGTGACCTCGGCGAGCGACGTCGTCGGCACGGTCACGATCGACCTCCGGGACCGTCACGAGACGGTGAAGTGTCCCTTTCCTCCTTGTGCGGGGCCGATCCCGAGGTGATCTCGGGCCCGGGATCGTCCCGCCTGCACCGGTGGTCTCGGGGGCAGGCGGACGACCCGTCGGCCCTCGGCGCGCGCCTGCTCCTGGAGGTCGCGGACGATGGCCTCCAGATCGTAGCCGAAGGTCCGACAGTACTCGTCCCGCGCTGCGCGAACCGCACGGATCACGTCATCCTCGTTCGTCGTCGCCTCCATCGGGCAACTCCTCCGGCGTGCAGATAGTTGGCGGCTCGAACCCCGACTCTCGGCAGGCCGCATCGATCCGCCCTCGCAATGTCGCGTTGGCGATGTGGGTGCAATTCCAGGTCAACAGATAATCCATCCCGTGCAACACGGCCGTGGCGATGTGCAAGGCGTCCGCCTCCGCTCGCGCCGGCAGCGGAACCCGGTCCAGGAGCGTGCGGGCGAGTAAGGCGACGTCCTCGCCCTGATCCAGTAATGGCAACCCGTCCGGCGCCACGAGTCGCGCCGCCGCGGCTTCCGGATCACCCGCCTGGCATTCTCGGATGACCAGTTGAGAGATGAATAACTCGAAGGAATGACGCCGGGTCCACCATTCCCGGGTCATCTGCTGATGGGCGGCCCGCACGAGGTCCCGGCTCGGCCATGCCGTCAGGTAGCTCGGGATCGTCGTTTCCAGGTAAATCCTCGGCTTCATACCGTGCATCCTATCCCGGCGCACTCCCGAGCTCAACGTCCCGACCGGTCCTCCTTGCCCCTCAACCCCCGCCGACGACCCCCTCCGTCGTCGTCAGGACGGCCCCGAAGCGGACGAACTCGGCGAGGACGGCGGGCTCGGCGGCGGGGTCGACGGCGCGGATGGCGTCGGTGACGACGGCGACCCGGCCGCCGCGCTCGAGCAGGCCGAGGACGGCGGCCTTGACGCAGTAGTCGGTGGCGACGCCGTAGACGACGAAGGTCGGGTGTTTCAAGGCGTAGAGGGAGACGACGCGGGCGGCGTCGGGGTGGGTGAAGACGTCGTAGCGATGCTTCTCGATGGTCAAGTGGGAAGGGAGGCTCGGGCCCTCGAACCGAGCATCGGCGCCGAGGACGGTGCCGCCGGGCCAGGAGGTCGCGGCGACGCGGGATTGGCCGGGGGTGCCGACGAGGCAGTGGGGCGGGAAGGGCTCGGGGTCGGGCTCGTCGAGGGTGTGGGCGCAGGCGGTCGCCAGCACGGGGATGCCCCGGGCTCGGGCGAAGGCGGTGAGGCGTTCGAGGTTCGGGAGGATCTCGGTCGAGCCGGGGACGTAGAGCGCGCCGGACGGCTCGAGGAAGTCGCGCTGGGTGTCGATGTCCACGAAGACGAGCGGGCCGTCGAGCATGGCATGGGCCCCGTGCAGGGATGTGGAGGTAGCGCCGCCATCGTAGCGGTCGGGGCGGCCGTCGGGAAGGGCCCGAGGCCCTTCGTAGCAGGCACGCTCCGCGTGCCGTCCGCCTTTCCCATCCAAGTTCTTGGGTGATGGCGGACGGCACGCGGAGCGTGCCTGCTACGAAGAGGAGAGGGTTCACGTGGGGCTTGGACTGGGGCAGGGGGGATAATATGATGCAGAGAGGGGCAGGAATCGGGAACCGGGCGAACCCGGGGGGCGTCCAAGAGGTCTGATGGCCGTTCCGAACGACGAGATGCGTCTGATCGACGCGTGCCGGGCGGGGGCGACGGAGGCGTTCGGCGAGCTGGTCCGGCGGTACGAGGACCGGCTCTATCCGACGATCTTCCGCCTGACCGGCTGCGCCGAGGACGCTTGCGACGTGATCCAGGACGCCTTCCTACGGGCCTTCGAGAAGCTCCATCGGTTCCACGGCGAGAGCTCGTTCTATACCTGGATCTACCGGATCGCCGTCAACCTGGCGCTCAGCGGCCGTCGGCGTCGGCGTTGGACGGCGCGGCTGGCCGAGGGGCCGAGGGGCGAGCCGATCGACCCGCCCGACGACTCGGCCCTGGCCGATCCGACGGCCCACCTGGAGCGGGCCGA
The DNA here is from genome assembly GCA_035551935.1 of Isosphaeraceae bacterium. Taxonomy (GTDB): domain Bacteria; phylum Planctomycetota; class Planctomycetia; order Isosphaerales; family Isosphaeraceae; genus DASZMJ01. The sequence goes on from DASZMJ010000315.1 coordinate 11,150, forward strand.
GCGCGACGCCCAGGTCCAGCGGGCCCTGAATGCCCTGGCCCCGGACCATCGCGCGGTGGTGGTGCTGAAGGACCTGGACGGGCTCCGGTACGAGGAGATCGCCGAGGTCCTGCGGGTGCCGATCGGCACGGTCCGCAGCCGGCTGCACCGGGCCCGGGCGGAGTTGAGGGAGCGGCTCAGAGGCTTGGTCGACGAGGCGATCGTCAAGACCGATGCGCTGTCCCATTCGTGAGTCCCGAGACCGTTCCCCGACGCCCCCGACCCCGACATTCCCATGAAACTGTTCGACGAGACGATCCTGACGGCCTACCTCGACGGCGAGCTCGACGAGCCCCGCCGCCGGCAGGTCGAGGCGGCGTTGACCCTGAGCCCCCGGCTCTCGGCGCGGCTGGCCGAGCTGGCCCGGACCCGGTCCCTGGTCGCCGACCTGCGACGGCCGAAGGCCCCCTCGGCCCTGGCGGCCGGGGTGGTCGCGGAGCTCCAGGCACGCCGAGGTCGGCGCCGCTTCCCGTTGCGACTCGACGGCCCCAGCCGCACGGCCTTGAACGCGGTGGCGGCCCTGGCCGCGGCGGTCGTCGTCGCCGTGACCCTCGCCCCCTGGCGTCGTGCCGCCGTCCCGTTGCGGCCCGGCAACGACGCGATCGCGCGGCACGGCGGGCCGGTCGTCCCCGGGCCCGAGGCCGCCGGGGTCGAGGCCAAGGGAGTGGACCTCCGGCCGGGCCTGCGGGCGCTGGGCCAGTGGCTGGTCGCCGCGCTGAAGAAGGCCGCGGAGGCCCCCGACGGCCCGACCGAGGCCGAGCGGCGGCTCGACAGGCAGCGGCAGGCGCTGGAGGCGATGCTCGACCGCCGCGTCGCCCGCTACTCGATCCCCGTCGACCCCGCCCGGTTCGTCGAGGCCCAGGCCCGGCTCAGGGCCCTGGTCGACGGCACCCGATTGACCCGGCCCGCCCGCGCCCACATGGACCTCGACGGCGACGGCAAAGGCGGCCGGGCCGTCGTCTTCGCCATGGTCATGCGCGGGGCCGAGCGGGACCGGTTCGTCGAGACGCTCCAGGCGACGTTCGCGGAGGTCGCCGAGGACCGGCCCCCGGCGACCCTGCTGACCCGGCTGGCCGAGCCGCGCCGGTTCGACCTCCACGACGGGCCGGCGATGAGCCCCGTGAGCACCGACCCGGACCTCAACCGCTCGCGACCCGGGATGCCGCTGGCCGCCAAGCCGAAGCCCCCCGAGCCCCCGTTCCGCGTCCCGCCGACGCCCGACCCCCTCCGCTTCGGCCCGCCGGCCCCCCTCGAGGCCGACCCGGCCGACGCCCCCGCGACCGACGACGCCACGACCGTCCTCATCTGGCTGACCGCCCGGCCGCCTCAGCGGGCGAGCAAGTAGAGCCGGGGCGTCTGGAGCCGGAGCAAGGCGTCGGGGTCGAGCCCCTTGAGCGGCAACTGCAACTGCCCCGGCGCCGGGCCCGCCAGGCCGCCGGTCAGCAGGTCGGCCAGGCCGACCTGGCGCTGGTAGCGGACGACGCGGGCCTTCGACAGGCCGGCCAGGAACTGGGCCTTGGAGATGGCGTCGTCGAGGTAGCCGAGCTCGTTGATCAGCTTCCCCTTGAGCGCCTCCCGCGCGGTGAAGACCCGGCCGTCGGCCAGGGCCCGCACGTCCTTCTCGGGGAGCTTCCGCCCCTGGGCGACGACGCGGACGAAGCGGTCGTATGTGTCGTCGATCAGCTCCTGCCAGCGGGCGCGCTCGCGGTCGGTCATCGGCCGGAACATCGAGCTCGAGTCCTTGAAGGGCCCGCTCTTGATCGTCTCCATCTCGACGCCGTATTCTTTCATCAACCCATAAACCTTGGGCATCTGCATCAACACGCCGATCGAGCCGGTGATCGTCGTCGGCTCGGCGAAGATGTAGTCGGCCGGGGCGGCGATGTAGTAGCCGCCCGAGGCGGCCATGCCCCCCATCGAGGCGACCAGCGGCTTCTTCGTCGCCCCGACGACCGACCCGTTCAGCGTCGCCAGCTCGCGCCAGATCCGGTCGGAGCCCGAGACGGTGCCGCCGGGCGAGTCGATCCGCAGGACGACGGCCTTGACGGTGTGGTCGTCGCGGGCCTGGCGGATCTGGTGCAAGGCGTAGCCGACCGCGTCGCGCGTGCCCGGCGTGTCCCCCTCGGCGATCGTCCCCTCGACCTCGACCACGGCGACCTTCGGGTCGGACAGGTCGGTGCTGCCGGCCACGTAGTGCTCGGCCAGCCGCGTCGGCAGCCCCGCCGACCCGCCCCCGAGCAGCGACATATTCAATAAAACAGATATGATCAGAATTGGCCAGAAGAGCACGCGGAGGCAGCCGAATCGCCCCCGTCGCACGACGACCGTCGGCCCCGGCGGCGGCGCGGGGCGGTCGAGATTCTCCTTCTCGGACATCGGCGGGGCCCTGGCGTCGAAGGGGGATCGGGGCGGGTCGGTTCGCCCCGGGGCTCACATCAAGGCCGTCATCCTAGCACGCCCGTCGGCCGGTCCGCCAGCGGGCCGTCGGCCCCCTCGGTGGTTTGCCGATCCCCGGCTTCCGGGCCGCCCCCCCGCCCCGGCGATCCCCCGGCCTCGACGATCCTCGCCGGCCGGAGCCAGGGGGCGCGGCCGGAGCGGCGGTGGTCGTCGAGGGCCGCGGCGATCGACCGGACGGGCGGCGGGTGGACCAGCCCGAACTCCGCGTCGGCCCGCGCGCCGCTCACGTGCAGTCGCAGGAAGCCCCCCGCCACCGACGCCGCCGACAGCTCCCCCGACCGTCCCCGCGCCAGTCGCGCCGCCCACCGCGCCAGGCCCGTCAACGGCCGCTCCGCCCCGTCGCCGATCGGCACGATCCAGCGCGGCCGGCCCGCGACCCGCGCCACCATGCGAGCCATTTCCGCATAACTCAAATAGTCCCCCACGATCGCGTACCGCCGCCCCCCCTCCGCCCGCTCCAGCGCCCTTTGATGTGCCAGCGCGACGACCCCCGCGTCGACGACCGGGATGCCGCCGCCGGGCAGGACGACGACGGGGTGGGCGGCCATCGTCAAGAGCAGCCGCGTCGACGACGGCCGCGCGTCGCGGGGCCCGACGACCAGCCCCGGGCAGAGCACGGCCGTCCGCAAGCCTGGGCCGTTCGCCTCGAGCACCAGCCGCTCCGCCTCGCGCTTCGTCTCGCAGTACGGCGACCGGATCGCCTCGAGGTTCCACGCCGACTCCTCGTCCGCCGGCTCCTCGGCCGTGCCCGCGGCGACCGTCCAGAGCGTCGACGTATAGACGAACCCCTCCACCCCCTCCGCCCGGCCCCGCTCCACCAGGGCCGCGGTGACGTCCACGTTGACGGCCCGGCTCTCCCCCTTCGCGTCGCTTCCCAGGCTCACCCAGCCCGCCGCGTGGACGATCGCCCCCACCCCCGCCGTCGCCCGACGACGCTCCTCGTCGCTCCTCAGGTCGCCGACGACCCACTCCATCGCCGGGTCCCCCGGCTCGACCCCCGGCGGCCGCCGGCTCACCGCCCGGACCCGATACCCCTCCCGCGCCAATCGCCGTGCCACATGCCCGCCGACGAACCCGCCGGCACCCGTCACCAGCACGGGCCGATCGGCGTCCGGTCGCTCGATTCGCTCGGTCATCATCCCCTGCGCGATGGGCCTTCGAATCTTGCCCAGTATACCAGGCCTGCGCCTCCTCCGAACCCCCTCGACCCGACTTGCAGGTGAACCAAAGTGGTCCGTCGGTTCGTTCCGTGGGCGAGGGGACCTGGGGTCGGGTGCCGGTGCCCGGGGTGATCTCAGGGCGAACGCACGTGTTTCGCAAATCCTTGCCCTGCAAGGATTTG
>DASZMJ010000316.1:0-3587 GCA_035551935.1 Isosphaeraceae bacterium
ACCGCGACGGCGGCGGGTCGGGCATCCGGTCGGCGACGCGCTTCAGCTCCTTGCCGTCGAGCTTGATCGAACCCTCGCCGGGGACGACGCGGGTGCCGAAGCCGTTGATGTCATCCGCCACGAGCACATCGCCCTCGGCGCGGAGTCCGAGCCGGAAGCCGCCCGAGGCCCGCGTGAGGAAGAGCGAATCGCCCCGCGCCGCCAGCTCGACGACCGCGTCCCCCTCGCCGTAGCGGCCGTCGAGCCGTCGCGCGAGGCCGGGCGCGAGGGGTGTGGTCGTCTCGATGGTCGGCAGCGGCTTGCCCGCCTTGAGGGCCAGGAGCATCCGGAGGGCAGCGTCGCCGATCCGCCCGGCGATCGTGTTGGCGCAGTCCTTCGTGATGACGACGGCGACGCCGAGGCCGTCGTCGGGCAGCGCGGCGACCTCGGTCGCGAAGCCGTAGACGGCGCCGTTGTGGCCGACGCGGCGACGGTCGTCGAGCGTCCCGATGTTGAAGCCCAGGCCGAAGCCGCGTGTCGCCCCCTTCTCGGCGAACTGCGGCGTCCACATCGCCTTGAGCGTCTCGGGCTTCACGACCGGCCCGCCGAGGCCGCGGCCCTCGTCGAGCAGGGCGATGAGGAACTGGCCGAGGTCGAGCACCGTCGAGTACAGGTTCCCCGCCGGCGCCGTGCCCAGTGCGAAGGTCGGGGCGTCGAAGGTCCGGCCGTCGTAGGTCCACATCTGGCCGACGGCCAATCTCTTCGCGATCTCGGTCGTCGCCTCGAAGTCCGACGCCTTCATCCCGAGCGGTGTGAGCACGGCCCGCTTCACGTACGAGCCGAACGGCTCGCCCTTCACCGTCTCGACCACGCGACCGACGGTAGCGATGGCGGCGTTCGAATACTTGGTCTTCGCGCCGGGGGCGTGGATCAGCCCGGTGGAATTGAGGCTGCGGACCGTCGCTTCGAGGGTCGGAGACGTCGCGTCGAAGTAATGCCCGACCGGCGACTCGCGCACCAGGCCCGAGTGATGCGCCATCAACTGGCGGAGGGTGATCTCCGCGCCGGATGGGTTGCGCGGCGCGAAGTCGGGCAAGTATTTCGTCACCGGCGCATCGAGGTCGAGCTTGCCGCGCTCGACGAGCTGCATGACGGCCAGGTCGGTGAACAGCTTCGAGACCGAGCCCACGCGATAGACGGTCTCGGCCGTCGCCCCGATTCCTTCATTGGGCCTCGCCAGCCCGAACCCGCGGGCCCAGACGATCTGCTTCCCCTCGACCAGCGCGATCGAGACGGCCGGCAGGCCGTGGACCTTCATCTCCTCGCGGATGAACGCATCGAGCCGCCCGGCGGCCTCCTCGAGCCCGGCTCTCGGCGGCACGACTTCCTGGCCGGATGAGGTGGCGGTCCACGCCGCGATCAGCCAGGTCCCGACCGCGACGGTTGTGTGCCGCTGCATGCGCATCTCCCAAGGGCGATGATTCCCCGGCCCCGGTAGCTTAACGGCGCGGGCCGTCGCCGGCCACGGCCGGCCTCCGGGCGAGGATCGGCCAACGGGATGTCCGATGATCCCGAAGGGAGTCCGTCATGGACCTTCGCACGTGGATCGCCGCCCTGGTCCTTGCGGGCGTCGTGTCGCTCATCCTGAGCCGCCGTCGAGGCCGGGACGCCCCCGGCGGCGAGCGGCTCCGGCGCGGCGTCGGGCACGCGATGCTGGGCCTCCGGGAATTCGTCGAGCCCTCGGTCGAGTACATCCTCCAGGCCGAGAACGCCGAGCAGGCCGAGGCCGAGGACCCCGGTCCGTCGGAGGAGGGCCCGGAGGCCATCCTCGCCGACCTGGCGACGTGCCTGGGCCGCGATCCCATCGACACCGAGGAGATCCGCCGCCATCTGGCGTCCGCCCGGAGGGCGGAGCTGGATTGGCGCGAGCTGTTCGACCGCGCGGTCCGGGACGAGCTCGCGGGCCGGCCGTACCGGGCGCCATCCATTCCGCCGGCCTGGAAGGTCGCGCCGCGGGAATGAATCCGACCGCGCCCGACCTCAGCGATGCCGGCCCCAGTCGAGCGCCAGCGTCGCGGCCGGGATGCGGCCCAGGGGCGGGAGCAGAGCCGAGAGCAGCACGATCGGGAGCCAATTGGAGGGGCCCGACGGACTGAGGAGCAGGGCGGCCAGGATCATCAGGCTCACCGACGCGACGAGCCAGAGCAAGGCGGGGCCGATCACCCCGCGGCGCGCGACCACCTTGCGGACGATCGCCGCGCGGAAGGCGAAGGCCGAGAGGGCCAGCTTGAGCCCGAGCATCAGGCCGAGCACCGCCGGCATCGCCGCGAAGAGGAGCCGGGGCGGCGGGACCTTACCCGCGAGGATCTGTTTCACCTCGGCGAACGCGGCCCCTAGCCGCGGGGCGAAGAGGATGACCACGCCGCCGATGAGGAACATCGCCGCGGTGAAGACCAGGCCGACCGCGGTCGTGACCCACGACCGGCCGGTCAAGACCGGCAGCATGGCGCCGACCATGCCTTTCCACGAGAGCGCGAGTACGAGGGCCGGACCCAGCGTCGTGAAGAGGACGACCACCATCGCCCCGCGGGCGCGGGCCAGCGCCGCGAACCCGGAGGCGATCGTGCCGAGCTGGCGGATCGCCAGGCCCCAGAGCGCGGCCACGGCCAGGGCGAACCCGCACGAGGCGACCAGCACCAGCGCGGCGCCGCCGAGCTTCGCGCCGGCCAAGGCGGCGCTCGAGAGCGGCCGGGTCGCGAGGAAGGGCGACATCCCGGCCGTGCGACTGCTCATCTCGTCCTTCGCGAAGATCGCGGCCGTCGTCGCGCAGATCAGCAGCGGCCCGGCGAGCAGCGAGCCGAGGAACTCCGGCGTCAACGACCGCTCCGCCTCGACCAGCGTCACGAGCGAGATGAAGCCGGCCGTCACGAGTGTCAGCGCGGACGAGATCACGAACATCGCCGCGCCCTTGCTCCGCCACTCGAGCCAGAGCTGCGCCCGCGCGGCCGACGCGAACCGCGACCGCGCGCCGGGGATGATCTCGACGAGCCGCTCGATCCAGTCGAGGGTCACCAGCCAGCGCCGGCCCCCGCGGCCGTCGCCCCGGCGGTCGAGCGTCACGCCCCGCACGGCCGCGGCGTAGGCCGCGACGAGATAGATCGGCAGCAGGACCCACGCGACGCCCGGCCCCCATCCCCAGAGGTAGATCGGCCAGAGTACCAGCGTGATCAGGGCCGTCGGGATGATGCTCACGGCGAGCACCATCGCCAGGCTCGTGCCGAACGGCCACCACGAGAGCGCCTGGAGGCACGCCAGGGACGCCGCCGCCGCGAGCGCGCCGCGGCCCAGCGGCATGTGGATCCCGAACCCGGGCAGCACGAGCAGCGAGACCGCGACCCAGCCCAGGGCCATCGCGAGAGCCCCGAAGAGCATCGGCCAGGCGACCAGCCGCGCGGTCGACACGGGGTAGAGGAACATCCGCGCCGGGTGTCCGCACGGGGTGGACCGCGGTCGGGTCGTGTTCACGCTGAAGAGGACGATGATCCCGAAGAAGAACAACATCACGGGGAAGATCGTCAAGAACATCCCCTCACCCGCCGCCGCCGCCC
>DASZMJ010000317.1:0-1954 GCA_035551935.1 Isosphaeraceae bacterium
ACAGGATCGCTCCTGAGCCTCCACTAGGGCTTGCCCGCGGCCAAAGCCTTCGGCCTGACGCCCGGGGCCGCGACGAAGGTCTTCAACGGCTTGCCGTCGGCGAGGTTCCAGGTGCGGACCTCGCCGTCCCAGCTCCCCGAGGCGAGCGTCTTGCCGTCGGGGGCGGCGGCGAAGGTGTAGACCCAGTCGGTGTGGCCCGTGAGCGTCCGCTTCCGCGCGAGGTTCTCGAAGATGTGCACGCCCTTGTCGGCCGAGCAGGCGACGAGGGTCTTGCCGTCGCCGAGCACCTGGAGCTTGAACACCGGGCCACTGAAGCCGCCGAGGTTCTTCGACACCTTGCCGTCGTCGTCGGGGTTCCAGACGCGGATCTGGCCGTCGCCCCCGCCGCTGAGCACCTGCTTGCTGTCGGCCGAGAACCCGACGGCGTAGACCGTCTCGGCGTGGCCGGGGAAGGTGGCCACGGCCTCGCGCTTGGCCACGTCGAAGACCTTGCTCGTCTTGTCCCGCGAGGCGCTCGCGAGCCGCTTGCCGTCGGGGCTGAAGGCGACGTCGAGCACCCAGTCGGCGTGGTCCTCGATCGTCGCCAGCTCCTTCCAGGTGCCGACCTCCCAGAGCCGGATCGCCCGGTCGGCGCCGGCCGCGGCCAGCGTCTTCCCGTCGGGGCTGAAGGCGACGGCGAACAGGCAGTCGATGCTCTCGACGAGGTCGCGGACGTGCGCGAGCTTGCCGTCCGCCTCGACCTTCCAGACCGAGGCCGTGCCCCACTGGCCGGGGTCGCCGCCCGCGGCCGCGAGCCACTTGCCGTCGGGGCTGTACGCGACCTCGTAGACCCGCTCCGGCAGGGGCCGGACGCGGCGCGCGAGCGAGTCGTCGGCGAGCTTCCAGGCGTTCAGCTCGTGATAGCCCGACGACAGCAGCTCGTCCCCCTTCGGCGTGAACGCCAGCGCGGTGATGGGCACGGGCGCGGGGTAGTTCTCGGGGATAACGACCGGCGTCGACTTGCGGAGCAGGGCGACCCAGTCCTCGCCCGTCGTCTGGCCGTCGTACTTGCCCCCGTCCTTGACCCAGCGCTCGATGACGGCGATCTTATCGGGCGCGAGCGGCTCCTGCTTGTAGGGCATCCTCGGCTCGCCGTCGGGGCGGATCAGCTCGACGAGGTAGCTCTCCTCGGGGTCGCCGGGCTTGAGCGTGATCCCCTCGCCCCTCGCGCCGCCCTTCTTGAGGCGGTCGAAGGTCGTCATCACGTACTTGCCTTCGGACTTCTTCGGGTTGTGGCAGGCGATGCAGTTCTGCACCAGGATCGGGGCAATGTCCTTCATGAAGCTCACGGCCGGGCCGGCCGGTGCCGCGGGCTTGGGCGCCGGCTTCGGCTCGGGCTTCGCGGTGGCGACCTCGGCCGGCTTTGCGATCGCGATGCCCAGGCCGAGCGCCGTCGCGGCGTCGTAGACGGCGACCGTGGCGCGTTGCGGCTTGGAGAGGTCCGAGACGAGCAGGATCGTCTTCCGACCGGTCTTGTCTCGAATCGCCTGGAACTTCGCCTTGAGCGCGGCGGGCGTGGCCTCGCCGGCGTACGGCTCCCGGTCGATCAGCAGCGCGCCCTTCCCGTCGAACTCGACGAGGATCGCGTCCTTCATCCTCGCTCCGAGCGAATCCGAGACGGCGGGCGGCTTGGAGTCCGGCTTGGGCGCGGCCGGCTTGGGGTCATCGGCGCCGACCATGAAGAGCGCGAAAGAGGCGAGGACGACGCGGAGACGTGGGCTCATAGGTCGCTGGCTCCTACCAACACGGTTTCCCCGATCGCCCCCACCCTACCCTCCCCCGCAAGGGGGGAGGGTAAAGATTAGGGGAGCAGTCCGGGACCGGAAACCCTCCCCCCTTGCGGGGGAGGGTAGGGTGGGGGGTTGTCTTCGCACCATCATTTCGCCGCGACGACCTTCACCGCCAGCGGCGCCGG
>DASZMJ010000318.1:0-23946 GCA_035551935.1 Isosphaeraceae bacterium
CTCCCCGGGGGAGAGGGAGTGAATCTTCCTCCCTCTCCCCCTGGGAGAGGGCCGGCGTGAGGGCCTGCTGCAAAAAGGCTCCATCCGAGTCAACGACCGAGCAACCGAACCCACCAGGGACGCGTTCAGGGGTCGTCCCCCGCCTCCGCGACCAGCGACTCCCAGACCCCTTGCGCCCCGAGGATCGCCTCGATGACCTCGCGGACCGCCCCGCGGCCGCCGGGCGCCGTCGTGACGAGATGGGCGACGTCTCGGACCTCGGCCGCGGCGTCGGCCGGGCAGGCGGCCAGGCCGGCGAGCCGCAAGGGGCCGAGGTCGGCCAGGTCGTCGCCCATGTAACAGGCCTGGCCCGGCTCGAGACCGAGCTCCTTCAACAAGGACCGGAAGGCCCCCGACTTCCGCTCGACCCCCTGGAGCACCGGCGCGATGCTCAGGTCGGCCGCGCGGTGCTCGACGGCCCGCGCCGACCGGCCCGAGAGGATCGCCGCCCGCTTGCCGAGCCGCCGCCAGGCGGTCAGGCCGGCGCCGTCGCGGACGTGGAAATGCTTGGTCTCGACCCCGTGGTCGTCGACCGCGATCACCCCGTCGGTCAGGACGCCGTCGACGTCCAGCACCAAAAGCTCGATCGCCCGGCATCGCGCCTGGTCGTAGTCGGTCACTCCTCGACCTCCGGCGCCACCAGGCCGATCAGGTCGGTCACGTCGACCAGGCCGACGAGCCGCCCGTCTGCGTCGACGACCGGCAGTTCGCTGAGCTTGCGCCGCTGGAGCGCCTCGACCGCCTCGGCGACCGTGGCGCCGACGGCCACGCGGACCGGGTCGCGGGTCATGACGTCGCCGATGGGGTGGTCGAGCATCGCCTCGCGGCGGTTCTCGAAGAGGCGGGCCAGGTCGCTGTCGGTGAAGATGCCGACGAGGCGGTCGTCCTCGTCGGCCAGCAGGATCGCCCCCGACCGCCGCCGCGCCCCGCCGAGCCGGACGAGCACGGCGCGGACGGTCTCCTCGGGCCGGGCCCTGCGGACGTGCGGGCCGACCCGCATCACGTCCTCGACCCGCCCCAGCCGCCGGCCCAGGCTCCCGCCGGGATGGAACACGGCGAAGTCCTCGGACCGGAAGCCCCTCATTCGCATGACCAGAAGGGCCAGCGCGTCGCCGACGGCCATCATCGCCGTGGTGCTGGCCGAGGGGGCCAGGCCGAGCGGGCACGCCTCGTCGATCGGCCCGAGCTCGACGCAGAGGTCGGCCTGCCGGCCCAGGCTGCTGCTCGCTCGCTCGGTGATCGCCACCAGCATCGCGCCGATGCGGCGCAAGGCGGGGATCAGCCGCAAGACCTCGTCGGTCTCGCCGCTCTGCGAGAGCGCCACGACCACGTCGCCGGCGCGGATGCGGCCCAAATCGCCGTGGATCGCGTCGCCGGGGTGGAGCGGGAAGGCCGGCGTGCCGGTCGAGGCGAGGGTGCCGGCCAGCTTCTGGCCGACCAGCCCCGCCTTGCCCATGCCGGTGACGATCACCCCGCCCCGGCAGCGCTCGATCAGGCCGGCCGCCCGCACGAGCCGGCCGTCGAGCCGGTCGCGGACGCGGTCGAGGGCCTCGGCCTCGATGTCGAGGACCCGCCGCGCGAACGCCAGCGCGTCGCCATCCGTCGCGACGCCCGGAGGCCCCTCGGTCGCCGTCGCCATCACGTGCCTCCCTGCGCCGCGATGGTTGTCCCGCCGCCAATGCCCCGGCCGGCCCGGGCCCGAACCATAGCCCATCGTACCACCCCCGTCAACGCGGGCTCGATCGGAGCCGAGGTCGCGCCGCTGAGAGTGATTGTCGGTTGGCGAAAATGGGCGACTTGCGGATTTCAGGGGGCCCCGGCGCCGCTCAACGGGCGGCGATGCCGAGGATCAGGCGGGTCTTGTCCGAGAGGGCCTTGTCGCAGAAGAAGAGTTGATTCGGCGGGACGGTGACAACGGTCTCGAAGGCGATCGCCTTGCCACGGACGAGTCGGATGCGGAGGCGGACCTTGCCGTCCTTGTCGAAGGGGTCGATCAGTTCGACCTTGGCGGCGTAGCCGTCTTCCAGGTCACACGTCAACGACTGGCCGGCGATGAGCGGGCGGCTGTCGACAGCCAGGAGCCGGAAGCCGTGGCCGGGGAACATCCTGCGGAGCTGCGGGTCGAGGTGCTTGCGGCGCAGCCTCGGGTCGATCTTCGATTCGCCCGGGGTCGCGCGGATGCCGCAGATGGTGACCTGGGAGGGGACGGCCGCCGATGGGATGCGCCGGCCGGTGTCCTCGTCCTGGGCGTGGGCCCGCCGCGGCAATGCCCGCGACGCGGCCAGAAGGGCCAGGCAGGCGAAGGCGGCCATCCAGCCGCCGAACCAGAGGTGCCGGACGCGAAGGGTACTCATCAGGGGAGCGTGCCCGAGTTGGTCGTGTCCAGGGCCAGCGAGGACAGGCCCATGTCTTCCAGCGCGGCGATCACGTCGAGCTCGCTGGCGCTGGAGCCGAAATCGATGCCGGTGAAGTCGTCGGCCAGCGTCGTATCCCAGGGATGGGTCGTGACCTGGACCGCGCCGCGATCGTCGGCGTGGAGCACGGCGACGGCGCCGGCGTCGAGCACGACATTCGTGACCGCCGGCGGCTCGGCCTCAACCGGGATCGGCGACTCCTGGGCCACGGGCATCTCCGGCCGGCCCGGCCCGCGGTCGCGATCGCGGGCGACGAGGAGCACGGCCACGAGCACCGCCGCGGCGGCGGCGACGACCCGGACCGACCAGGCCCGTCGGACCCACCACGACGGGGCCGGCTCGGGGGCCGGCCCGGCGTCGAGGGCGTGGGCCACGTTCGCCCAGAGGACGTCCCGGACCGCGGCCGAGGGCGGCGACGGACGGGTCGCCTCCCAGAGCCGATCGAACCGCGCGGCGCGATCGGCGTCGAGGTCCTCGGGGGTTCGGGGGCGTTCAGTGTTCATCGATCCCTTCCAGATACGCTTGGAGCTTCTGCCGGGCGTCGGAGATCCGGCTCATGACCGTCCCCTTCGGGACCTTCAGGCACTCGGCGATCTCCTCGTACGTCAATCCGGCCTCGGCGAACAGGACAAAGGTGGTCCGTTTTGCGGGGCTGAGGCGGGCGAGGGCGGCGTCGATGGCATTGCGGAGATCCTCGCGTTGCAAGCCCCGGGACGGGTCCTCCTCGGCGCCGGCACGATCGAGGTCCACCTCCGAGAGCCGCACCAGGGGGTTCCTTTGCCGCCGCCGGCCCGCGTCGAGGGCCGTGTTGGTCACGATCCGCAGCAGCCAGGTCCGGAACCCGCACCGCCCGTCGAAACTACCCAGCCCCCCCAGTACCTTGACATAGCTGTCTTGCACCGCGTCGAGGGCGTCCTGATCGTGCCCTAAAAGTCGATGGGCCACCCGGTACGCGACCTCGAAGTGCCTCCCGAAGAGGATTTCCTCCGCGGGGCGGTCCCCCGCCCGCGCGAGGGCGACCAGGGTCTCATCGGGCGTCGCCTGGACGCCGGTCCGTGTCGCGGTCATGGGGAACCTGGGAGTAGAGACGTCCCGCCGCCCCATTCTATTCGGTCGGACCGGGAACCGGCCACCCAGCCGCGCCACCGATCCCGTTCGATCGACCTCACTTCGACTTCGGCTGCCGGTAGAGGCGGACCTCGGGGTGCATGGCGAAGAAGAGCGGGCCTTCGGGGCCGTCGACGAGCAGGCCGCTGGAGGAATTGTTCGTGAGGATGGGGTTGCCGGGGAACTTCTCCCAGTGGATCAGGTCGCGCGAGCGGGCGACGCAGGTCGTCCAGTCCTTCCAGGGGCGGGCGGCGTTGGCGTGGTAGAAGGCGTAATAAGACCCGTCGCGCTTGATGACCTGGTTGACCGCGACGGCGGCGCGGTCGTAGGCGTCGGGGCCCATCGGCAGGACGGGCTCGTCGCTGAGGTTGGTCCAGACCTTGCGGTCCTTCGACGTCGCCAGCCATACCCCCTGGTCGCCGCGCTCGTAGAAGAGGTACCACGTCCCGTTTTCGACGAAGACCGTCGGCGTGCCGTACGGGCCGGGCGGGATCGGCGTACCGTCGACCTTGCGGACGTCGAGCCGCCCCTGTTCGGTCCAGTGGAGGCCGTCGGGCGAGGTGAGCAGGTGGGCGCGGTCCTGCTCGCCCTCGGCGAACATGAGGTACGTCCCGCCGTCCTTCACGACGCAGACGTCCTCGACCCACCCTTTGTCGTAGATGGGGTTGGCCTTGTCGCGGGTCCAGTGGACGCCGTCGGGCGAGGTGGCGTGGCCGAGGAACTTCGAGGGAGAGCGGTCGTCGTTGTAGCCGGTGTACCAGAGGCGATACCGGCCCCCGTCGTACATCATCCAGCCGCGCTCGCGGATCTTCCTATCCCACGCTTCGCCGCCGGCCCCGGTGAAGACGGGGTTCTCGGCGGCGGCCTGCCACTTCACGATCGCGTCGGGGAACGCGTCGCGGGGGCGGTCCTGGCGGGGGAGGAAAAGCAGGAGGGCCAGGCCGATCGGGGCGAGCAGGCGCATGGGGGCGTTTCTCCGGGGTCAGTCGCCGATCGGGTTCTCGATCAGGGTGTGCTCGCGCGCCGAGCGCTCGGCGGCTTCGAGCAAGCGGACGACGGCGCGGCCGTCCTCGCCGGTGACGGCCAGGGGGGCGGCGCGGAGGAGGTGGTCGGCGATGTTGGCGTAATAGGAGTCCCAGCTCCCGCGGACGGTGGGCACGACCTCCTCGACGACGTTTCCATCGACCTCTCGGCGAAGGGTGGCGCGGTGGGCGTGGGGTTGGGAAGCGGCGTCGAGGTCGCCTCCGCGGAGGGCGTCTTCCTGGGGATCGACGCCGTATTGCACCAGGCCGCCGCCGGTACCGACGACCCACCATCGGGGCCGGTCGAGCCGGCAGACGCGGCTCGTCTCGGCCTGCACGAGGGCGTCGTCAAATTCGAGGAGGATCCGGCCGTGGCCGCCGCTGTCGACCCCCTCCCACGGGGCGGGCACGAGCCAGCAGCCCAATCGCCGGCACGGGCCGAGGCCGAGCTGGAGGGCCTGGTCGACGAGGTGCGCGCCCCAGTCGTGCAGGATCGTCCCCGCCTCGGCCCGACGACCGCGCCAGGAGCGGGGCGGGCTGTGGCGGCAGACGGCGTTCTCGACGAGCAGCGGCCGGCCGAGGAGGCCGCGGTCGAGGACCGACTTCAACGTCAGGAAGTCCCAGTCCCAGCGGCGGTTGTGGAAGACCGAGAGCATCGCCCCCGAGGCGTCGCGGGCGGCGATCATGCGGTCGGCCTCGGCGGTGGTCAGCGCCATCACCTTGTCGACGACGCAATGCTTGCCGGCCTCCAGGGTGCGGACGGCGAGGTCGGCGTGGGTGTCGTGCGGTGTCGCCAGCACGACGAGTTCCACGACGGGATCATGGAGGGCCTCGTCGAGGCCGGCGTAGCCCTTGACTCCCCAAAGGTCGACGGCCTCGTCGCGGACGGCCGGGTCGCGGGCGACGAATCCGTGGAGCATCAGGTCCGGTTGGCGGCGGATGAGCGGGGCATGGATGTGGCGACCGGCCAGGCCGTGGCCGACGACGACGGTGGGGATCGCGGGCATCGGACTCCCTCGAATTGACCGGCCGCGGGGCCGGTCCTAAAATATCAACAGAAGGCCCCTCGACGCCGGCGCCGACCTGCCGCGACGATCACCCGAAATCGAGTCGAGCGACCTCCGACCCCGATCGACGGACCGGAACGCCCCGCCCCGACCCCGGGGCCCGGCTCGAACCCCGTGCCGCGCGGGGGCCACATCTCCCGCGAAAGGAGCCGCGCATGACCCGTTTGCATCGCGACGCGCCGAGGATCCAGGGCCCGTTGCCCGGCCCGAGGGCCGCCGCCTGGCTCGACCGCGACGCGCGGGTCATGTCGCCGTCGTACACGAGAACCTACCCGCTGGTGGTCCGGCGCGCGAAGGGGGCGATGGTCGAGGACCTCGACGGCAACCGCTTCCTCGACTTCACCGCCGGCATCGCCGTCACGGCCGCCGGCCACTGCCACCCGAAGGTCGTCGCCGCCATCCGCCGCCAGGCCGGCCGCCTGATCCACATGTCGGGCACCGACTTCTATTACACCCCGCAGGTCCTCCTCGCCGAGCGGCTCGCCGCGATTGCGCCGGGGCCGGGCTCGAAGCGCGTCTTCTTCACCAACAGCGGCGCCGAGGCGATCGAGGCGGCGCTCAAGCTCTCCCGCCACCACACCGGCCGGCCCCGCGCGTTGGCGTTCCTCAACGCCTTCCACGGCCGGACGTATGGCGCCCTGTCCCTGAGCGGCTCGAAGCCCGTGCAGCGGCGTCGGTTCGCGCCGCTGGTGCCCGAGGTCCAGCATGCCCGCTTCGGCGACCTGGAGAGCGTCCGCGCCTTACTCAAGACGACCTGCCCGCCCGACGAACTCGCGGCGATCTTCGTCGAGCCGATCCAGGGCGAGGGGGGCTACGTCGTCCCGCCGCCGGAGTTCCTCCCCGGCCTCCGCCGGCTCTGCGACGAGCATGGCATTTTACTCGTGCTCGACGAGGTCCAGTCGGGCATGGGCCGGACCGGGCGGATGTTCGCCTCGGAGCACTGGGGCGTGGCCGGCGACATCGTCTGCCTGGCCAAGGGGATCGCCAACGGCCTGCCGCTCGGCGCGATCATCGCGCGGGCCGACGTGATGGACTGGCCCAGCGGCAGCCACGCCTCGACCTTCGGCGGCAACCCCGTCGCCTGCGCCGCGGCGATCGCCACGCTCGACCTCGTCGAATCGAAGTACCGCGCCAATGCCGAGCGCCGCGGCCTCCAGCTCCGCGACGGCCTCCGCGTCCTGGCCCGATCGCACCGCTTCGTCCGCGACGTCCGCGGCCTCGGCCTGATGGTCGGCCTGGAGGTCGGCACCCCCGACGGCACCGGCCCCGACCCCGCCCTCCGCGACCGGATCGTCAACCACGCCTTCCTCCGCGGCCTCTTGCTCCTCCCCTGCGGCCCCAGCACCGTCCGCTTCTGCCCCCCCTTGTGCCTCACCGCGCGCCAGGTTGAAATGGGCCTGGCGATCCTGGCCGACGTGCTGGCGGCGGACGTCGTCGGTCATACCATGAGGACGGTTTGACGATCCGCCGGGCGCTTGGCAGCCGGTTGTAGAGAAAGGCGAGCCGATCCTTGGTTACAATGGAATGCGCAGATTGGTATGAGCTCTGCGGCTATTTCCGCCAGTATTCCCTCATGCCAAAGGATACGCGGGCGAGGTTCTTGTTCCGTGGCCATGCAAGCTTCGAGTACCAATTGGTTACGACCCTCGACCGCGAGCGCCCATTCCAGGACGATCGGCTGCGGCAGCACTTCTATCAGGATATGCTCGCGGAATTTTGGCGCGAAGCGATGCAGCAGGTGTCGATCCGCGACGAGTTACCAGCCGGCGACGCGCTCGAATTGCTGGCACGACATCACGGTGTTCCTTCCCCGATTCTCGATTGGACGGAATCGCCGTATATCGCGGCGTTTTTCGCATTCGAGTCGTCGAAAAGACTGTGGCCCCCGGCCACGAGCGGGGGGCATTCGATCGCCATCTTCGTCCTCGATCTCATGGCCTTCGACCCGGATCGGGGAGTTACGATGATCGAGGATCGCGAGCTGATCCGCTTCAATCGGAGGGCCCTCAGGCAGCGAGGCCGGTTCGCTCGGGTCGAGACGATTCAGCAGCCCGTGGAAGAAATCCTGTCGGGGGCGCTGACGAAAATCATCGTGCCGGCCCAATTCCGATCGATCGCTCTGGCGGACCTCGACGCTATGACGATCAACGCCGCGAACCTCTTCGCCGACCTCGACGGCGCGGCTCGGACCGCCCGATTCCGTCTCTTGGATGAGCCAGGAGCTACACGATGAACGACTCGCCTTTCAACGCGTCTCCACTGAACGCGTCCCCTTTCAATGCCGCCGTCCCTACGCTCGATTCGGCCGACCAACGTCTGGTCGATGCGTATACGACGATCGGCCGGCCCGTCGACGATCTGCCCTACACCGAAGACTTCGAGAAACTCCGCCGCCTGCTGGAAATGGAGGACTCGAACGAGGCCCGTCACTTCCTCTTCAAGCGTCTCCTACGATTGCGGAAGATGGGCAGGCTGCCGCGCTTCAGCATGCTCATTGGATGATCACGAGAACCGATCTGCACTATGGTACGCGAGAGAGTAGCGATATGACCGCCGCGATCGCCCCGCCGAAGGCCCCGACATTCGACTGGAAGCGCTGGCCGGAGACCGAGGCGCTCGTCGACGGCTTGATTGCCGATGCGTTGCAAGGCAACGCCTTCGCCGCCGAGCTGGCGCGGAGGATGGAGGCGGAGACGAGCACGAGGTTCACCGACTGGGTCGACCACCTCGTCGTCGGCGACCGGCCTGGCCTGGTCGCGGAGCTGGAGCGGGCGGGCTATCGGCGCGAGGCGACGGATTATGCCGTGGGCACGCCGGTCTTCGGCCACGACGGCGGGATCTTCCCGAGGGTGGCCGTCGCGAAGGGGCACGAGGGGCAGATCCGCGAGGTCGCGATCAAGGTCGAGTCGGTCGCGGCGTTCTCGAGGGCGCACGACCTGGGCCTCGACGTCGTCGGCATGCCGATGGGGCCGTACCGGATCGGCCGGGTCGGCGGCCAGCCGACGACGCTCGCGGCGGTCGAGCGGCGGGCGTATCGCGGCTTCGAGCCGTTCCCGGGCGAGCTGGCGCGCGAGGGGCGGATGGCACCGCACGCGGCCCGCGACCTGATAGCCGCCCGCGAGCTCTGGCAAGGCCGCCGGCGGCGGTTCGACGACGACGAGGAGGGGCTCGACGCGACCGAGGCGCTCCTGGGCCGCCTCGTCGGCCTCGTCGGCCGCGACCCGGCCTGCCACGTCGTCTTCGAAGGCGAGCGCGACTACTGGCAGTCGCGCAACCGCGCCGCCCGGGTCCAAAAAGGCCGGCAGGACCGGCTCGGCCTCGGCTGGGCGAACCACGACCACCACACGTTCCGCTGCTCGCGGAGGCTCTTCCCGCGGATCATCGGGATCTTCCGCGCGCTCGGCTTCGACCTCCGCGAGCGGTTCCACGCCGGCCAGCACGCAGGCTGGGGCGCGCAAGTGCTCGAGCACGCGACGACGGGGATCGTCATCTTCGCCGACCTGGACCTCGCCCCCGACGAAGTCGACGCCGACTTCGCCCGCGACGCCCTGCCCGACCTGCCCCGGCCCAACACCGTCGGCCTCTGGGTCGCGCTGCACGGCGAGTCGATCCTCGAGGCCGGCATGCACCACCTCGAGGCCCAGTTCGACTTCGACGCCCTCCGCGCCGGCCTCGAGGCCGAGGCCGGCATCGCCACCATGAAGCCCTTCTCCGACTTCCCCTTCCTCCGCCAGGCCTTCACCGCCGGCGAGCGCTGGCCCGTCGCCAAGGCCCGCGCCGACCGCGCCCTGGCCCTCGGCTGGATCGACCCCGACCAGCACGCCCGCTTCCTCGCCGAGGGGGCCATCGGCAGCCACCTCGAGAACCTCCAGCGCCACGAGGGGTACAAGGGCTTCAACCAGCAGGCCGTCAGCGCCATCATCGCCGCCACCGACCCGAGATTGAGGCAGGGGTGAAGAGAAGAGAATCGAGCCGCAGATGACGCAGATTTCGCAGGTGAAAGAAAATGAATCCATTTTTTAATTCTTTCATCTGCGAAATCTGCGTCATCTGCGGCTCGATTCTCTTCTCTTCATCCCCCCCGCCCGTTAGGCTATGGGGCGAGCGACACATAAGGAGGGTGCATTGGCGGCGCGGGACGGGCGGCTGAGGGTCGGGGTGATCGGCCTGGGGAGGCTCTGGGAGGCGCGGCACAAGCCGGCGTTCGCGCGGCTGGCCGGGCGGGTCGAGGTCCGCGCCGTGTATGACCAGGTCGCGCGCCGCGCGGCGATCGAGGCGGCGCAGCTCGGCTGCGAGGCGGCCGAGGGGCTGACGGAGTTGGTCGATCGGCCGGACGTCGACGCGATCTACCTGCTGACGCCGCAGTGGTTCGGCCTGCACCCGATCGACCTGGCCTGCGCGCGGGGCAAGCCGATCTATTGCGCGTTGCCGGTCGCGGGCGACCCGGAGGCCCTGGCCGAGGTCGCGCCCGTGATCGCCGCAGGCGGCACGCCGTTCGTCCCCGAGCTGGCCCGGCGGCTCTACCCGGCGACGGTCCGGCTCCGCGAGCTGTTGGCCACGGCCCTCGGGCCGCCGCGACTGGTGCTCGGCTTCAGCCGGCTCCAGGGCTTCGACCGCTACGGCCAGCCGGGGCCGACGACCCAGATCGCGCCGGCGCCGCTGGCGGTCGACCCGGGCAGCTACCTGCTCGACTGGTGCCGCTTCGTCGTCGGCAAGGAGCCGGTGTCGGTGCACGGGGTCGCGGCGCGGCTGCTGCCGGCGGGCGAGGGGGACGGCAACGGCGACGACGACGACCCCGGCCCCGAGAGCGACTTCGAGGGCTTCACGCTCACCTTCGACGGCGGCGAGGTGGCCCAGGTCGCCTTCGGCCGCTATCACCGCGGCGCCTGGGGCGACGCGACGCGGTTCCTGCCGGCGCCGGGCTTCCAGGTCTTCGCCGAGCGCGGCGCCGCCTGGGTCGAGATGCCCGACCGCGTCCAGTGGACCGACGCCCGCGGCGCGCACGACGAGCGATTGCCGATGGACCCGACCGTCGGCGAGGCATTGAACGACCAGTTCCACCGCCATGTCCGCGACGCCGCCGCCGCCCCCACCCTCGCCGACGCCCTCGCCACCGCCCGCCTCGTCGCCGCCCTGCGCCGCTCCTGCGCCGAGGGCCGCGCCGTCGACCCGCGACAGGAAGCCAACTCGCCCTGAGGGCGGGGACAACGGGATGGAACCCACAAGAACCAGCGAAGGGGGATTCACCACGAAGGCACAAAGGACACAAAGGAAAAGAAAACCGCAGGTTTTCAATTTAAGTTTTCCTTTGTGTCCTTTGTGCCTTCGTGGTGAATCCCCCTTCCTCCACACTTCCGTCGCCCTGGCCGCGCTGACGGGCCTCCTGCTCCTGGCCGGCCAGGCGTGGGAGAACTCGGCGACGTATGACGAGGTCTTGTACCTGAAGGTCGCCGCGCGGTGGTGGCGGACGGGCGAAGACGGGGAGATCACCCGCGTCGGGTCGCCGCGGACGTTCTGGAAGCTCCAGCAGGCGCCCGTCCTCTTCGCGATCGACCGGCTCGGCCACGGCCATTGGATCGACCACCCGATCGGCCATCAGGCCGACTTGCTGCCGTGGGTGCGGCTCGGCGGCTCGTGGACGTTCGTCGTCGCGTTGCTCTTCACGGCGGCCTGGGCCCGCCGGTCGTACGGGCCGAGGGCGGCGATCCTGGCGTCCTGGCTGTTCGCGCTCAGCCCGAACCTCCTGGCCCATGGCGCCCTGGCGACGATGGAAGGGCCGCTCGTGGCCTGCGTCGCGGCGATGCTGTTCCTTTTCTGGAGGTTCCTCGCGACCGGCTCGCGGCCGGCGTTCGTCGCGGCGGCGGCCGTCGGCGGCCTGGCGTTCTCCTGCAAGTTCACGACCGCCCTCCTGCCGCCGATCCTGGCGCTGGCCTGGTGGGTCGATCGCTGGCGGTCGGGCGAGCGGCGGCTCGGGCGGTTAGCCGTGCGAGTGATGCTCGGGATGCTCGGTTTCGTGGCCGTGCTGGGCCTATCCAATCTCGTCGTGACCGGCGGCGCGACCGTCCCGCTCAGCCCGAACCGCGGCGCGCACGGCTCGATCGATCGGGTGCCGGCCGTCCTGCGGCCGGTCGCGGCGCGGATCGTCGAGGCGCCCGTGCCGGCGGACCTCGCCGGCTTCGCGACGCAGCTCCGACTGCAAGGGCAAGGCGGGTCAAGCTACCTGCTCGGCGAGCGCCGGGGGCACGGCTGGCGGCATTACTACCTCGTGACCCTCGCCGTGAAGGTCCCGCTCGCCTTCTGGGCCCTATTCGCGGCGCGTGGACTCTGGCGGCGATCGCGGCCGGCGACCGGCGATGCGCTCGTCCCCGTGACCGTCGGGGCCTTCCTGGCCATCACCTCGCTGGCATCCACCCGCAACTACGGCATCCGATACCTCCTGCCGATCGCGCCGGCGGCGATCGTCTGGGTCTCGGCGCTGGCGGAGGCCAGGGCGTTCCGCGCGGTCGTGGCGCTGGCGATAGTGGGGCAGGCGTGGGCGGTCGGCTCGTGCCACCCGCACGAACTGGCCTACTTCAACGCGTTGGCCGGCGGATCGCGGGGCGGACGGCGGGTCCTGGCGGATTCGAACCTCGACTGGGGCCAGGGTTGCAAGTCGCTGGCCCGGCTCCAGCGCGACCGGCCGGAGCTGCGCGACCTGACCCTCTTCTACTTCGGCGACACCGACCCGGCCCATTACGGGGTCGCCGGCCGGGCCTACGTCCTCCGCGCCGATTCCTGGCCCGACGACCTCCCGCCCCGGCTCGCCGCCCGCTCGCGATACGTCGCCGTCTCGGCCTCGCTCCAGTACGGCCCTTGGGGCCCCCCCGGCTACTTCCTGGCCCTCGACCACCGCGACCCCGTCGCCGTCCTCGATGACGCCTCCATCGCCATCTATCGCGTCATCGACGGAATCTAACAAAATAGCACGCATTCACTCTTCGTTGCTTTGCGACAACATGGTTATCACTTTTTCGTCGCCGCAGGGTTCTGAGTGGTGTTACTCCTTGGAGCGTGATTGCAACGAAAGGGCCACGGGGGTCCGCTGCCATCCAGGCGGTGCCCGCGTCCGGGCCCCGCGATCAGGAGCCGCCCGCCATGAGGATTCGCCGTCGGCCGTCCCCGACTACGACCCGCCGCCGCCCCGCCCCGGAGTGGCTCGAGCCGCGCACGGTGCTCTCGTCTCTCGTCTTCACCCCGACGAATACGAACAACCTCGACTGGGACACCGCCAGTAACTGAACCGTCGTGGGCCTCGTCAACGACCACCACGTGCCGACGGCGGCCGACGACGTGACGATCCCCGGCATCGAGACGCCCAACGGCGCCGGCACGATCACGCACTCGCAGGACGTCGCCGACTCGGTGCACAGCATCACGCAGCTCAGCTCCCCGCTCGACCTGGGCGCCGGCTCGATCACGGTGCTGGGCAACTCCTCGATCAGCGGCGCGATCACCGTCGAGGCGGGAGCGAAGCTGGCGTTCTCGAACGCGACGGTCAACTCGACCGGCACCACGATCGCCAACCACGGCACCCTGGCGCTCGACGGCAGCACCCTCGGCCCCGGCGTCGGCCTGTCGACGACCGCCTTCCACGCCCTCGACCTCACCGGCGCCGACCTTATCCAGCACGACCTGACGGTCCCCGCCGGCGCGACGGTCACCGAGACGGCCGACAACACGACCTTGACCGTCGAGGGGAACATCCAGACCTCGGCCGACGACGTCGCGCTCGGCGGCGCCAACAGCTCGGTGCGGGCGACCGGCAGTTACACGGCCCTCGCCGGCCGGACCGACCTGAACGGCGGCACGCTCGTCGTCGGCGCCGTCGTCGCCAGCTTCGTCGGCCCTGCTCCCGCCAGCCTCGGCGCCGAGGCCCTGTTCGACCAGGGGAGCACCCTGACCTCGACCGGCGGCACGGTCACGGGCGTGCTGCTCGAGAACGCCGGCCTGGTCGAGCCGATGGGCACGCTGGCCGTCTCCGGCAATTATCAGCAGGACGCCACCGGGGTCCTGTCGATGACCGTCGGCGGCACCACCCCCGGGACCGGCTACGACCAGCTCACCGCCGGCGGCACCGCGACGCTCGGCGGCACCCTGGACGTGGCCACGACCGGCGGCTTCGTGCCCAGCCCCGGCGACGCGTTCGTCCTGGTCCAGTCCACCGGCGGCGACAGCGGCCAGTTCACGACGACGAGCCTCGACGCCGGCCCGAACCGGCTCTTCCAGCTCGACTATGCCTCGAACGAGGTCGTCCTGAACACCACCGGCGTACCCGCCACCGTCGTCAACGGCGACGTCTCCGTGGCCCGCCTCGGCTTCCGCTACGACCGGGCCCGCAAGGAGTACGTCCAGCCGGTGACGATCACCAACACGACGACGACCGCCCTGGCCGCGCCCTTGTATCTGGCCCTGGAGGGCCTCCCCTCGGGCGTCTCGCTGGTCAACCAATCCGGCGCGGCGATCGACTACGGCGCCGGCAACAACCCGGTCCCGGTCGGGACGCCCTACCTGACCCTCTCCGGCGGCCTGGCGCCCGGCCAGTCGCTGACGGTCTACCTCCGATTCAGCGACACCTCCAACGTCCAGATCGGCTGGACTCCGGTCGTGCTCCAGGGGGCCGATTCGTCGTCGCTGCCTTGATCGGGCCGTCCCGTCGCGCCGGCCCGCCAGGCCGCGGGCCGCGCGCGGGATCATCGCGGGCCTTGCAAACGGGCGGCGGGGTTGTAGAATAGGGGGTTGAGGCCGTGCCGGGCGGTCGCGGTGCAACCGCGAGGGGACGTCGGGGCGGCCGGCGGCCCGCATTCCGAATAGAGTGGGCCGCAGCGCCCGAACAGGGAGAGGGGGTCCGGAGATGCGCCGTCCGATCGTCGTGCTGGCGGTGGTGGTCGGGTTCTCGGGGCTGGCCACGGCCGCGCGGGCCCAGACGGCCGCCGCCTCGAGCCTGCTCACTAACCCGTTCTCGACGTACCAGGGGTTTTACCTCCCCAGCGCGGTGGCCGCGGCGTCGACGTCGGTCTCTGTCGCGCAGATCAACCAGCAGTCGGCGGTCCGGGCCAACGCGACCGCGATGGGGGCCAACGGCGAGCGGCCCGGCCTCTACGACGAGTTCCAGCCGCTGGGCCTGGAGGACCTCGACCCGAACGCCCCGATCGGCCGGCAACGGGCGGTGGCCCGGCGGGCGATGGGCGGCCGTCGCAGCGCCGCCGGATCCTCGAACTCGAACCTCGCCGGCAACGGCCCGCCGCAATACTTCAACCGCGCCTCGACGTACTACCCCACCCTGCGAAGCGGCCGGGCGGCGCGTCGGGCGAACACCGCGCTGCGGGTCGGCCAGCGGCGCGTCGGCCAGGGCGGTGCCGGCGGCATGGGCGGTGGCATGGGCATGGGCGGTGGCATGGGTATGGGCATGCGGTGATCGGGGTCCCGAGGGGGCGGGGGTGGATCGCCCGGCCCGAGCCATGCAGTCGGAATCGCGCCCGAGCCCCGTCGAGCCGTCGGAGCTGGTCGCCTACCTCGACGGCGAGCTCGACGAGGCGGCCTCGCGGTCCGTCGCCGCGCGGCTGACCCGCGACCCGGTCGCCCGCCGCGAGGCCGAGGCGCTGGCCGGGACGTGGGCGATGCTCGACCTGCTCCCCCGCACCAAGGCCCCCGACGACTTCGGCAGCCGGACCCTCACCGCCGTCATCCAGCTCGACGCCGGCGGCCGGACCCCCGGCGCGGCGATGCCCCCGGGCCGGCGGTGGCTCCGGGCCCTGGCCTGGCCCCTGGCGGCGCTGCTGGCCGTCGGGGCCGGCTACGCGGCCGGCCGCCGCCTCTGGCCCGACCCGACCGGCCGCCTCGCCCGCGAGCTGCGGCTCGCCGAGCACCTCGACCAGTACCGCGACGTCGGCTCCGCCGCCGCCCTCGACGCGCTCCGGGCCGGCGCCCCCGACGGCGAGGAGGCCGCCCCGAATGCAACGCCCCGTTGACGCCCCCGCGCCTCCCCGCCGCGCCCGCCGCGCGATCGCCCTCGGCGTCGCGATCGCGGCCGCCGGGTTCCTCGGCGCGACGAGCTCGGACCCCGAGGCGTTCGACCGGCTCCGCTCGCTCCCGTTACGGCAGCGGCGCGCCCTGGACGCGAACCTCGGCCGCTTCGACCGCCTCGACGCCGCCGAACGTGCGGCGATCCGCGAGGTCGACCGCCGCGTCGCCGGCCTCGCACCCGAGGAGCGGGATCGGGCCTTCGACCGCCTCCGACGCTATCACCTCTGGGTCGAGTCGCTCCCCGAATCCCGCCGCGACGACCTGCTCCGCGCCTCGCCCGCGGGCCGCGCCGAGGCCGTCAACTCCTTCCTCCAGGAGGAGCGACGGCAACGGCCCGTCCTCGTCGGCTCGCTCGCGTTGCGGTCGAAGGCGCTGAACCCGGGGACCTTGACCGAGACCGCCTTCCAAATCCGCTGCTGGCGGGCGATCGACCCCAGGGAACGCAACACGATCGTCGAGATGGCGGAGCCGGCGCCGACGCTCGCCAACCGGCGGCGGCAGGAGCTCGTCAATCGGGGCCACGCCCTGGGCCTCATCCAGGAGCCGGCCTTCTTCCTGCCGACGATCGACCTCGTCCGCGGCCGGCTCATCGACCCCGCCCGTAGGAAGGCGTTCTTCGAGGAGTTCCGCGACCAGATCAGCGTCAACGCGCCGTCGAACCTCAAGCCCGAGTTGCAGCGGAATTTCCTCGTCGAGCACCGCCGGAAGGTCTTCGAGGAGATCCTCGCCCGAATCGAGGACGAGCGGTTCCGCCAGGCGGTCCTGAACCCGAAGGCCAACCTGGACGGCATCGCGAAACTCTCGCCGGAGGCCCGGCAGGCGCTCAAGGCCGTCCGGCCGATGGTCCAGCAGAAGCTCGTCCGCGAGGCCGAGGCGGAATACCTCGCGACGAACGCGCTGGAGCCGGTCGAGCCGGCGCAGCTCAAGGACTTCCTCGAGCTCATCCCCCCCTGGATCGAGCAGGCGCTGGAGGTCTTGCCGGCCGACGAGGCGCGGCTGAAGCTGACGGCGTTGTATCGGCTCGTCGAGGCCGCGGACGGCGAGCCGCCGCGACCCTTCCGCGCCCCCCGTCGTGCCGCGCGGCTCCGCTCCCTGACGCCCCCCGCGCCGACGCCGGCCCCGTCGGCCGGCAAGAAGCCGCCGGCCGAGCCGAAGCCGTCATGACCGGGCCGGTCGTCGAGGCCGACCGCGCCCTGATGCGTCGCGCGCTGGTCGAGGCGGCGCGCGGTCGCGGCTCGGTCGAGCCCAACCCGATGGTCGGCGCGGTCGTCGTCAAGGAGGGTCATACGCTCTCCGTCGGCCATCACGCCCGGTTCGGCGGCCCGCATGCGGAGGTCGTGGCGCTCGAAGCCGCCGGCGCGGCCGCGCGCGGATCGACGTTGTACGTGACGCTCGAGCCCTGCTGCCACACCGGCAAGACCCCCCCCTGCACCGACGCGATCCTCCGGGCCGGCGTCGCCCGCGTCGTCGCCGCGATGCGCGACCCGTTCCCCGAGGTCGACGGCGGCGGCTTCGAGATCCTCCGGGCCGCGGGCGTCGAGGTCGTCTCGGGCGTCGAGGAAGACCCGGCGCGGCGGCTCAATGCGCCGTACCTGAAGCGGCTGGCGACCGGCCTGCCCTACGTCATCGCGAAGTGGGCGATGACCCTCGACGGCAAGACGGCCACCGCCTCGGGCGACAGCCGTTGGATCTCCGGCCCGCGGTCGCGCGCGCTGGTCCACGAGCTGCGCGGGCGGATGGACGCGATCGTCGTCGGCATCGGCACCGCGCTCGCCGACGACCCCGCCTTGACCGCCCGCCCCCCCGGTCCGCGCACGCCCGCCCGCGTCGTGCTCGACCGCTCGGCGCGCCTGCCCCTCGACGGCACGCTCGTCCGCACCGCGCGCGCCGTCCCCGTCCTCGTCGCCGTCACCCCGAAGGCGCCGGCCGATCGGATCAGAAAATTAAATGATTTTGGATGTGAAATCTTGATATTACCCGAGGACGAATCCCGACAGATCCCGTCGTTGCTCGCCGAACTCGGCCGGCGCGGGATGACGAACGTGCTGGTCGAGGGTGGCGGTCGCGTCCTCGGCGCCTTCCTCGACGCCGGCCAGGTGGACGCGGTCGACGTCTATATCGCCCCCGTCGTCGAGGGGGGCTCGCACGCCATCGGCCCGGTGCGCGGGCTCGGCGTCGCGACGATGGCCGAGGCGTTGCGATTGGACGATGTCGAGATTCAAGTGATCGACGGCGACGTGCGCGTGCGCGGGACGATCCGTCGCGGCGACCGGCCGGGGCCTTGACCGCGACGCGCCGCCGGGGGACATTACTCTGAGGAAGCGTCTCCGATCCCCTGCGGCCCGGGCGGCGAGGCGATCCGAGCGACGGGGCTCGGCGCCATCCCGGGCGGTGGCATCGGCCCCGGCGGCCCTCGACGATGAGCGACGTCACCCGCATCCTCGCCGACATCGAGCGCGGCGACCCGCAGGCCGCCGAGCGGCTCCTGCCCCTCGTCTACGACGAGCTGCGCCGGCTCGCCGCGAAGAAGCTGGCCGAGGAGAAGCCCGGCCAGACCCTCCAGGCCACGGCCCTGGTCCACGAGGCCTATCTGCGCCTCGTCGTCGGCGGGCCGTCGCGGGGCTGGGACGGCCGCGGCCACTTCTTCGCCGCGGCGGCCGAGGCGATGCGCCGCATCCTCATCGACCGCGCCCGCGACCGTAAGCGGCTCAAGCGCGGCGGCGCGCGCCGTCGTGAGGAGCTCGACTTCGACGCGTTGACCGACCCCGACGGCGCGCCCGACGACCTCCTCGACCTCGACGACGCCCTCGGCCGCCTCGAGGGCCTCGACCCCCGCGCCGCCGCGCTCGTCAAGCTCCGCCTCTTCGCCGGCCTGACCCTCGCCGAGGCCGCCCTCGCCCTCGGCATCTCCCCGCGCACCGCCGACCTCGACTGGCAATTCGCCCGCGCCTGGCTCTTCGACCACCTCGCCGATCGGGGTGATCGTTGAAGCCGGGGTTTACCACAGAGCCCACGGAGATCACGGAGAAGAATCAGAGAATGACCGATTCCATGGAAATCTCTCCTTTCCCTCTCTCCTCTCCGTGATCTCCGTGGGCTCTGTGGTGAATGAATTCTTCCCTCCCCGTTGCGCCCCGCGACGGCGGACGGAGCATGTCTTTACGGTGCTCAACCCTGGAGGCCGTCATGGAGCCGGACGATCGCGAGCTGAAGGCCGTCTTCTGCGGGGCCGTCGACCTGCCGGCGGGCCCGGAGCGCGAGGCCTATCTCGACCGCGCCTGCCCGGCCGGCACGCCGTTGCGGCCCCGCGTCGAGGCCCTGCTCCGCGCCCACGACGCCTCCGGCCGGTTCCTCGGCACGGCCGGGGTCGCGGCGACGGCCCCCGATCCCGATCTCGCCTCCGTCCCCGACCTCGACGGCGACGCCCCCGGCGCGCGGATCGGCCCGTACACGCTCGTGGAGCGGCTCGGCGAGGGGGGGATGGGCGCCGTCTTCCTCGCCGAGCAGGAGGAGCCTGTCCGCCGCCGGGTGGCGTTGAAGGTCATCCGGCCGGGGATGGACTCGCGGGCCGTCGTGGCGCGGTTCGAGGCCGAGCGCCAGGCGCTGGCGTTGATGGACCACCCGAACATCGCCAGGGTGCTCGACGCCGGCGCCACGCCCGCCGGCCGGCCCTACTTCGTCATGGAGCTGGTCCAGGGCGTCCCGATCACCGACTACTGCGACTCGGCCCGCCTCACCCCCGCCCAGCGCCTGGAGTTGTTCATCCCCGTCTGCCAGGCGGTGCAGCACGCCCATCAAAAAGGGATCATCCACCGCGACATCAAGCCCTCGAACGTCCTCGTGGCGACCATCGACGGCCGCCCCGTGCCCAAGGTCATCGACTTCGGCGTCGCCCGCGCCATCGACCGCCGCCAGGCCGAAATGACGATGTTCACCCAGCTCGGCGCCATCGTCGGCACGCCCGAGTACATGAGCCCCGAGCAGGCTGAGCCCTCCGAGCAGGACATCGACACCCGCAGCGACATCTACTCCCTCGGCGTCCTCCTCTACGAATTGCTGACCGGCACCACCCCCCTCGATCGCGACACCCTCCGCCGCGCCGCGCTGGCCGAGGTCCTCCGCCGCGTCCGCGAGGAAGACCCTCCCACGCCCTCCACCCGCCTCAGCGACACCGCCGACCGCCTCCCCTCCGTCGCCGCCGTCCGCGGCGTCGAGCCCTCCCGCCTCTCGCGGCTCGTCCGCGGCGACCTCGACTGGATCGTGATGAAGGCGCTGGAGAAGGACCGCTCCCGCCGCTACGACTCCGCCAGCGCCTTCGCCGCCGACGTCCGCCGCCACCTCGACGGCGACCCCGTCGAGGCCGGCCCTCCCACTCGCTCCTATCGCCTCCGCAAGTTCGCCCGCAAGCACCGGGTCGCCCTGGCCACCGCCGCCGCGTTCCTGCTTGTCCTCATCGCCGCGACGGCCATCAGCACCTATCAGGCCTGGCGCGCCACCCGGGCCGAGAAACTGGCGGAGCAGCGGCTCGGCGAGACGAAGAAAGCCCAGGAGGCGACTCAACAGGCGTTGGTGCAGTCCGAGCAGGGCCGCCAGCAGGCCGAGGCGGTGAGTGCCTTTCTCATCAGTGCGTTCCGCAGCCCGGACCCCGACTTCGGCGATCGCAACGTCAAGGTGGTCGATGTCCTCGGCCGGGGGGAGGAACAGCTCGATCGCGGCTTCACCGGGTCGGAGGTGATCCGGGGACATCTGCTCGACACCCTCGGCCAGACCTACCTCGGACTGGGCTGGCCCGACCGGGCCCTGAAGGTCTTCGAGAAGGCCTCCGAAGTCCAGGCGAAGATTCTCGGCGCCGACCACCCCGACACGCTTATCAGCCGCAGCTTCCTCGGCATCGCCCTCCGGGCCGTTGGCCGGACGGGCGAGGCGATCAAACTCCATGAGGCTGTGCTCGCGCGGCGGACGGCCACGCTCGGCGCCGACCACCCCGATACCCTTATCAGCCGCAACAACCTCGCCCAAGACTACTTCACCGCCGGCCGCACGGCCGAGGCAATCGCGCTGTACGAAGCGGCGCTCAAGCTCTTCGAGTCGAAGCTCGGCGCCAACCACTTCCAAACCCTCTCCTGCCGCAATAACCTCGCCCTGGCTTACATGGACGCCGGGCGGGTCGCCGAGGCGATCACGCTGTTCGAGCCGACGCTCAAGCTGCTGGAGGCCGCACGCGGCGTCGATCATCCCGAGACACTCAAATCCCGGATGAACCTCGCACAAGCCTACGATCGTGTTGACCGTACGGCCGAGGCGATCGCGCTGGACGAGGCGACGGTCAAGCTCCTCGAATCGAAGCTCGGCCCGGACCACCTCCAGACGCTCGTCGCTCGCCACAACCTGGCCTCGATGTATTCGCGTGCTGGCAGGACAGCCAAGGCGATCACGCTGTTCGAGCCGACGCTCAAGCTCTTCGAGTCGAAGCTCGACCCCGAGCATCCCCATATCCTCACCGCCCGCTGCAACCTCGCCGCGGCCTACGTCGAGGCCGGGCGGGTGGCCGAGGGGATCAAGCTCCACGAAGCGACGCTCGCGCTCCAGGAGACGAAGCTCGGCCCCGACCACCCCGAGACGCTCGACAGTCGCAACAACCTCGCCACGGCGTACTGGCGCGCCGGGCGGCTCGATCGCTCCGTGCCGCTGTTCGAGCAGGTGCTCAGGCAGCGGATCGCCAGGTCTGGCCCCGACCACCCGGAGACGCTGAGGATCCAGGCTAACCTGGGCGTCAACTACCGCGATGCGGGGCGTCCCGCGGAGGGGGCGCGCCTGATGGAAGATGCCCTCCGGCGCGCTCGCGGGCGGCCCGAGGCGCGGGCGGCGACGGTATGGGTGGTCCCCCAACTTGTCGCGACCTATCACGACCTCGGCCGCTGGGATGATGCCGAGCCGCTGCTCCGCGACCTGCTGGCCCAGGGACGCAAGACTCTGCCTCCCGACAGCCCCGACCTGGCCGCGATACTTGCCCATCTCGGATTGAGCCAACTCCATCTCGGAAGGTGGCCCGAGACCGAGACTACGCTCCGTGAATGCCTCAAGATCCGCGCGGCGAAGCTGCCCGATCACTGGTCGAGGTTCAACACAATGAGCCAGCTCGGCGGAGCGCTGCTGGGCCAGGGCCGCCACGCCGAGGCCGAGCCGCTGATCGTCGAGGGCTACGAGGGCCTGAAGGCCCGCGCGGCGACGATCCCCCCTCGGGGCAAGCCGCGGCTGCCCGAGGCGGCCGAGCAGGTCGTCCGATTGTACGAGTCCTGGGGCAAGCCCGAGAAGGCCGCCGCGTGGCGCGCCAGGCTGGGCCTGCTGCCCGCCGACGTCTTCGCCCGGCCCTGAGCCGGGCGGCCGAACTGTCCTCCCGGGCCACGGGCGGCCCGCTGCCACCAGACCCCTGAACCCGCCGGGACGTCCCCGGCACGAAACCGGTCCGAACCGGGCGCCTGGCCTGCGCGCCCGGATCACCGAGGAGTTGCCCGTCGCAGGCCGCGATTCCGATGGAGCACTCGACCATGACCCACCCCTTCGCCCCCCTGGCCCTCCTCCGCTATTTCGCGCGCCCCCGGACGACCACGCCTCGCCGCCGAAGAGCCGACCGCGGCCGGGTGCGGCCGCAGCTCGAAGGGCTGGAGGGTCGTCGCCTGCTGTCGGGCGTCTCCGGGACCGCCGCCTATCCGATCCCCAGCGGCTTCGCCGCCTGGTACATCGCGGCGGGGCCCGACGGCAACCTCTGGTTCACCGAGGGATATACGCCCGGCAGCTCCGGCAAGGTCGGCGTGGTCAACCCGGCGAACGGCGCGATCCAGGAGTTCAACACCCCCACCGCCAGCTCCGCGCCGCGGGAGATCACGGCGGCCCCCGACGGCAATGTCTGGTTCACCGAGTTCTCGGGCGGCAAGCTCGGCATGATCAACCCGACGACGCACGCCATCACCGAGGTCAGCCTCCCCGCCAACTATGTCCAGCCCTGGGGGATCGCGGCCGGCCCCGACGGCAACCTCTGGTTCACCGCGATCGACGACGTGAACGGCACCCTCTATGGCGCGATCGGGACGTACAACCTGACCACCCACGCCTTCAGCATGTCCACCGCCCCGGGCACCTACCAGCTGCGCGGCATCGCGAAGGGGCCCGACGGCAACCTCTGGTTCGCCGACTACTCGAGGAACAAGGTCGGCGCGATCAACCCGACGACCCACGTCATCACCGAGTTCGCCACACCGACCGGCCAGTCCGCACCCTTCGAGGTCGCCGCGGGGCCCGACGGGAACGTCTGGTTCACGGAGACCGGGGCCGGCAAGGTCGGCGCGATCAACCCGACGACCGACGCCATCAGCGAGTTCGCCCTCCCCAACCCGTCCTACGCCTACGGGATCACGGCTGGCCCCGATGGCAACCTCTGGGCCGTCGACGGCCAGCTCGCCCGGATCAACCCGGCGACCAACGCCCTCACCCAGTCCCCCGTCGCCGCCACCCGGGGGATCGCGATCGGCCCCGACGGCAACCTCTGGCTCGCCTCCGGCTCGAGCATCACCGTCGCGACCCTGAGCCCAAGCGAAACCGACCTGGTGGTGACCCAGCAGCCGCCGACCAGCGTCACCGCCGGCGCCGGCTTCGGCCTGACGGTCGCGGTCGAGGACGGCTCGGGCAACGTCGACCCGTCCTTCCAGGGCGCGGTGACCCTGGCGCTGGGCAACAACCCCGGCGGCGCGACCCTCGGCGGCACGCTGACCGCGACCGCCGTCAACGGCGTGGCCACCTTCTCCGGCCTGTCGCTGACCAAGGCCGCCGCCGGCTACACGCTGGTGGCCAGCAGCGGCCTCTCCGGCGAGGGCTTCTCCGGCGCCCTCAGCGTGACCCCCGCCGCGGCGACGCAATTGGTCATCTTGCAACAGCCGCCGTCCTCGGTCGGCGTGAACAAGACCTTCGGACTCCAGGCGGCCATCGAGGACCAGTACGGTAATATCGTGACCTCGGCCAATAACAGCGTGACGATCGTGCTGGCGACGAACCCCGGCGGGGCGACGCTCGGCGGCACGACGACGGTGGCGGCGGTCGACGGGATCGTCACCTTCTCGAACCTGACGCTCAACAAGAAGGGTAAGGGCTACACGCTCCGGCTCTCCAGCGCCGGCCTGACGAGCGTGACGACCAGCGCCATCACGGTCGGTTGATCCGTAGGGTCCGCTCTTGCGGACC
>DASZMJ010000319.1:0-12957 GCA_035551935.1 Isosphaeraceae bacterium
CACAAAGGAAGAAATAATAAAAGATTAATTATTTCTTCCTTTGTGCCCTTCGTGTCGTTGTGGTGAACACCCCTCTCCTCATTTCGCCTGCGCTCGGTAGTAGGCCAGCCAGTCCTTGCCGGTGGTCTTGTCGAGGTCGGCGAAGGCGGAGTCGATGGCGGCCTTGTCGGGGGTGCCGGCCTTCTCGCGGGCGACGCCCTTCATGACGAGGTTGACGTCCCAGTCCTTGGTGGCGAGGCCCTTGGCCAGCGTCGCGTAGTACCAGGCGCGGGCGTCGTCGGGGTAGGCCTCGGCGAGCTTGGTGAAGGCGGTGCTGGCGTCTTGATATTTCTTCTGCTTGAAGAGCTCGACCGCCGGCGCCATCTCCGCGTCGGGGACGAGGGGGGACGCGGCCGCGGCCGCCGCGGGCTTGGCGGCCTGGTCGCGGACCTTGGCGAGGTCGGTCTTCGTCGAGTCGAGGTCCTTGGTCAGCGCGGCGACCTTCTCGTCGAGCGCGCCGACCTGCTTGGGGAGGTCGGCGACGGCGGCGTCGGCCTTGGCGAGCTCGTCGAGCTTCGACTCGATCGGCTTGAGGTCCGGCGCCGGCGCGGGCTTGGGCATCGCCTCGACCTTGTCGCGGAGCTCGGCGACCTTCCTGGACAGGGCCGCGACCTCGTCCTTCAGCGCCTTGGTGTCCTCGGCCGCGGCGGGGGTCGGGGCGGGGGCCGCGGCGTCCTTCTTCGGTTCGTCGGCGGGCTTGGATTCGGCGGTCGCCGGCGCGGCGGCCGGGGAGGCGGCCGCGGGCACGTCCTGGACGTGCATGACCCAGGCGCCGGCCATGGCCGCGAGGAACAGCAGGCCGAGCACGAGCGGGAAGGGAGACCGTCGCGGCGGCGGCGGGGGCGGCGGCGGCGCGGAGAAGATGGGGTCGGGCGCCGGCGCGGGCTCGGGGGCGAGCGCGGGGGGGTGGCCGGGCTCGTCGGGGGGGAGCGGATCGAAGTCGTCGGTCATCGGCGGATCTCCTTGATTCCCGGGAGGTGCGTCGTTCTCGCGGAGGCAGGAGGTCCGGCGCGTCGCGGCCGGCTCGGGTCGATTCAGCGGCGGGCGACCGGGGACGCCCGGTCGGGGTGCCGGGGGCCCTCGCGCTCGCCGAAGCGGGTCACGGCGTAGGTGCCGCTCTTGGGGTTGCGCTCGATATCCACCAGCCCGCTGTTGTCGGCGTCCTCGAGCAGGTGGGTGAAGCTCCGGTAGCCGTAATAGCTCTCGTCGAACGAGGGCTTCTTACGCTTCATCGTGTCCTTGATCATCGAGGCGTAGAGCACCTCATGGTTCTCGCGCCGGAGGGCGTTGCAGGCGTCGATCAGGAGGGTGAAGGCCTCGCGCTTCCGCTCGGGCAGGGCCGAGTCGAGGCGGGTGACGATCTGCTGGTCGTCCTGCTCCTGGCGCTCGAGGTCCTCGTAGTAGATGAACTCGTCGCAGTTGTCGCGGAGCAGCTCGGAGGTCGAGCCCTTCATGCCCAGGCCGATGACGTGCTTGCCGTTCTCCTTGAGCTTGGAGACCAGCGGCGAGAAGTCCGAGTCGCCCGAGACGATCACGAACGTGTCGATGTGGACCTTGCTCCAGGCCAGGTCCATCGCGTCGACGACCAGGCGGATGTCGGCCGAGTTCTTGCCGGTCTGGCTCCGCCGGGGGATCTCGATCAACTCGATGGCCGCCTCGTGGAACGGGACCGTGTACGCCTGGTACCGGCTCCAGTCGGCGTACGCCTTCTTGACGATCAGCTTGCCCTTCTCGACGAGCCGCTCGAGAACCTTCTGGATGTCGAACTTGGTCTTGCGCTGGTTCTGGAACCCCATGGCGAGGTTTTCCAGGTCGACGAAGACCGCGAGGCTACGTTCCCGATCGTTGGTGCTCATCATCGGCCCGGCGTCGCTGGGGGTCTCGTCCGTGAAAAGTGGCGACCTGGAACGGCCCTAACTTACGCGGGACCAAGGCGCTTCGCAACCGGGCAGGCCGGAAAACCGGCGCGCCCGGAGGGCGAGGGCGGCGGCCGCGCCCCCGACCGGCCCGGCCCCGCTCGCGGCTCAGCGACCGCCGCCGTACCAGCCGCCGCTGGCGTACTGGTCGCGGACGGTCCTGCGGGGGCGGGACTCGTTGACCGTCAGGGCGCGGTCGCGGTGGTTGCTGCCGTTGAGCGCGGCGATGGCGGCCTCGGCCTCGGCGTCGTTGGGCATCTCGATCAGGCCGAAGCCCCGCGACTGGCCCGTCCGCGCCTTGACCTGGATCTCGGCCGAGCTGACCTCGCCGTAGGCCTCGAAGAGGGAGCGGAGCTCCTCGGAAGTCACCCCGTAGTCCAGGTTGCCGACATAAATCTTCATGACGAGAATCGCTCCTTGGAGGGAGGGTCGAGGGGACCTTCGCGACGGGCCCCGGCCGGTCGATTCGAGACGACCGCCCGGGGCCGACCCCGTCGGCCACGCGGCCGCGGTTGGGGGCGGCCGGGCGCCCGCGCGCACGACCCGAACAGGGGGATCAATCCCGCGCCCGAGCGTGCCGACCAACGCGGCCGACCCCGACCGCAGGGCTCGGGTGCTTCGCACCGTTTGGGGGGGAGAGGCGTGGGGCCGGCCCACCCCGATCGATCCGGGGCGGGCCGGCCCGACGACCTCCGACGCCGATCGAGCATACCCCAAGCCGGCCCCGATCGCCAAGGGTCTTTCCCGCGGCGATGCCCGTCCCATCGATCCGGACCCGGCCGACCGCGACGAAAAAACCCCGGCCGCGCGGGCAGCCGGGGTGGTGATCGATGTGGACGCTGCGAAGCGCCGGGGGGCGTCAGCCCTGCGGCGTGGACTTCGAGACGCCCTGCGGCGTGGACATCGGCATGGCCTTGCCGCCGGCCTGCGGCGTGGTCATGGCCTGCGGGGTCGTCTTGGCCGGGGCCGCCGGTGCGGTCATGGCCTGCGGCGTCATCTTGCCGGGCGCCTGGGCCATCGGCATGGTCTTGCCGGCGGCCTGCGGGGTGGTCATGGCTTGCGGGGTCATCTTGCCGGGGGCCGCCGGCATCGCCTGCGGCGTCATCTTGCCGGGCGCCTGGGCCATCGGCATGGTCTTGCCGGCGGCCTGCGGGGTCATCATGCCGGCCTGAGGCGTCGTCTTGGCCGGGGCCGCCGGCATGGCCGTCGGGGTCTGCTTCGTCGGGGCCTGGGGCATCGGCATCGTCTTGGCCGGACCCTGGGCCGTCGGCATCTGCTTGGACTGGGCGTGCGCCGTCGACGACAGCAGCAGGCCCGCGCTCACCACGCTCAGAATGCGACCGAACGTCATGGGTGCGATCTCCTTCAAAACGCTCTCAGGTGAATACCCAGCGCTCCCGACGGCTCCAGCCAGCCCCACACCGGCCCCGGCCGTGGTTCGCTCTAGTATACCGCATCACGATCTGCGGTCTCTGGGTATTTTGCGAACTTTCCGAAAACTATAACAACTGCGGCGACGGTAGGGCAAGACCCAAACTTTCCAAGTCGGTTCCGGAGGGCCGGAGTGTCGCCGCAGACACCGAATTCTAACCTCAATCCGCGTGCCGTTCGGCCGCCGGGCCCCATTTTTTTTGCATATTCTTCCATCCCTAGCCATTTTTACAATCAATCCGGCCGCGCCGGCCCCTGATTCGTCATCCGACGCGCCCGCGAGGGTGACGAATCAGGGGCCGGGGAGAACATGCCGCCATCCAGGGTGCGGTCGCGGTCGCGTCGGTGTCGTAGGGAATTGAGGATGAGGAGTCCTACGCACGCGAGACTCTGGCGGGCTTGAGCGGGGGGCGTCGGGGCGGTTATAAACGGGCATGGAGCCGACGGCCGACCGTGTGCGAGGCCGCGCCCCGAGGGCTTGGGGCGACCCGCGACAGGCCGAAGCGTCCAGGGAGACGGACCCGTGCTCTTCCACCACGCGCAACGCCCCGGCGGGCTTCCCGATCGATCCCGGCTCCTGGCAACGGCCCTGGTCCTGGGGCTGCTCGGCACGACGGCGGCCGGCCAGGAGCGGACGCAGCCGCAACAGCGCAAGTTGCCCGAGGCGTTGAACTTCGCCAACGGCCTCTTCCGCGACGGGAAGTTCGGCCTCGCCGCGGAGGAGTACGAGCGGTTCCTCAAGAACGGGGCGAAGCCCGGCCCCGACGCCGACGACGCCATGTACGGACTGGCCTACGCCGAGCTGCTCCAGCTCAAATACAAGGAGGCTCGCGGCCACTTCGAGGCGTTCCTCAAGGCCGCGCCCGACCACCCCAAAGCCCCCACGGCCCGGTTCCGGATCGGCGAGACCGACTACCTGCTCGGCAATCTCGCCGCGGCTCGGGCCGAGCTGGAAGAGTTCACCACCAGGTATCCGGATCACAAGCACCTGGACACCGCCCTGCCCTGCCTGGGGGACATCTACCTCCGACTCGGCGAGCCGTCGAAGGCGCGCGCGGCGTACGAGAAGGCGATCGAGCTTTTCCCGGACCAGCCGATGGACCGGGCCAAGCTCGGGCTGGCGCAGGCCTTGGGGGCGTCGAAGGAGCCAGAGAAGGCGCGGGCGATCCTCGCGGCCTTGATCGCGCGGGCCCCGCGCGACCAGGCCGACAAGGCGCGGTATCAACTGGGGTTGGTCGAGGCAGGCGCCGGCAAATATGAGGCGGCGGTCGCGGCGTTCGAGGCGGTCGAGCGCGCCAACCCGCGCGGGGCGATGGTCCCCGAGGCCCGCCTCGGTCGGGCCGAGGCGCTCGACAAGCTCGGCCATGCCGCCGAGGCCGAGGCGATCTGGCGCCCCTTGATCGCCGAGGGGCCCCGGAACCTCGGCGCGCGGGCGGCCTTCGCGCTGGGCACGTCCTTGCTCCGCCGCAACCGCCCGGCCGAGGCCCGCGCCGCGCTCGACGACGCCCGGAGGCGGTTCGCCGGCACCGCGATGGCCCCCGCCTTGCTCTTCCGGTCGGCGGAGGCCGCGTCGCGAGAGGGGAAGCTC
Source organism: Isosphaeraceae bacterium (assembly GCA_035551935.1). GTDB lineage: Bacteria > Planctomycetota > Planctomycetia > Isosphaerales > Isosphaeraceae > DASZMJ01. Next base: position 4,975 of record DASZMJ010000319.1, read on the forward strand.
GACGACGCGCGGGCCCGCTTCGTCAAGCTCGTCGACGACTTTCCCAAGGACCCCTGGGCCGTCGATGCGTTGCTCCAGGGGGCCGAGCTCGCCCGCCGCGCCCGCGACTTCGACGCGGCCCGGACGCTGGCCTCCTCGTTCGCGACCCGGTTCCCGAACCACCCCCAGCAGGCCGACGCCCGCTTGATCGAGGCCCGCGCCGCGCTCGACGCCGGCAAGCCGCGCGAGGCGATCGACCTGCTCGACTTGCTCCTGAATCGCGACAAGCCGGGCCCGGCCGTCGCCCATTACGCCCGATATTACCTCGGCCTCGCCTACCGGGCCGACGGCCAGAAGGTCAAGGCCGACGAGCTGCTCGACGACCTGGCCAAGTCCCCCGCCGCTGCGCCCGTGGCCAACGACGCCCGATTCCTGCTCGGCCAGGGGCACGTCCACGCCGGCCGGTTCGCCGAGGCGATCGAGCCGTTGTCGAAGTACCTCGACGCCAAGCCCGATGGCGACGTCGCCCCGAACGCGATGGCGTACCTCGCCGTCGCCCACGCCGAGCTCGACCACGCCGACGAGTCCGACGCGGCGTTGAAGACCCTGGCCGATCGCTTCCCCAAGAGCGAGGCGTTGACGCAGGCCCGGCTCCGCCTGGCCGAGAAGGCGATGGCCGCCGAGCATTACGACCGCGCCGCCGGCCTCTTCCGTCCCGTGGCCGAGGGGGACGACGCCAAGACTCGAAACCGCGCCCTTTCGGGGCTCGGCTGGGCCCTCCTCAAGGGGAAGAAGCCGGCGGAGGCCGCCGAGGCGTTCGGCAAGCTCCTGGCCGACGCCCCCGACGACCCCCTCGCCCCCGAGGCCGCCCTCGCGCGCGGCCGGGCCCTGGAAGAGGCCGAACGGCCCGAGGACGCGCTCGCCGCATACGCCCAGGCGGCGGAGACCTACGCCAAGTCGGATCAAGGCCCCGCCGCGGCGATTGCGCGGGCGCGGCTGCTGGCCAAGGTCGGCAAGGCCGCCGAGGCGGCCGAGGCGTTCGAGGCGTACCTGAACGACCACCCCAAGGGCGAGCCCGACCACCTCGACGACCTGCTCGCCGACTGGGGCTGGGCCCTGCTCGACGCCGACAAGGTCGCCGACGCCGACCGCGTCTTCGGCCGCCTGCTCAAGGAGTTCGCCGACAGCCCCCGCGCCGCCGAGGCCCGCGTCAACCTGGCCGAATCGGCGTACCAGGCCAGGAAATACGACGAGGTCGACAAGCTCCTCGCGCCGCTGCTCGCCGCCGACACGAAGGCCGCCCCCCGGCTCGTGCAATCGGCCCTCTACCGGCACGCCTGGACCCGCTTCCGTCGCGACGACTGGGCCGGCGCGGCCAGGTCGCTCGACCGGCTCCTGAAAGACCACCCCGACAACCCCTTCGCCCGCGAGGCGAAGTACCTCCGCGCCGAGGTCGACTTCCAGGCCGGCCACGCCAAGGCCGCCGAGGCCGCGTTCGCCGCGATCGCGGCCGAGACCCCCGCCGCCGACGAGAACGGCGCCGGCTGGGCCCGGACGGCCAGGCTCCGCCGGGTCCAGTGCCTCGTCCAGCTCGAGCGCTGGGCCGACGCCCTGACCCTGGCCGACCCCTTGAAGGCCGAGATCCCCGCCGACGATCCCCAGCGCGCCGAGCTCGACTACGCCCGCGGCCGCGCCCTCCAGGGGACGGCCAAGTTCGACGACGCCCGCGCCGCCTATCAGGCCGTCATCGAGGCCCGCAAGGGTGGGGACCTCGCCGCGCGGGCTCAGCTCATGCGCGGCGAGACGTACTTCCACCAGAAGGACGACAAGGCCGCCCTCCGCGAGTTCCTCCAGGTCGCCCTCCTCTATGACGCCCCCCGCTGGCAGGCCGCGGCGATGCTCGAGGCGGGAAAAGTCTACGAACGACTCGACCAGTGGGCCGAAGCCGCCGACATCTATAAGAAGCTGGGCTCCAAGTTCCCCAACGACCCCGCCGCCGCCGAGGCCGCCCGCCGCCTCTCCGCCGCCCGGAAGCACCTGGGGGGCGACCCGGGCGAGGGATGAGGGGTCGGGTCCGGGCCGTTCACGCCCCGTCAAGGATGGAACTCTCATGAAACGATCATGGACGACCGGCCGGCGGACATGGACGACGGCCCTGGTCGCGGCCCTGGTCGCGATCGCCGGGGGCGCGGACCGCGAGAAAGAGAAGGAGAAGGCCGGCGCCGAGCCGCCGGTGCTCGACGCGGCCTGGAAGCAGGCGGAGGTCCTCGGGCAGAAGGCTGTGGCCCTCTACAACCGGACCCCGCCCACCGACCGGGTCTGCTGGGGGGGCCTGATCGCCTGCGCCGGCCTGGGGCTGGGGGTGGCCATCGAGAGAAGTTGGAAGACCCGGCGCGGCAAGGTCATGCCCAGGGTCTTCGTGGAACGCTTCCGCGAGCGGCTCGCCGAGGGCCGGCTCGACCGCGGCAAGGGGACGGACCTCTGCGAATTGCACCCGAGCCCGGCCTCGCGGGTCGTCCTGGCCGCATTGCGGCGCTGGGGGCGGCCGACGACCGACATCGAGCGCTCGGTCGGCCTGGCTCGTCGGGCCGAGACCGACCGCCTCCGCCGCCACGTCGGCACCCTCCGCCGGATCGCCGGCCTGGCCCCGCTGCTCGGCCTGCTCGGGAGCCTGATGGCGGTCGGGCGGACCTTGCGGGCCCTCGAGCCCGGCGCGGCCTGGGGACCGCCGCTGGCCGGGGCGCTCGGGCTGCTCACGGCCGGCGTCGGCCTGGCGATCCTGGCGCTGGTCGCCTATGATGCCCTGGCCGGCCGCGTCGAGACCCTGGACAACGACCTCGACCGGCTCGGCGCCGAGGTGGTCGACGCCCTGGCCATCGCCGCCGCCGTGCCGACCGGCCGCCCCGGCCCGGTCGCGACGGCCCGCACCCCGCACCACTACCGGGCCGACCCGGCCCGGGGCGAGCCCTGATCGGTCACGTCGAAGGACCCGAACGCCCCATCCGAAAAGGACTGGACGATGGAGCTGCAGGAGCTGCGCAGGCACTGGGAGGCCTTCGGTCGGACGGACCCGCTCTGGGCCATCCTGACCGATCCGACCAAGAAGCAGAACCGCTGGGACCTCGACGACTTCTTCCGGGAAGGCGAGCGCGAGATCGACGACGTGCTGGGGTGTCTGGGGGCCCTCGGCTGCCATCGGAAGCGTGGCCGCGCCCTCGACTTCGGCTGCGGCGTCGGCCGCCTGACCCAGGCCCTCTGCCGCGACTTCGATCGTTGCGACGGGGTCGACATCGCGGCGACGATGATCGAGCAGGCCGACCGCTACAACCGGCACGGCGACCGCTGCCGCTATCACCACAACGACCGCGACGACCTGGCCCTCTTCGACGAAAACAGCTTCGACCTCATCTACACCGCCCGCGTCCTCCAGCACATGCAGCCCCGTTACGCCTTGGCCTATCTCCGCGAGTTCCTGCGCGTCCTCGCCCCCGGGGGCCTCCTCGTCTTCCAGCTCCCGGAGGAGTGGGCGCCGGCCGAGCCGGGCCCCGTCGCCGAAGTGCAGCCGCCGCCGGGGCCGCTACCCGATGCGGCGTGTCGGGCGATCCTGGAGGCGATCGACCCGCCCGCGACGATGGAAGCCGACGGGCCGATGTTCCTCCGGGTCCGGGTCACGAATGCCGGCGTCGCGAGCTGGCCGGCGGCCGGGCCCGAGGGCGAGGTCGGCACGATCCGGCTCGGGAACCACTGGCGCGACGCGGACGGGGACATCGTCGCGTTCGACGACGGCCGCGCCCCCCTGCCCCGCGACCTCGGGCCCGGCGATTCGGCCGAGGTCGAGTTGCTCGTCCACCCGCCGAAGGCCCCCGGCCGCCATCGCCTGGAGCTTGACGTGATCCAGGAGGGGATCTGCTGGTTCGAGGCCAGGGGCTCCGCGCCGGCCCGCCTCGACGTCGACGTCGAATCGGTCACGCGGTTCCGCGCGGAGATCGTCGCCCTCGCCCCCCCGACGACGGTCGAGGCCGACGCGCCCTTCGCCCTTCGGGTCCGGGTCCGCAACGACGGCGACGTCCGCTGGGAGGGCCGCGAGGAACCCCGGCGGCGATTCTGGCTCGGCAACCACTGGCGGGACGGGTCCGGAGACGTCGTCGCCTACGACGACGGCCGCGCCGCCCTGCCCCGCGACCTCGGGCCCGGCGAGGAGGTCGAGGTCACGCTGCTGGTCATCCCCCCCGCGACACCCGGCCGCTATGTCCTGGAGATCGACCTTTTGCAGGACGGCGTCGCCTGGTTCTCGAGCCGGGGCCTCGAGCCGACGCGACTCGACGTGGAGGCCCTGGCCGTGTCCCGCAAGCCCGACGTCGCGGCCGTCGTCGCCGACGAGCCCGCGGTCCCGATCATGGAGTCGCACGGGATCGCCCGCGCGAGTGTCGCGGCGTTCCTCCGCGAGCACGGCGGCACGGTCCTCGACGTCCGGGCGGTGGACATGATCGGCGGGGGCCGGCCGGATTGCTGCTACGTCGTGACGAAATGAGCCGGCTCGCGACGGGCCGTCGAGAAAACGGCCGCGGCGACGAAGCCATTCTCGGGAGCCCCCGCGACCGCGACGACCCGACGACCCTTCTCCCGAGGCATTGACGCCGATGGCCGGTCTCGACCTCGAAACGTTCCTCCGACTGCTCCGGGCCGACGTCGGCGCCTGGTTGAGCCTGGGCGTCATCCTCTTCCTCCTGGCCCTGATGGCCTGGACGAGCTGGGGATCGCGGCGGGCGTTGCGGAAGTGCCTGGTCCTGTCGGTCCTCGTCCACTTCGGACTGGTCTTCTACGGCGGCTCGATCCGGGGCACGTCGTTGCTCTTCGGCTCGGTCGGGCCCGAGCCGCCGGAGTCGAGCATCCGGCAGATCCGCGTCACGCCTCAGGTCGAGGGCGATGACGCCAACCCCGACGCGACCGGCCGCGGCGACGGTCGCCCCGGCAAGAACCTGGCCGCGTGGGACCGCCCGCCCGACCGGATCGCCCTGGCCGATTCGGGCCGCGTGGCCCGTCCCGAGCGGGTCGAATCGGCCCCGATCCCCCGCCGTGCCGAGGTCCCCCCGCCGGCCCTGTCCGAGGCCGCTCCTGATGTCGCGCCCCCCGAGGCCGCCTCGCCCGACGGTCGCCCCGAGCTGGACGAGCCGCCCGCGATGCCCGACGCGAAGGCCGCGCCCGCGAGCCCGGACGACGTGGCCGAGGTCGTCGTCCGTCGCGAGGACGGGAGCGATCCCGTCGCTCTGCCGGCCGCCGATCGCCTCCGGCCCGGTCGACTCGGACCGGCCCGCGCCGTCGAGCCCGATCGCAAGGCCCCCCAAGCATCCCCCTTGCCCGAAGGTCGCGTCGCCGACCCCGAGCCCGCCGCGATCGCCGAGGGGATCGGGGCCAATCCGACCCTCCCCGACGATCCGGAGCCCGCCCGGCCCGTCGCGCCGGATCGGGATCCTCGCGTCGTCGCCCGACGGCCCCAGGTCGTGACGCCGGCGTTCGCGGTCCCCGAGCGCGACCTCCGTCGCCAGGCGCGGCCCGATCGCCGTGACGGCGCCAACCTCGCGGTGCCGGGGCGGCTCTCGCAGGGGCCGGGGCCGGTCGCGATGGCGCGGGTGACGCCGTCGGGGATGCCGAGGCCGCCGGAGATCCGGGGGGCGATCGGCGGCCGGCCGCTCGCCGACGTGCCCGAGGTCTATCGCGTCCGGCTCGACCCCAACCGCTCGGCCAAGGCCCTCCGCGCCGGCGCCAGCCCGGCGAGCGAGCAGGCCGTCGAGCGTGCCCTCGACTGGCTCGCCCGCCACCAGGACGCCGACGGCCGCTGGAACGCCGGCGTCGTCCGGTATCACGACGGCACCCCCGCCGCCGGCGACGAGGACTTCACCGTCCACTGCCCCCCCGGCGAGGTCTGCTTCGGACCCTGCCACTACGCCGAGGCCGACAGCGCCATGACCGGGCTGGCGTTGCTCGCCTTCCTCGGCGCCGGCTACACTCACCTCGACGGCGACCACGCCGACACCGTCCAGCGCGGGATCGATTACCTCCTGTTGATCCAGAAGCCCGACGGCGACCTCCGCGGCGCGAGCCGGAACGTCGGCAACTACTGCCACGCGATGGCGACCCTGGCCCTCTGCGAGGCCTACGCCCTGACGGCCGACGACCGCCTCCGCGGCCCGGTCGAGCGCGCCATCGGCTTCATCGCCCGCGGCCGGGTCGCCGACGGCCGCGGCTGGCGGTACGAGCCCGGCTATCCGTACGGCGGCGACACGAGCATCCTCGGCTGGATGGTCCTCTCCCTGAAGTCCGCCAAGGTCGGCGGCATCGACGTTCCCGGCGCGACCCGCGACGGCGCCCTCGGCTGGCTCGACGACGTCGCCAAGGGCGAGGAGTCGGGCCTGGCCAGCTACCGCAGCGCCAGGGTCGAGCGCCGCGCCGAGTACCTGAAGGTCACGCCGACGATGACCGCCGAGGCCTGGGTCTGCCGCCAGTTCCTCGGCGTCGGCGGCCCCGGACCCGCCAGCGACGAGGCCGCCGAATACCTGCTGGCCCACGGCCCGAAGCGCGAGGTCTACAACCTGTATTACTGGTATTACGGCACCCTCGCCATGTTCCAGCACGGCGGCGAGCCCTGGGCTCGCTGGAATGCCCAGGTCCGCGACGGCCTCGTCCGCCGCCAGCGCACCAGCGGCCACATGGCCGGCAGTTGGGACCCAGATGATTCCGACTACGGCAAGCTCGGCGGCCGCGTCTACTGCACCGCCTTGGCCGCGTTGACCCTCGAGGTCTACTACCGCTACCTCCGCCTCTACGACGCCCCCGAGGCCGACCCCCTGCTCGCCCCCGCGCCCGACCCCGTCCTCCGGCGGGCAGGCATCGCAGGCGAGGCAACTCCTAAATTCAAACGGCAAAAAAAGTTGCGACAATCGAGTACGAACACCGAAGATTAAACAAAAAAACAAAAGAATTCCTTTGACGGCCCGCATGATCCATCGCTAGTTTCCCACCCATCGAGCATTCCGACATTCCAGCGGGCGAGGCCGTGACCATGGCTCGTCTCGGGACGCGGACGAGAACGGTGATCGGGTGGGTCACAATCTGTGGCCTGGCCATGATGACCTACGCCGGGGTCAGCGGCCTCGCGCCGAAGCCGGCCGAGAAGTCGGGCAAGAAACGGCTGGTATCACCACCGAGCCTGACCGTCCCGGATTCGATCCTGGACTTCGGCAAGGTCGCTGCGAACCGCCAGTTCCGGCTCACGCTGCCTATACAGAACACGGCCGTCAGGGACATTACGATTGCCGACTTCGGGATGACCTGCCAATGCGTCTCGGTTCGACCGAGCCGACTTGTCATACCGAAGGGTCAGGTTCGCGAGGTCGTCGCGACGCTCGACTTGACGCGAGGCTTCACCGACCCGAAGACCTCTGCGCTCAACTTCCAGGCCAACGTTTCACCACAAGGCGATAACGGGAGGTCCCTGGCGACTTTCCCCGTCCACGGCCGAGTGTTTCGCGCCTTCTCGTTCGACCCGCCTGTCGTCCGGTTCGACGACGACCTGATCCGCGGGGGACGGTTCCCCGCACGAAGCGTCGAGGTCACATCCACCGAGCCCCTCTCGGGATCGCCGGTCGCCCGCTGCAACCCGGCCTTTGCGACCGTGAGGCTGACCCCGCTCGAAGGCGCGGGGAGTTACCGCCTGGAAGTCGCACCCAAAGAAACTTTGACGAATGAGTTTTATGATTTTGACATTCGAATTGATGGGACCCTCGTCGGCGGAGCCGACGTCTCTGGGGAGCTCAACGTCGTTGCGCGGATCGTCGATGACGTCGCCTGCCTCCCCGAGGCGATCCTAAGCAGGTCCGCAGTAGTTTTTTCACAGGACTGATCTCAGCCAGAATTCCTCCGAGAGGACACCGGCCTTCGTCAGCGCCTCGTGCGACGTCAGGCCCCCGAGGTAGCCGACGAACCGATCCACATGGTCATCGATCG
>DASZMJ010000320.1:0-1684 GCA_035551935.1 Isosphaeraceae bacterium
TTGCCCGCCGCCTCGACGCCGTCGGTCCCGAGGAAATCGAGGAGCACCCGGAAGTCGTGGAGCACCGGCCCGGGCTGATCGGCGGTGATGACCTGATCACGGAGGAACTGTTCCTGGGCCGCGGTGAGATCGAACTGATCCATCGTTGGGCCTCGGTCGTGGGGGACGATGGACGAGGGGCCCTGCCCCACGTCACTCCCCGGCGATTCTACGCCCAGACGGACCGGTCGAGCGAGCGGTAGCCGACGGCCTCGGCGATGTGCTGCGGCCGGATGTCGTCCTGGCCCTCCAGGTCGGCGATCGTCCGCGCCACCCGCAACACCTTGTCGTGCGCCCGCGCCGATAGCCCCAGGTCCTCCATCGCCGCCTTGAGGATCGCCATGGACTCGGGCTTCAAGGCGCAGAACTTCCGCACCTGCCGCGGCGTCATCCGGCCGTTGACCTGCACCCCCTTGGGGCCGAACCGCTTCGCCTGCCGCTGCCGCGCCTCGAGCACCTTGGCGCGGATCTCGGCGGAGGTCTCGCCCGGCGGCATCTCGGCGAGCTGGGTGAACGGCACCGCCGGCACCTCGACGTGCAGGTCGATCCGGTCCAGAAGCGGGCCGGAGATCTTGCTGAGGTACTTCTCCACCTGCGGCGGCGTGCAGCTACAGGCGCGGCGCGGGTCCGAGCGATAGCCGCACGGGCAGGGGTTCATCGCCGCCACCAGGATGAACTCGGCCGGGAAGGTCGTGCTCCGCAACGCCCGGCTGATCGTCACCGAGCCCTCCTCCAGCGGCTGGCGAAGGACCTCGAGGGTCTTGCGATTGAATTCGGGCATCTCGTCAAGGAATAAGACGCCCTTATGGGCGAGCGAGATCTCGCCGGGCTGGGGGGTGGTCCCGCCGCCGACGAGGCCGGCGTCGCTGACCGAGTGGTGCGGCGGCCGGAACGGCCGGATCGCCATCAGCGGCTGCCCCGGCTTCAGCAGGCCCATGGCGCTGTAGATCCGCGTGGTCTCGAGGCTCTCGGGGGCCGTCAGCGGCGGCAGGATCGTCGGCAGCCGCTTGGCCAGCAGGGTCTTCCCCGTGCCGGGCGGGCCGATCATCAGGATATTATGCGAGCCGGCGGCGGCGATCAGCAGGGCGCGCTTGGCGTAGTCCTGCCCCTTGACGTCGACGAAGTCGTCCTCGGTGTGCGAGAGCTGGCGGAAGACCTCGTCGAGGTCGACGCACTGGGGCTCGATGTCGAGCTGCCCCGAGAGGAAGCCGACGGCCTCGGCGAGGCTAGCGACGGGGATGACGTTGAGCCCCTCGACGACGGCGGCCTCGGCGGCGTTGGCGGCCGGGACGAGCAGGCCGTCGCGGCGGTCGGCGACGGCCTGCAGCGCCATGGCCAGCACCCCCTTGATGGGGCGGGCCTCGCCGGTCAGCGCCAGCTCGCCGACGATGGCGAACGAGCCGGGCCGCTCGACGGCGACCTGGCCGCTGCCGAGGAGCAGGCCCAGGGCGATCGGCAGGTCGAAGCCGCCGGCGTCCTTCTTGAGGTCGGCCGGGGCCAGGTTGATGACGACGCGGTCGACCGGCCGCCGGAAGCCGGAGTTGACGATGGCGCGCTCGACGCGGTGGGTGCTCTCGCGGACGGCGGCCTCGGCGAGCCCGACCAGGACGGTCTTGGGCTGCGAGGAGAAGGAGATGTCGACCTC
>DASZMJ010000321.1:0-2787 GCA_035551935.1 Isosphaeraceae bacterium
GTCGTAGGCCACGAGGTGATAGGCCGTGGCCCCCGCCACGGCCGACCACTGGAACGCCGGCGCGGCCGAGAGCACGCCGGTCGGTCCGATCGCCGTCGGCGCGGGGATGTTGCCGCTGAGGCCCGCGGCGATCGCCGCGGCCTGGGGCGTGCCGATGCCCGTCACCAGGTCGTAGCCGGGGCCGGCGGGGAGTCCGTTGGAGCCCGTGGTGATGTCGTGGAAGCTGATCGAGCCCGCCTTCTGGTCGAGGGCGTAGAGCCCCGTCATCGCGGCCTGGTTGCCGAGCGTGCCCTGTCCCCGCGCGGCCAGGCCCTGGTCGGCGATCGCGATCAGGGCGCCCCAGCACGGCGTGGCCAGGCTCGTGCCGCCGACGTCGATCCAGTCCCACGAGGCGTCATACGAGTCATAGACGGCGACGCCCGTGCCCGAGTCCATCGAGACGTCGGGGGTCGCACGGTTCGTCGCGCTCTGGGTCACGACGCCCTTCTGGTAGCCCGGCTGGAGCTCGTACGGGCTGACCCCGCCGCCGCCCGAGTTCCAGCCGGTCTCGGTCGCGTAGTCGCCCTGGGCGTCGAGCGAGGCGGCGAACTGCGTCCCGCCGACGGCGAGGACGTTCGGCGATGTGGCGGGGTAGTCGCCGGGCGATCCGGTGTCGCCGGTGGCGGCGAGGAAGGTCACGCCGTTGTGGCCGGCGGGGGTCGTGTAGATGGAGTCGTCGAGATTCTCGCCGTAATACTCGGGCGAGCCCCAGCTCATCGAGACGACCGACACGCCCGGCTGCGCGGCGGCCCACTGGACGGCGGTGTTCAGGTCGTCGCTCGCGGAGGCCGCCTCGACGAGCAGGATCTTCGCCCCGGGCGCCAGGGCGTGGGCCCACTCGACGTCGAGCGAGATCTCGTAGCCCCAGTCGCCCTTCGAGGCGTTCGCCGGCAGGTTCTGCGAGCCGTCCTGGGCCACGACCTGGAACGACGGCGGGTCGGGCAGGCCGAACTGCTGGTCGAAGGCGTGGAGGTCGGACTTGATGTTCGGCTGGTTGAAGGCGTCGACGATGGCGATCGTCTGCCCCGTGCCGTCGCCGACGATCCCGCCGCCCAGGCGGATCGCGTTGAACCCGTAGGCCTGCCGGACCTGCGCGGGCGAGAGACCGGCCGGCGCCCCGGACCCGGCCGGATTCGCGCCGGGCGAGGTGGTCAGGATCGGGACCGTGGCCAGGAACGGCGTACCCGTTCCGGCGACCGAGAGCAGCGACCGCCCCTCGAGGGCCTCGACGAGCGGCGCGGCTCGCCTGTGTCGCTTGCGATGGGATGGGAAGGATGCTTGTCGCCTGGAGCCGCTCATCGACGCTCAACCCCCGACGGCGCAGGGATGCCACGTACACGACCGGCGACGAGGCCGCGCGGCCCCGCCGGTGCGGGCGTGGAACGATCGGAGACGCGGCGCGGGCCGCGTCTGCACGCATTCATCGCTGTTGCGAGCCAGGCCTCGGAGCCTGTTCGCCGAAGTCTCCCTACGCGGTCGGACCGGCCCCCTCGCCGATCACGCCCGAAGGCGCGTCGACCAATGTGCCAGCCCCGGCCCGCATCCGCAATCGTCAATCGTCAAATCGACACGAATGCGGAAGCCAACATCCTTCGGTGCCGATCATCGACCGGCGTCGGATGCTCCAATTCGAGCGTAGGTCATGTTTTCCGCGTCTGCGCAGCGTCGCGAGGCGCATGTTTGAAAAAATCAACGCGCGCCGGCTCGCCATTCTGGGCGCGTCGTCGGTGGGCCGCAGGGCCGGCGCGGCGAGGGGCTCGGGCGGCGGTCAGGAGGCGCCGATCTCGAGAATCCGGAGCCGGCGGGTGCCGCGAGGGATGGGGACCTCGACCTCGTCGTTGACCTTCTTGCCTAGCAAAGCCTGACCGATCGGGCCGGTCGTGAGGATCTTGTTCTGGTCGTAGTCCTCCTCGCCGAGGCCGACGAGGATGTAGTCCTCCTCGTCGTCGAAGGTGAGGTCGAGGACGCGGACCTTGGTGTAGATGACGACGCGGTCGGTGGGCAGGGTCGAGCGGTCGACGATGAAGGCGCGTGCGAGCTTGTCCTGGAGCTCGTTGATCCGGGCCTGGAGCATCCCCTGCTTCTCGCGCTGGGCGTCGTACTCGGCGTTCTCGGAGAGGTCGCCCTCGCCGCGGGCCTGGGCGATCGCCTCGGCGATCTCGGGCATCTCCTCGTTCACCATCTTGTCGAGCTTGGCCTTGAGGGTCTCGTAGCCATCCTTCGACATGGGGATTCGGTCTGCGGTCATCCGTTGCGGCTCCCGAGGTCGGACAGGCGCGGGCGGGCCGGGTCGATGCGCTTCGGTCGGGTGACCGGCCGGCCGTCTCGTGCACGTGGCGACGTGATGGTGTGGCGGGTCTTGGCCCCTTCGAGACGATGATCTCAAAAGCACGCCGCGACGCCGGGGTTTCCCCCGGAGTCGCGGCCACGATCCATCGAACAAGACTAGTCTGGTCGGCCCCGGCACGCAAGCCCAAGTCCCGTCCCGAGCCCGCCTTCGAACCTCACGGCCCGGCCGGCCGGGCGGCGGGCGGGGGGCCGGTGAGGGCGAACGAGTCGAGGTAGGCGTCGCCCGCTGCGCCGGCGACCGTCGCCTTCGGGCCCGCGATCAAGACCTGATAGATCCGCGGGCCCGCCAGGAAGGCCCGGGCCCGGACGAACCGGGGGCGGCCGTCGAGTCCGACGGAGTCGAACTCGAACTCCCGCCCCGGTGCGTCGCCGAGCCGGATCGGCCGCTTGGCGACGAGC
>DASZMJ010000322.1:0-9742 GCA_035551935.1 Isosphaeraceae bacterium
CCGGCCTGTATGCAGCTCATGGGTAAACCGCTCTAGGAAGGCACCGGCCGTGCCGCACGCAAAGGTCCAGAGTGCGGCGAGGAACCTGGCGGTCCCCGACAAGTGGCCGGGGGAGACGCCGCGTCGCATCCGCGGCCGGACGCCGGGGACGATCACGACGCCGTCGCCTGAATCGTTATGCCACGAGACGAACGTCGGCGGCCGTTTCACGAGACGGAAGAACGCGATGGCGCGGGAGATGTCCTCGACGGGCAGCGCCCAGGACGCCAGATACGACGCCTGGCGGAAGTCGCTCAGGATGTACGCGTGGCGGGCGTCGGGGGGGCCGGAATACTTCGGGTTCCGGGAGGTGAACCCGACGTCGTCCGGGTCGCGGCGGTAGAAGAGGCAGCCACTCTCCTCGTCGAGGATCGCCCCGAGCGCCTGCCCGTCGGGGAGCTGCGCCCAGACGAGGGCTTGGCCGTCGGGGAGCTGCATCCAGACCTCGCCGAAGTCGGTCGCGGCGTTCTCCATCGCGGGAGTCTCGCGAGGCCACTGACCGATGCTTCGCCCCGCCGGCCCGGGGGGAAGGGCCGGCCGAAGTCGGTCGTGGAACGGGATCAGAGGTCGTCGAGCGGTACGGGCTTGGGCTTGGCGGCGGCGATCAAGAATGCGCGGTCGTCGAGCCGTCGCTCCATCGAGGTTAACTCGGCCATGATGGCCGGGAGGAAGTCGTGGTCGTTGTCGGGGGCGTCGAAGCGGCGGAGGAGGACCTCGACGCGGTGGTAGAGGTCGAGGTCGAGGGCGTGGATCGGGTCGGGCGCGCCGTCGGGGGACTTCGGATGGGCCAGGGCCCGGGAGCCGGGCCCGGCGTGCCGGACGCGCTGGGCGATCCGCTCGGCCAGGGCGCGGAGCCGCTCCAGGGCGGCGACCTCGCTGAGGGCCCCGCGGGCGACGCAGGCGCGGATCGCCTGCTCAAGCCGGAGGCCGACCTCGCCGAGATGGCCGGCGATGGCGTCGCGGAGCGCTCGGTTGGCCGCGCGGCGGTGGTCGAGCGGCGATTGGTCACGGTGGCTGATGCTGTAAGCGGCCAGGCGCTCCAGGAGGCCGGCATGGCGGTGACGTGGGTCGTTCTGCATGGCGCTGGCACTCCGTTTCGACGACCGGGTTCAGTACAGGTCGCGGCCGCGGGAGAGGCGGTCCTCGAGGCCGTCGGCGGACTCCGCGATCCGGCGGATCAGGCCGGCGGCGTCGAGCAGGGGGGCGAGCTCGGCGGCGAGGTTGTGGTGGACGACGAAATACTCCTCGCCCCGGAGCACCTTGATCGCGAAGTGCCCCTCGACGGCCCGGGCGTTGAGCTTCAACAGCGGCCGGGCGTCGCGGTCGTGGGCCGGGCCGCAGACCGAGACCAACGCCACGATCGGCCGGCCCTCCGGGTCGCTGCCGGCGGGGGCGACGTAGACCGCCTGCCGGCGGTCCAGCTCGAGGGGCACGACCAGCCGCCAGCCGTGGCCGAACGGCGATGCGTCGAACCCGGCGCGCTGGATCAGGTCGCGCACGACCCGGCCGGTGTCCGGGTCGGCGGGCTCGGGCTGCTCGTAGGGGCCGAGCACGTCGACCCCGATCTCCGCGTCCGCCCGCGCCGAGCCCAGGGGCAGGCCGCAGCCGTCGCAGAACCGGCTCGTCGGCGCGTTGCCGTGGGTGCAGCGGGCGCACGCGATCAGCACGAATGGCATCGCCAGGTCCCCCGTCCGGGCACTCGCCGGCCCCCCCGAGCCTACCATCCCCCGCCCCATCAGGGAACAGTCCATCGATGCCGGGCGATCGCCGTCGCGGCCCCGCCCCCGGTCCGATCGCTCGCCGCGACGGGCCGGAACGGCGGGTTGCCTGCCAGATCTGTCCACGACTGTCCCGATCGGGCCGGATTCCCAGGCCGAACATCCCCCACTCGCATCCCGAGTGTTTGGCTTATTTAGGATTGAGCCGCCTCGATCCCCTCCCAACGACGCGCCCCGGTCGTCCCCACCATTCGTGCCATCCAAACATCACTTTAGGGGCGGTCGCGTTGACTTCCGACAACATTGCGGGAGTTACACCTTGCGAAACGGGGCCGGCCCGTCCTATCATCTGCGTCGCCGCTTGACCGCCTAAATTGGCGGGCGACGGCGTCTGGGCAAACCCTGCCGGTCGTGCCGGCGACGGCACGCGACGACTCGATTCGATGCCTCGATCCGAACCTCGAGGCCCACCGCCCGCGCCGGCGGGCGGGGCCGATCGGGGTGCGCGCGGCGTCGGCGACCGACCGGGCGGTGACTTGCCCCGGACCCCCCCCTGTCCGATCCCCCCTCCGTCCTCTCTCGACGCGAGCGGACAGCGGATGCCGAGGCGGATGTGCCAGGACGTTGGGGCCTCGATCGAGGAGCGCCCCGGAGGCCGCCGCCACGTTCGCGACACCCTCGAACGAACAGGGAGCGGAACTCATGAGTTCACCACTCGATCGTCGCCGCCATCGGGCCCGGACCCGCCAGTCGCCCCACGGGCGGCGCACCGAGGGCCTCGAGGCCCGGACGCTGCTGGCGGCCAGCGTGCTCAACCAAGTCGGCTTCGGCACCGGGACCTCGATGCTGACCGAGGTCCCCCCGACCCCGACGAACCTCAGTGCCGTGGCCGAGCCCAACGGCGCGGTCGATCTCTTCTGGGGCGACGTGCCCGGCGTCGGCTCCTACGAGATCGAGCGCTCGACCGACCCCCGGCCCGGCGGCGTCTGGACCCAGATCGGCACCGCCGCCCCCGGCACGTCGGAGTATCAGGACAACGGCCTGTCGACCGGCACGGTCGCGTTCTATCGGCTTCGGGCCTCGACCAACGGCGGCGACTCGCCGTACAGCAACGTCGCGCAGGCGACGACCCTCGCGCCGGCCCAGTCGGCCGCGGCGCCCCTGTTCGCCGACAACTTCAACGGCCCGGCCCCGAGCCGCTCCTGGGCCTATACCGGCGGCACCTGGACCGGCCTCGGCGGCGAGCTGAGCCAGATCTCGGTCGGCACCGGCACCGAGAACAAGGCCTTGGTCTCGACCCTCTATCCCGGCCTGCCGGGGATCGAGATCACCGCCAAGGTCCGCGTCGACACCTGGGAGGTGGGCACCGGCGGCGTCGACGCCACCGCCGGCGTGACCCTCGGCGCCGACCCGCGGACCGGGCAGGGGGTCGACCTGGTCTTCCACGACGTCAAGGGTTCGACCGACAGCGTCCAGTTCCGCGACGACTACGGGACCTGGGGCAACGCGTTCGCCTTCGCCTGGCAGCCGGGGACGTGGTACTGGTTCACGCTCGCCGAGGTCAACGGCGTCTACCTCGGCAAGGTCTGGCAGGACGGCACGCCCGAGCCGTCGTCGTGGATGTTCCAGCAATCCGGCTGGCCGACCCGCTGGGGCAAGCCGGCGCTCGACGGCGGCGGTGGCGGCGCCAGTTCTGGCCGCGACCGCGTCTCGTTCGACGACGTGACCGTCACCCCGGCCGACTCCGGCAACGGCCCGGCCCCGGCCGCGCCGCCGGCCCCCTCGGGCCTCCAGGCCGGGCCGGCGGGGACCGGCCAGATCGACCTGTCGTGGGCGCCGGTCGCCAACACCCAGCTCTACCTCGTCCGGCGCAGCCCCAACGGCGTCGACGGCTGGTCGCAGGTCGCGAGCCTGCCCGGCGGCACGACGACCCTGCTCGACTCGGGCCTGGCGCCCGGCACCACGTTCTATTATCGTGTCCAGGCGCTGACGGCCGACGGCTCGATCTCCCCCGAGTCGGCCGTCGCCGTGGCCGCGACCAGCGATTCGGGCGACCCGCTGACCCCCGGCTTCGCCGAGTCGCCGCTGTTCAACGCCCTCTCGCCCGCGCGGCAGGCCCAGGAGCTGGCGGCGCAGGCCGAGGGGCAGACCGACCTGATGAACGAGCAGATGATGGCGGCGACGATGCCGCCGTACGACGCGATGCGGCAGGCGCTCGACCTCATCCCGTACAGCCACATCACCAACGTCGCGATCCAGAGCGGCAACTGGTCCGATCCCGACACCTGGTCGCTCCGCCAGGTCCCCGGCGAGGGGGCGAACGTCTGGATCATGCCGGGTCGCACCGTCACCGTCGACGGCACCTTCGCGCCGGCGTCGAAGTTCGTCCTGGTCAGCGGCACGCTCCAGTTCGACACGAACATCAACACGCAACTGCGGGTCGACACGATGGTCGTCGACGCGACCGGCAGCTTCGTCATGGGGACGGCCTCGGACCCGATCGCGGCGGGGGTGTCGGCGTCGGTCCTCTTCGCCGACAACGGCGCGATCGACCGGTCGTGGGACCCGTACGGGATCAGCCGCGGCCTGATCGCCGCGGGGGGTGCGGTCAGCGTCTACGGGACGGACAAGACGGGCTTCGAGCCAGTGGTGGCCAACCCGCTGAAGGGGCAGACGACGCTCTACCTCCCCGCGGCCCCCTCGGGCTGGGCCGTCGGCGACCAGGTCGTGCTGACCGGCTCGCAGTTTGGCCAGGACGAGGAGGCGAAGATCGCGGCGATCTCGCTCAACGGCAAGGTCGTCACGCTCGACCGGCCGCTGGCGTTCAATCACACGACCCCGTCGTACCGGATGGACATGTACGTCGCCGACGTCGCCCGCAACGCGTTCTTCGCCTCGGAGAACACCGGGGTGATCGCGGCGCGCGGACACACTATGTACATGTCCGACTCGGTCACGCTCCAGGGGGCGGGCTTCTACGGCCTGGGGCGGACGGACAAGTCGGTGCCGATCAACGACCCGGTCGTCAACTCCAGCGGCCAGCTCGTGCCCGGCACCGGGACCAACCCGCGGGGGCGGTACTCGGTCCACTTCCACCACGTCGGCGTCGGCGCCGGGATCGTGCCCGACCACGTCATCGACTGCGCCGCGGTCGACAACCCCGGCTGGACCTACGACAACCACGCCAGCGACGTCGACATGATCGGCAACGTCGCCTACGACGGCGTCGGGGCCGGCTTCGCCACCGAGAACGGCAACGAGATCGGGGTGATGAATAAAAATATATCAATTTATATGATTGGAGACGGGGTCGCCAGCCCGACCCAGCAGGACCGGGCCAACAACGACTACGCCCGGCTGGGCAGCGGGTTCTGGCTCCAGGGGGGCGGGGTGACGCTCGACGGCGACGTCAGCGCCGGCAACGCCTGGTCGGCGTTCGTCTTCGACACGGTCGGCTTCGCCGAGCAGGCGGGCGGGCCGGTGACCACCTTCCTCTCGACCAACCTCCCGTATCGGTCGCAAACGGCCGGGGTCCCCGTCGGCTCGGTCGCCTTCCGGATCGCCGACGGCGTCGGCTTCGCCTCGGCCGCCGGCCTGGTCGACTGGAACAACCAGCCGGCCGCCGGCTGGGTGCAGAGCATGGTCTTCGGGACGACCCTCTGGGGCGTCACGAACCCGGTCGTCGTCGACTACAGCAACCGCCTCGTCCTGGAGGACTCGCTGATCTTCGGCGACCTCGCCCACCCCGTCGCGGGCGCCGCCATCGGCGGCGACCTGGCGCCGTCGAACATGGCCTTCATCAACCTCGACGTCGAAGGCTTCCAGTACGGCATCAAGGTGCCGAACTCGGGCAACAACCTGATCCAGGGCGGGTATTACAACAACGTCAACGACTTCCTGATCGAGCCCTCGTGGGCGCCCAACGGCCGGCGGCTGACGATCGTCAACCCGCGGTTCGGCACGCTCAGCCCCTCGGCGCTCGGCGGGCAGACGCAGCACGAATTGTTCTTGATCGGCGACGCGGCGGTCCCCAACCAGGCGACGCTCTCGTCGATCATCGCCGCCGGGTCGCCGGTCGACCTCTTCGACCCGGACCAGGTCCTCTTCAACGGCCAGCAGGTCTACTTCGACCACCAGTTGCCCGGCTTCGTGATCACCGGGACGAACGTCCCCGGCCTCGACGGCACGACCAACGCCCAGCTCTGGTCGCAGTATCACCTCGCCCTGGGCGGGGCCGTCGCGCCGACGACCGCGACGACCGACCCGAGGATCGCCGGCGGCGTGATCGGCGACGCCTTCGCCCCGTTGCCCCCCTTGCAGGTCGCGACGATCGTCCGGCGGGGGTCGACCGACATCCTCATCATTCGCGACCTCGCCGACAATGCGAGCTTCTTCCCCTCCGTCGCGATCCTCCCTTCCGGCTACAGCTTCGTCGCCATCACCGACGACCAGGGCAACCGCCGCTCGCTGCTCATCCACCTCTGATCCAGGATCGTCCGGAAGGCTTGCCTTTCGTAGGGACCGCTCTTGCGGACCTCTTCGCTTCATCTCATGGAAGAGGTCCGCAAGAGCGGTCCCTACGAAGAGCGATCCCGTCCCGCGATTCGGTAGGACCCGGCCGGCGGCGTGTCGAGGGCCGAGGGCCGACGACGAGGGACAACGCCCTCAAGCCCGAGGCCGCCGCCCTCGGTCCTCGGCCCTCCTCCCGGCTCCGCCGTCAATCGGCGAGCTTGATCGACTTGACCATCGCGTCGAAGTCGGGCTTGGCGTCCTTCAAGGTCTTGTCAGGGCCGACCATCTTGAGGATGAAGGTGCGGCCGGAGGCGGGGACGAAGGCGCCGAGCAGGCGGTAGTCGGCCTTGTCGTACTTCTCGGCGGCGCCGGGGGAGACGGGGGCGACGTAGCGGCCGGCGATCTCGACGACCGTGACCTCGACGTCGCCGACCTTGCGCGTCTCGGTCTTGGCCTTGGCGACGTTGCCGTCCTTATCCTTGAATTGCGATTCCCACCGCTCGACGTTGGCCTTCACGCCGCCGACGTTGCCGTCGAAGGCGTAGACGACGAGCTCGGCCGGATCCTTGTCCCCCTTCGACGGCTCGATCGCGAGTTGCGCCCGGCGCATCTGCGACGACTTGGGCTTGCTCGCCTTCCACGCCTTGGGCACCTGCATGGTCATGCCCCCGGCGTCGACGGACTGCTTCGGCTCGTCGGCGCCGACGGCCAGGAGGCTCAGCGCGATCGCCCCGAGGGCGACGCGTCGGGAAGGTCGGGACGGCTGCATGGTCGAGTTCTCCTCGGGGTGGCTCGGGCGGACGGCGATGGCCCCGGCGCGCGGCTTGCGGGGCCGGCCGGGGGCGGCTAACATGCGACGAGTCGAGCGCCCCGACGCCTCGAACCGAACCCAGCGCGGAGCCCCGCCCATGTCCCGCCGCCGTGCCCTGGCCCTGTCGCTCGCCGCGATCACGATGACGATCACGCTCGCGGTCGCCGCCCGCCCGGCCCCGGCCCAGCGCAAGGCGCCCGGAGGGTCGAAGGTCCTGCTCCTCTCCGGCGGCCAGCGCGAGCACCACGGCTACCGCGACCAGGCATTGTACCTGGCCCGCGCCCTGGAGGATACCGGCCGCTACCAGGCCATCATCGCCGAGGACGCCGCGATCCTGGAGACGCCGGCCCTCGCCCGGTACGACCTCATCATCGTCCCCGCCGACCGCCGCGACCCCGAGTCCAAGTTCACCCGCGGCCAGCAGGAAGCGTTGCTCGATTTCGTCAAATCCGGCCACGGTTACGTGTCGATCCACGGCGGCGACAACGCCGCCTCCGACTGGCTCCCCGCCTGGCGCGAGATGCTCGGCGGCCTCTTCTCGCACCAGGGGCTCCCCGACGGCAAGACCCGCAAGGGGACGTACACCGTCAAGATCGTCGACACGTCCCACCCGATCACCCGCGGCCTCTCCGACTTCGAGTTGAAGGACGAGTTGTACTATCAAATCCAGATGCAACCCGACGTCAAGCCGCTGGCCACCGTCGCCTTCAACGGCCAGGACTGGCCCGTCGCCTGGACCCGCCAGTTCGGCAAGGGCCGCGTCTTCCACACCCCGCTGGGGCACCGCGGCTGGAAGGACAAGGACGACGACGACCCGCTCCGCAACCCCAGCCTCCTCAAGCTCATCGTCCAGGGGGTCGACTGGGTCGCCGAGGGCCGGGGCAAGTCGTAGAGATAGGAGGGATCCGGACGAGACGGGGGACTGGCTCCGAGTCTTCGAGGTGCCTGTCCCCGTCCCCGGTCCGGACCCCTACGGCAAAGGGACGAGGCTGGGGGCAGGCACCTCGAAGACTCGGAGCCAGTCCCCCGTCTCGTCCGGACCTCCAAGGGGGCCGGATGCGGACGCTGTTCGCGAGGAAGTCGATCGAGTCGTTGCGGAACGAAGCGGACGTCGGCGACGACGAGGGGCACGGCCTGAAGCGCAGCCTCTCGGCCCTGCAACTGACGATGCTCGGCGTCGGCGGGGTGATCGGCTCGGGCATCTTCGTCATGACCGGCCAGGAGGCCGCCAGGCACGCCGGCCCGGCCGTCGTCGTCGCCTTCGCCCTCGCCGCCATCCCCTGCCTCTTCGCCGGCCTCTGCTACGCCGAGATGGCCGCGAGCGTCCCGATCGCCGGCTCAGCCTATACATATGCATACGCTACGATGGGCGAATTCGTCGCCTGGCTGATCGGCTGGGACCTGATCCTCGAGTACGCCGTCAGCGCCGTCGTCGTGGCGATCGGCTGGTCGGGCTACGCCACGAGCCTGGCGCACGACCTCGGCGTCGACATCCCGCCGCGGCTGACGGCCGCGCCCGGGTCCGTGCTCGTGGAACTGCCCCCGGACGTGGCCGCGAAGGTCTACCTCAGCCCCGGCTGGCGCGACCTCTCCGACGAGCTGGAGGCCGTCCTGGAGGAGAAGCAGGTCGACCCCAACGGCCTCCGCCGCGTCACGGCGATCGTCAACGTGCCGGCGATGCTGGTCGTCGCGGCGATCACGGCCATCCTCGTCGTCGGCGTCCGCGAGGCGGCCGGGTTCAACACGGCGATCGTCGCGGTCAAGGTCGTGATCGTTCTGGCCTTCATCGCCGCGGGGTTCCGGTTCATCCGGTGGGAGAACCTGCGCCCATTCGTGCCGCCGAACCCGGACAACTGGCACCGCTTCGGCCACTTCGGCTGGTCCGGCGTCTGCCGCGCCGCCGGGGTCGTCTTCTTCGCCTACATCGGCTTCGACTCGGTCTCCACCGCCGCCCAGGAGACCAAGAACCCGCAGCGCGACATGCCGATCGGCATCCTCGGCACGCTCCTCATCTGCACGATCCTGTACATGGCCGTCTCGTTCGTCCTGACGGGCATCGTCCCCTATCGCGCCCTCGACGTGCCCGACCCGATCGCCGTCGGGGTCGACCGGATCGGCTTCCGCTGGCTCTCGTTCGCGGCGAAGGTCGGGGCGCTGTTGGGCCTCAGCTCTGTGATCCTCGTCTCGTTGTACGGCCAGCCGCGGATCTTCTACGCGATGGCCAAGGACGGCCTCCTGCCGCCGTTCGCCGCCCACATCCACCCGAGGTTCCGGACGCCGCACATCACGACGATCGTCACCGGCCTGGCCGCGACGGTCGCCGCGGGCCTGGTGCCGATGCACGTCGTCGGCGAGCTGGTCTCGATCGGCACCCTCTTCGCCTTCGCCGTCGTCAGCGCCGGCGTGTTGACCCTCCGGATCACCCAGCCCGACCTCCCCCGCGCCTTCGTGACCCCCGCCGTCTGGCTGACCGCCCCGCTCGGCGTCCTCACCTGCGTGCTCCTGATGTACACCCTCCCCCGCGACACCTGGCTCCGCCTCCTCATCTGGATGTCCATCGGCCTGGCCATCTACTTCGGCTACGGCTTCGACCACAGCCATCTCCGCCATTCCCGCAAGCCGCCGCCCGACCCGGACCTCGCCTGACCCGCTGGATCCAACG